>JBAYKT010000022.1:0-3536 GCA_041664445.1 Patescibacteria group bacterium | reverse complement strand
GGAATGTTGCGGAGCGGTCGTTGATCGGTTGTATCGGGAATGGGGTAATCGTTTTACCGGTTTGAAATTGCATCAATTCGCGCATTCTCCGACTAATCGTGATTTTATTCTTTTGAGAGGCGATTTGAATGATGCTTTGCGCGAGACCGCGGCTGTGGCGTCAAAAGTCATTACTGATATTAATCAGGCGCAGGGCCGGATGAAAGCAATCGAGTCAGTAATGGACTTTGCGCAACAACAATCAGCAAGGGGAAATTCATGAGCACTTCGGCGATTGAGGTTGGCAAGTATTATCTGAGCAAGCTTTTTGGTTGTCTTTATATTTATAAGGTCAGGGAAATAAACGAGAGCAGTGATCCTTACGCCTTGTGCGATCTGTTGGTGTGTGTTGAAGATTATAGGATTTGCCGCTCTCATTGTCAGTGTGCTGTCCTTGGTGAAGAAATCAGCAAGGAAGAAGTTGCGGCAATTAAGGCCAAGGTTCTACAAGCCAGGCTGGAACGAGCCCGCAGAGAGATTGATCTTTTCTGATTTGCAATAGGTAGTACGTTTGTCAGCGCCGCTTTTGTCAGCGGCTTTTTTCTTGCTTAAAATCGCGGTAAATGCTAATATTTTTATATTAACGTCGATTGTCATTATGAGCATTAACAAGCCAAAAATCGGCGACAAGGCGCCGGAAGAATTGAATATTTTAGTGGAGATACCCCTAGGTGAAATAAAAAAGTTTGAGCTCAATCCGCGGACTAATTCGTTGGAAGCGGAACGAGTGTTGGCGACGACTTTGCCGTTTCCTTTTAACTATGGTTTCATTCCCGAAACTTTGGCCGATGACGGCGACGCCTTAGACGCGATGATCCTGTCGAATCAAATATTGGCAAAGGGCCGAATCGCGGTTGGCCGTCCGGTGTCGATACTGAAAATGACGGATGAACACGGCCGAGACAATAAGATACTGGTCGTGCCGGTAAATGAAACCGATGAAAATTACAGCCGGATTAATGATTTGACGGATTTGACTTTGCCGATGAAAGAAAAAATCAGTTTATTTTTTAAGCATTACAAGGAAACGGAAAAGGACAGATGGAGCAAGGTTTATGAATTCGGCGATAAGGCTGAGGCGATTGCCGCCATCAGAGAATCTATTAATAAATACCAAAAATAGAATGTTGATTTTATCTAATGATTATCTTAGTAATGTAGAAAAAAATTCCAAAGTCTCGGAAGGCGGAACGGGGAATTTTTCTGAGTTGTTTTCAGATTATCTGCTTGCCAAGGAGCATTCTTGGGCAGGAATTATTATTGATGGTGATAAAATGGCTAAACGGATTTTTACGCGGAAAATTATTAGTTCATCCGGAAAATTATTTTATAAGTTATTGATTCCTAGTGCTATATTTAATAGCGTGGGTGTTGGAAATCATACTTTAGAAAAGGCATTTGAGAAGGTGATTGATGAGATGGTAATAGTAATGAAAAAAATCAATCCCGATGCTGTCTTTTTAAATGGCTGTTATTACAAACCTTGGATTATTTTAAAGGCGGCTAAGAGGTTGGATATTCCAGTAGTTACTCAACATGCTGGAATTATGGCAATGGAGGCAAAGACCGCTTATGAACGAGGATTAACAAATAAGAAAAAAGAACAACAACTTATCAAGATGGAAGCTGATTTTTCGAAGTATAGTAACATAGAAATATTTTTAAATGAGTTTTCAAAAAAAAGATATGAACAAACTACAATTAAGGTTGATAAAAACAAAGCTATAATTGTTCCCTTGCCATTTTTTACTATCCCTTTTCGCAAAAAAAATAGAGCTAAAAAAGATGGATTAAAAATTGGTTTAGTGGCTAGATGGGATGGCATCAAGCGTCATGAGGATTATCTGGCACTAGTCAAAATGGCAAAACAACAAAAAGAAAATTGGGATTTTTACGCTATTACATCTATTCCTGATACTAACAAGAATATTGAGTTCAAAAATGAATATCGAAAGCTAATTAAGGTTTTAAGTCCGCGTTCCAAAAGAAAACTTTATGATTTTTATAGACAAATGGATCTTATGGTTTTAACATCAAGATTTGATGTCTCACCAACAGTAGTTTTAGAGGCTGCATATCTTGGAGTGCCGACAGCTATCTCTCCGAATGTAGGTTTTGTTGAAGACTATAAGAAAAATAAATTAGATTATCTAGTTTGTGATTTTTCTAATCCGGCAAAAGCCCATTTAAAAATTAAGAAAATCTTGGATAAAAAACCGCCAGTAGCATTTTTTAAACACTTAATGAAGCAACATGATCCGAATTTAATTTTAGCGCAGTATCTGGAAATATTTAAAAAAGTAACACAAAAATAATATGAAAATTGCTCAACTATCACTAAATTATTATAACACGGAACCGAATTCATCTCACGCCATTTATTCTCATGTTGCTTGGCTTTGTAATGGCTTAGCTAAAGAAAATGAAGTTACTCTTTTTGCCAGCCCAAAATCAAAAGTGGATTGTAAGATAGAATCGGTATTGAATGATCAAGCCTCGGTCTTTAATCTAAAAGAAGACATTAGAAAATATTATACCCAACTTTTATCTTCCAAATGCTATGGTTCTGCCAAAAATTTTGATATCATCCACTCTCATTTCAATATAACCCATGGATTTTTTTCTTCTTTAGTATCAACGCCAACTATCGCTTCAGTGCATTTTCCGATTGATGATAATTTGTATAAGATAATGAATAATTTCCAAAATGTAAGGTATGTATCTTTTTCTCAAGCCCAAAGAAAAAGTTTGCCCAAATTGGATTGGGTTGGCAATATTTACCATGGCGTTGATACTGAGATTTTTTCATTTAATCCTAAACCAAAACCTTATTTGTTCTATTTGGGGCGAGTGACTGAGCAAAAAGGCGTACATTTGGCGATTGAAGCGGCTAAAGCTGCTGGCATGCAATTGATTATTGCCGGATATAGTTACCAAGATGAGGGATATTGGCATGAAAAGATAGAAAAATATATTGATGGAACAACTGTTAGATATGTCGGCGAAGCTAATTTTGAACAGAAGATAGAGTATTTAAGGAATGCTACCGCCTTATTATTTCCTACTCAGGTTAATGAGCATTTTGGGTATGTCATGATTGAAGCTATGTCGTGCGGCACACCCGTAATCGGTTGGAAAAATGGCGCTGTATCAGAGGTTATCTCGGATAAGAAAACCGGATACGTGGTAGATAGCGTTAAGGGGATGGTTAAAGCTATAAAAAACATAGATAAAATTAATCGAAGGGCGCCGAGAGAAAGGGTTGAAAAACTTTTCAGCATAGAAAAAATGGTTTCCGGCTATCAAAAGGTTTATCAGCGGGTGATTGATGATTATAGAATTAAAAATCAATAATAAGAAGGTTTCCTTAATCTATCGCACATTCAATAAGTAAGTGCAACACCTCGGTTAAAAACCTCTTGAGGCGTGCAATAATTTAAGACTTTCCTGGGTCGATTATTTAACAAATATTCGACCCTTTTGATTTCAGTTTCTGG
>JBAYKT010000021.1:0-4524 GCA_041664445.1 Patescibacteria group bacterium | reverse complement strand
GAGTCGTGCGTGTCTACCAGTTCCACCATCGCGGCTATTATTCACGAAGTTTAGTATAATAAATTAATTTCCAATTGTCAAAAGGAAAGCTTTAATATATAATAACATTATACAAATATTACCAATAATTATGGGAAAAGTCATTGCGGTTGTTAATCAGAAGGGCGGCGTCGGCAAAACCACGACTGCTGTCAATTTAGGCGCTTATTTAGCGCACCTAGGCAAACAGGTGCTGCTTATTGACGTTGATCCGCAAGCTAACGCCACCTCCGGTTTAGGCATAGACCATCGTAATTTAGAATTTGGCATCTATGAGGCCTTAATCGGCGAGAAACCTTTTCATCAGATAATCAAGCGTACTATGCAATCCGGTTTTAAAATTGCGCCGGCCACCTTGGCTTTAGCGGGGGCGGGGATTGAATTGGTTAATATGGACAATCGTGAATTTCGGATGGCTAACATTATTGAAGAAAGTAAAAAAGATTTTGACTATATTATTATTGACGGTCCACCATCATTAGGACTTTTGACCATTAATAGTCTAGTGGCTGCTGACGAAGTTTTGATTCCGATTCAAAGCGAATATTTTGCGCTTGAAGGTTTAAGTCAATTATTGGAAACGATTAATTTAGTGCAAAACAATTTAAAGCCGGAACTGGGAATTATGGGAGCCGTGATTACCATGTTCGACCGACGTAATAAATTATCGGAATCAGTCATGGAAGAACTGTATAAATATTTTCCTAATCGCATTTTTCGTTCAATTATTCCGAGGACGGTTCGTTTAGCGGAAGCTCCAAGCTATGGTCGCTCAATTTTACATTATGATCCGAAATCTAAGGGCGGAAAGGCTTATGAAAATCTAGCTAGAGAAATTTTAAGTTTTGATAAATAAAAGTTAATTATATTTTATATGGCGCAAGGACTAGGACGCGGACTCGGTTCGCTCATCCCTAAAAAAACCATGACTTATGGTCAGAATCCTTTTCAATCAGATAATCGCGGTTTAACCGAGGATACGGTTGTTTTGCAAGATAATGAGCGGATTTTAAAAATTAGTCCCGATAAAATTGATATCAATCCGCAGCAGCCGCGTACCAATTTTGCCGATGGCGCCTTAAATGATTTAGCGGAATCGATTAAAGAACATGGAATTATTTCGCCGCTTATTGCGACGAAGAAGGGCGATCGTTTTGAACTGATTGCCGGTGAGCGCCGATTACGCAGCGCCCGTTTAGTCGGTTTGAAAACTGTGCCGGTTATTATTCGTGAAGAAACCGAACAAAAAAAATTGGAAGTCGCCTTGATTGAAAATCTACAGCGTGAAAATTTAAACCCCCTGGAAACCGCGCGTGCTTATAAACGTTTAATTGATGAATTTAATATTACCCAGGAAGAGGCGGCTAAAAAAGTTGGTAAAGCGCGTTCTAGCGTGGCCAATGCTTTGCGCCTTTTATCTTTGCCTCCGGAAATTCAAGACGCTCTGGATGCTGGAAAAATTAGTGAGGCTCATGCTAAATATTTATTAGGTATCGATGGCGATGATAAGCAACTAGTGATGTTAAAGAAAATTTTGCGCCATGATTTGACGGTCGCCCAAACTGATAAAGAAATAAAACGTTTAGGAGGCACTAAGGCCGCTAAAAATAAAGACTATTTTGACCAAGCGAAAGAAGACGAATTAAGCGAGGAATTAAGCACTAAGGTGGAAATAAAAAGACAGGGGCGGGGAGGTAAAATTATTATTGATTTTTATAGTGATGAAGAATTGGGGCAAATATTGACAAAAATAAGAAAATAGTGTATAGTTTAATATTAAATTGTTCTTTTAGTATTAATCAAAAAACTATATACGATGGAAAAAGGTATCGCCGGAAAAGGAGTTAATTTTACAATCTCGATTGTTGTCGCCCTTGTGGTTACTCTAATTACCCACTACCAGGATGGATATCCTTGGTTAAATTGCATTCTTGTCGGTTTAGCAACCGGCTTCCTCTGTTTAGTCGTTTTGACTGTTAGAAAGTGAATATTAGGGGGTTTTTCGGAACTCCTTTTTTATTTGCTAATATCTTGGACCTATACTAAAATAAAAAGAAGTTAAACTAAAAATAAATGTCTTTTGTCCACCTCCATAACCATACCCACTATTCTTTGCTCGACGGTCTAACCAAGATTGACGAGATGGTTAACTATGCCAAAGAACAGGGTTCGCCGGCTGTCGCAATTACTGACCACGGCACGATGTATGGCGTCATTGAGTTCTACCAGAAGGCTAAAAAAGCCGGTGTGAAGCCGATTATCGGGGTTGAATGCTATTTAGCTCCTGGTTCACGTTTTGACAAGAATACCAGAGAAGACGCCAAGCGCTTTCATTTACTTTTACTGGCTAAAAATAATGCGGGCTATAAAAATTTAATTAAACTAGTTTCCAAAGCTCATGTTGAGGGCTTTTATTATAAGCCGCGGATTGATTGGGAGCTTTTAAGCGAGTGCCATGAGGGTTTAATCGCATCCACAGCCTGTCTCGCCGGAGAAATACCGCGTTTAATATTGGGTGATAATTTAGTGGAAGCGGAAAAGCGAATCAAAGAATATAATAATTTATTTGGGCAAGATAATTTTTATTTAGAATTAATGGATCATCCGGAAATTCCGGAGCTGGCCAGGGTTAACGAAGAACTGCTCAAATTTTCTAAAAAGCTTGGGGTCCCGGTAATTGCCACTAACGACGTTCATTACTTTAAAAAAGAAGATGCCGAAGCTCAGGATATTTTATTATGCCTGCAAAATAAAAAGAAAATTTCCGATACCGATAGAATGAAAATGATTGGCTATGGGGATTATTCTATGCGCTCCAACGCGGAAATGATTGCCGCTTTTAAAGATACTCCAGAAGCGATTGCCAACACTTTGAAAATTGCCGAGATGTGCAATGTGGAAATTGAGCTCGGTAATATTCAGTTGCCGCATTTTGAAGTGCCAAATGGCTATGACGGTAATTCTTATTTAAAAAAATGGTGCGAAGAGGGAATTTTAAAACGTTATCCCGGGGCCAAAGCTGACGATTTAATCCCGGTGAGCGAACGTTTAGATTATGAATTGTCCGTGATTGCCAAAATGGGTTGGCCGTCTTACTTTTTGATTGTCGCTGATTTTATCAACTGGGCTAAAGATAATAAAATTGTCGTCGGCCCAGGCAGAGGCAGCGCTGCCGGTTCTTTGGTTTGTTATTTAACCGGAATTACTAATCTTGACCCTTTAAAATATAACTTATTGTTTGAACGTTTTTTGAATCCGGAAAGAATATCCATGCCTGATATTGATATGGATTTTGCCGATACTCGCCGGGGTGAAGTTTTGAATTATGTCGGAGAAAAATACGGCCATGACCATGTCGCGCAAATCATTACCTTCGGAACGATGGCGGCGCGGGCGGCAGTGCGTGATGTTGGCCGCGTATTGGATGAGCCTTATGAGTATTGTGATAAGATTTCCAAAAGCATTCCGATGTTTACTAAGCTGGATGAAGCTTTAAAGACGGTGCCGGAACTAAAAGAAATGTATGCCAATGAACCGGCCGCCAAAAGGATTTTGGATTATGCTAAAAGATTAGAGGGCGTCGCTCGCCATGCTTCCACGCATGCTTGCGGGGTCTTGATTACCAAAGAGCCACTAACCGAATACGTGCCCATCCAAAAAGCGTCTTCAGCTGATGAAAGTATTATTTCGCAATATTCTTTGCATCCGGTTGAAGATTTGGGATTACTTAAAATGGACTTTTTGGGTTTGAAAAATTTAACAATTATTGAATCGGCTTTAAAAATTATCAAAAATACTAGAGGCCTGGAGATTGATATTGACCAGATTCCGCTCGATGACGTTGATGCCTATAAGCTTTTTCAGGGCGGGGAAACGACCGGTGTTTTTCAATTTGAATCATCGGGCATGAAAAGATATTTACGTGAACTTAAGCCGACCGTATTTGAAGATATTATTGCGATGGTTGCCTTATATCGTCCCGGGCCGATGGAATGGATTCCTGATTATATTTCCGGAAAGCACAAAACTAAAAAAGTAGCCTATCTGCATCCCAAGTTGGAAGGTATTTTAGAAAATACTTATGGCGTGGCGATTTATCAGGAACAAGTTATGCAAATTGCGCGCGACTTGGCGGGATTTACGATGGGTCAAGCTGATGTTTTACGAAAAGCGATGGGTAAAAAAATCGCTTCGCTTTTAGCTGAACAGAAAGAAAAATTTGTGGAAGGGTGCGTAAAGAACGGTGTTTATAAGGAATTAGCGGAAAAAGTTTTTTCATTTATTGAGCCTTTCGCCGGTTACGGTTTTAATCGTAGCCATGCCGCCTGTTATGCCATGATTGGTTATCAGACCGCCTATTTAAAAGCCCATTGGCCGGTGGAATTTATGGCGGCGCTTTTGACTTCTGATCAAGGCGATAGCGATCGAGTAGCGATTGAAATTGAAGAATGCCGTAATATGGGTATTAAAATTATGGCGCCGGAT
>JBAYKT010000020.1:0-4870 GCA_041664445.1 Patescibacteria group bacterium | reverse complement strand
TATGAAAAGGATTATATCACTTTATTAGGCCGCCGCCCAGCACTCGTTCTTTATCATAAAAAACTACGCTCTGGCCAGCGGTAATCGCTCTTTGAGGACGAGAAAATTTTACTAAATATTCATTTTTATTTTTAGCCGAAACCAAACAAGCAACCGCTTTGTGGCCATAACGAATTACCGCTTGGCATTTTAAAGTTTTTTTCGGCGCCACCCCACTAAGCCAATTTACTTTTTTAGCCACCAATTCTTTCTTATACAAAACTTCCTGATTCCATTCTTTAACAACATAAAGAATATTGTGACGATAATCTAATTTGGCGGCATAATAGGGACCGGTGCCACCAATTTCAATTCCCCGCCGCTGGCCGATAGTATAAAGGGGTAAGCCTTGATGGATGCCAATTTCTTTACCAGTTTCTAAAAGTTTAATCGGTCCCGGCGTTAACTTTAAATATTTTTTTAAAAAATCATTATGCGGGCCGGATAGAAAACAAATATCTTGGCTTTCGGCTTTTGATTCCACCATCAAGCTATGTTTAGCGGCCAGCTTGCGCACTTGCGGCTTCTTATAGCTTCCGAGCGGAAATAGTAAATGCGCGAGCTCATCCTGAGAAAAAGTATAAAGGAAATATGATTGGTCTTTAAGCTTATCTTTGGCTTTAAACAACTGATATGACTGACCGACTTTTTTAATATTTAAATAATGTCCGGTAGCCACATAATCATAGCCTAAACGGCGCGCGTATTTTAATAAACGTCCAATCTTAATTTGCTTATTACAAACCACGCAAGGGTTTGGCGTCCTGCCAGCTGCATATTCGTTTAAAAAATTATCAACCACCGCTTTTTTAAAAGGCGCGGAAAAATCAAAAGTATAAAGCGGGATCCCGACTTTAGCCGCTACTTTTCTGGCGTCCATAAGCGATTCTAAAGAACAGCAACGATTATCAGCTTTGGCGCCAGCTGATTCATCTTTCCAGAAATGCAAGAAAATTCCGGCTACTTCATAGCCTTGATTTTTTAAAAGTTGAGCGGCGACTGAGGAATCAACTCCACCCGACATTCCAACTAAAACTTTTTTCTTTTTTATATTATTTTTTTTCATCTAATTCTTTAAATAATTTTAAATAGTGTTGCGCGGCTTTCTCCCAACTAAACAGCGTGGCCTGTTTTTTGCCGGCAGCTATTAAATTGGTGCGCAGATTATTGTCCGTTAAAATTAATTCCAAAGATTCGGAGATATCTTCAGCCCTAAAAGGGTTCACTAACAAAGCAGCGTCGCCGAGCACTTCCGGTAAACTGGAAATATTGGAAGAAACTACCGGCACGCCCGCGCTCAAAGCTTCAAGCGGCGGGAAACCAAAACCCTCGTAATATGAAGGGTAAGCAAAGACGGTAGCCGCGGCAAAAAGAGTCGCTTTTTCTGAGGAACTGATATAGCCTAAAAATTTAATATCTTGTTGATAGGGGGAATTTTTCCAAGTCTTAAATATTTGATGATGCTTCCAGCCTTTAGCCCCCGCTAAAACCAGTTGCGGCTCTAAATCGGGACGACGTTTTCTTAAATCTTCATAGGCTTTAATCAGGCCGCTAATATTCTTACGGGGTTCAATATTGCCAACCGAAAAAATAAATCCTGACCGCAAATTATGTTTAGCAAAAAAATCCTCTCTCTCGCTGCCACTAAAAGGCGCAGCTAAAAAATTGTTGCCGGAATAAATAACTTCAATCTTATCAGCCGCAATTTTTAAAATTTCCACCAAATCATGCTTCGTATTTTCCGAAACCGCCACTATTCTGTCAGCGCGCTTTAACAGGCGAGCAACTCCAATTGCTTTATGCCAAATATTTTTACGACAACTGAAAAATTCCGGATAGCGCAAAAATGATAAGTCATGAACCGTGACTACTAATTTAGTTTTATGACTGACATTTAGAAAATTAAGATGGGGAGCAAAAAATATTTCCGCGCCGCCGATAACTTCATCAAGCCGCGGCCGCTGAAAACATTTTTGTAAAAAATAATTAAAAATCTTGTTCGCATAGTGAGTGCCGATAACTTTGCTATTGATTCTCTTCCACTTATCTAAGCGATCTTCTTGATGCTTGAAAGAATTACAAAATAAAGAATATTGATTCTCTTGGTCTTGGCGCAAAATTTCCGATAATAAATTAGCGGTATATTCTGATACGCCGCTATAATTTCTATCCATTAAAACTCTGGCATCAATTCCAATTTTCATAAGCTACTTTAATTGCTCCTGATGACGTTTTATAAATTCGCTAATCTGGTTTTTAAAATTATCAGTCGAGAACTTTTCCGCCCAAGCTTTTATATCTTGCGGATTAAAATTATCTGCCCGAAATTCTCTAACCGCTTGAGCTACTGAGTCCGAAGTCTGGACATCAAAAAATACTCCTGTCTTCCCTTCAATAACCGTTTCCGTGGCCCCACCTTTACGATAAGCAATTACCGGGCGGCCGGCGGCCATTGATTCTACGGCAGTAATACCGAAATCCTCTTCTTGGGGGTTAATAAAAGCTAGGGCGCCGGCAAACAGATCGGGTTTAGCCTCTTCGCTGATTCGACCTAAAAATTCAATATTGGCTGCCCCGTCAGCCAATCTTTTTAATCTTTCCATATCAACGCCGTCGCCAAAAATTTTCAAACGATAATCAGACCCTAATTCTTTAAAAGCGGCAATCACAATATCAACACGTTTATAGGGCGCCAAACGGCAACCAACCAAAAAGTATGGCGGCTCTTGGTTTTCATTTCTTTCTGCAATTTTAAATTTATCAGTTTCTACCGGCGGATAGATTAAAAAGGATTCCCGGCGATAATATTTAGCAATTCGTTTTTGGACAGTCTGCGAATTGGCAATGAATAAATCAACTCTGTCAGCCGCCAGTCTATCCCAAAGACGCAAACGATTCAAAATCAAAGAAATGATTTTCTTTAACCATTTATTATAATTGAGCTCGTTGATATATTGATGAGTGTCGCTCCATAAATATCTGGTTGGAGTATGGCAATAGCAAATATGCAAAGTATCGGGCGAAGTAATCACTCCTTTAGCGAAGGAGCTGGTGTCGGAAATGACTAAATCGTAGCCGCGCAAATCAAAAAATTCTACGGCAATCGGCATAAAAAATAAATACCACTGATAATGCTTAACGCCGCCGGGCAATTTTTGGATAACCGAGGTTTCAATCTGTCGGTCCTTAAAATACTTATCAACATTCTTCTTCTCGTACAGCAGCGTAAAAATCGGCGCATCCTTAAACATGTCGGCCAAGACTTTTAAGACCTTTTCCGCACCGCCATCTTGGGCTAAGTGATCATGTATTAACGCGACCTTCATAAGCTTATTCAATTTCCCGATGCTTAAAAACCGCCATCGGAGTTTTAAAGAGAATAGAAATATCTAAAAGCATTGACCAATTTTCAATATAATAAATATCTAGTTTAGCCTCTTCTTCAAACAACAAATCGCTGCGTCCGGAAACCTGAGCTAAACCGGTAATCCCCGGCTTGATAGTCAAAGTCTTGCGATGATAATTTTCATACTTAGCGACCTCTTCCGGCAAATGTGGACGCGGACCGACGAGGCTCATCCGGCCGACAAACACCAAAAATAATTCCGGCAACTCATCAATGGAATAACGTCTGATAAAGCGCCCGATGCGCGTGACGCGTGGGTCATCCTTAATCTTCACCATTGGGCCATCAGCCCGAACATTGCGATCGGCTAATTCCTTATAACGCATGCTGTCGGAGTTAGGAATCATGGAGCGGAATTTAAAATATTTAAAGGGCTTACCACCTTCACCGACGCGATATAAGAAAGAGCCATCGTCGCGGCTAGAAAAGAAAATCGGTCCCCTGGAATCAAGCCTAATAGCCAGCATGGTTAATAAAATAACGGGTGAAAAAATAATTATCAGCAAGCTGGAAAAAATAACATCAAAGAATCTTTTAAAAATCCGACCCCAACCATCAAGGGTTGTGCGTTTAACTTCCACAATCGGAATGCCAATTATTTCCGCGACTTCGGTGCGCAAAACTTTAACTTCTAACAAATCGGCGACGTAACGGAAAGTAATATGGTTGTCGTTGGCAAAATCATATAAGCGCAGAGTTTCCGCCTTGGTTAAATTAGGGTCACTTTGGATAATCTCATCAATCTCTTTTTCTTTAACAAACTCTAAAAGCTCTTGAGCAGTTTCCAGAGAAAAATCTCGAACTCGTCGAGCAACCTCATAACCAGATTTCTTATTACTAGAAAATTCGGCAATTAAATTATCTGCGGTCTTGGAATTACCGACAACGATGACTTTATGGACGCCAATCCCATAGACGAAGAGTCGTCTTTGCAGCCAACGAATAAAGGAGCGTGCTAAACTGACATAAATTAAGGCGAGAACGGAACCGACTAAAACGATAAAACGGGAATCAAATAATTCCCGTTGAAAGAAAATAATAATAGCGACTAAAGCTAGGCCAGTGGAACAAGCTAGAAAAACTTTTCTTAACTCTAAGGCCAGCTTGCGGGCATTGCCGATTTGGTAAAGGCCGGCCAGAGCAAAAATAAAAACCCAAAGCACGGCGATAATCAGCAAAGATTTGAAATAATCGTTAAACGGCAAATTAAACACAACTGGCCTAACGCTTACCGTCCAATTGGAAAAACGAAGATTATAAGCGGACAAACCGGCTAAAATAATCATCGCAAAATCAACCGGAATAAACAGGGTGGAAAAAAATAATTCAGCTTTTTTCATATTTAAATTAATAATAAACACGTGTTATTGGGGTAGCTGTAAGCCGGATTCTGTTTTAAGCGATCATTTATCTAGGCTAACTATT
>JBAYKT010000019.1:0-5187 GCA_041664445.1 Patescibacteria group bacterium | reverse complement strand
AAAGCTCATCAGAGAACTTGATTGCAATTAAAAATAAAACAATCGGCAGCCAAACCCGTCCTTTAAAATAGGAGGTGTTAAAAAATTGGAAAAACAAGCCACCGCCGGCCGCCAAGGAAAAAGGCAATATCCATTTTAACTGGGGATAATATTTTCTTAAAGCTAAAAAAGCGGTGCGCGCCAAATAAAATAATAAGAAGAGCCAAGCGCCTAAACCGATTAAGCCATTTTCCGCCAACAGTTTTTGGAGCATGCCATGAGAATCAAGTGGTTCGCCATATTTAGCACGGAATCTAATATTTTCACCCACCAAATTAACAAATTCACCATTGCCGTAACCAATAAGCGGTCTTTCTTTAAAAGCTTGCAAGGATATTTCTGTTAGCAAAACGCGATTCTCGGTAGAGCTGGTATTATTTTCTTGCAAAACACTCATCTTCCAAAGCAAGGGCGAAATAACAACCAAGGCGGCCAGAGAAAAAATAATCATCGCTAAGCGCTCTTTTTTATTATCCTGGGTGCGATAGAAGAAATAAATTAAAGATTGTAAAAATAAAGTTATCCAGCCGGCGCGCGAGAAAGTCATAATAATACCGACAGCGGTCAGGACAAAAATGATATCAGTCAGGCGCTTCCCTCGCGGCGATTTAATAAACTCTCTAAAAATAAGAACAAAGAAGGCGCCAATATTTAAATACTCCGCAATTAAATTATGATTTTCACCAAAAGGAAAAATACCACCAATATTAAGAGACTTTAGGCGGAAGAAGTTATCTTGCCAATCTTGACCGTAGAGTGAAGCAAAACCGGTTAACAGAACCGCCATCGCGCTGAAGAAAACAATAATGACCGCGGTCTTCAAAACTCTAGGGGTCTTGATGATGTTGGCCGGCGCAAAAATATAAGCAAAATATAAAAAGAAAGGCCAGCGTAAGAAATAATACAAGCTGATTTCTGGATTTTTAGAAAAAGCGACCGAGAGGATACTGGCTACAAAAAATAGGAAAAACGGAAAAAAGAGCGGCCAGCGAAGTTCTATTTTTTCTTTTGAAAACAAAGCGTCGATAGCTAATCTAGTCAAAAAGGCCACTAGTGATATTAAGGCCGCTAAATCACCAATGGGAATTACAAAGTTAGCCAAAGAAAAATTCCAACCAATTAAAGGTAGGCTGGCAGCAGTTAAGTAAAGGCCGTATTTAGGCTGAGCCACAAATAGCCCAAATAAGGCTAAAACGGCGATGATTACAAATAAATCCATAGTATTTAAATGATAACAGACAAATAAAAATAAAAAAAGGCCATGTCTTTTGAACACAGCCTTCTTGCTCCTTTTTGAGCATTGCTTATTTTTTGGTTATTTTACCCACTTGTTTTAGAGGATCGACCATTACAGTCACCTTCTCATATTCCCGGTAATAAATACCGTTCTTGTTTTCATAGCGGCCTAAAGCTTGGCCGGTTTCAATTTCGAGTTCCGGAAAAATTCCGGCATCATCTTGGCTGATAGCCAAATAAACGTTGTCCAACAAAAGTGTGGACGCTAAAACAAAATCAATGTTTGAGCGATTTCCTTGGAAAACCGCATAAGGCCCCATTTTCTGGGCATTATACAAACATTGCCGCCAGCCATTAGCCCATTTATCTCCTAAATAATCATTAGGAAAATTTTCGAACCATTTGCCGGAAGTGATGTTTAGAAAGTCTAAACTGCCCTTGTTGGTAATGATGATAAAGGCACGTGAATGCGCCTTTTTAATTTGAAGGAGAAAATTAGTCATTCCCTCTTTCCAGTAACGATCGACCGTAAGGTCATTGTCAGCTGTTTGATTGCCATCAATGTCAATTTTTCCAGGATGAGTCCAGGAAATATTACCAGTACCGTTGTCCTGAAAATAGCCATCCCAAATTGGATCGTTTAGAACTTCTTGATTCAATTTTTGAGCCATCCACTCTTCATAATTTTGTCCGTCAATTCGGGGACAAGTTGAAGACATGTTAAGCATCAGCATACCGCTCCAAAATTTGGCATAATCTTCTTTCCGGTCAGGATCGCCCATAATTTTAGCCACCCAAGTCGCAATAAACCCCTCATAATTAATCGGGGAGATTGTCTTTAAAAGCCAAGATGTGCGTGTCGTGACAATTTCGTCAATAATACGATTTTGCCAGGGGCGATCGCTGTACTTAGTCAGATGAATTTCCATCGAATTAGAATAAGGGATGAGCTTTAAGTCGGGATTAAAACTTTTGAGCGCTTGCAAGACTTGGTAGTTGTTGAATTTGTTTTCCAAGTCAACAACCAAAAAATCATGACGCGCCAAACTGCGAGCATCGTTTAAGCTCATCGTTGGCTTGGTCCAATAGGCGGTACTTTTTACCGGATATGGACTTACCACATCGCGTGTTTGCCCCGTAAGAGCAAAGGAGGATATGAGCAATAAAATTATTAAAATCAGGAAAAGCCCGATTTTATTCATTTTGCTCTTTAAAGACAGCATCATTTCATCGACTGAAAGAGCTACAAAAAACAGGATAAATATGATTATCCAACTAAAACTACTGAGTTTTTTCATCTTTATAATTGTTTTTGTTAATGTTCCATTTAATAAAACATTATACAATTATAAATAGAAATTGTCAATATTTAAGGAATAATTGTGAGGTCCTTATCTAGGCTAGGCGCATAGCTTTCACCATTAATATTAGCATTAAAAGATTCGGTGCGCCGACCGGCCTGCTTTTGGACAAATAGTTGATAGGTTCTAGCTTTGAGATCGGAGCTGATATTGTCGGGTAAGCTATATTCTAAATTAATAACCCCGGCTGTCCCTGGTTCTACCGAAAAGAAAAAGCCAAAAACAGTCTTTTGCAAATTATTATCGTCACTGCTGGAAATCGATTCCTGGTCTAATTTAGTATTAGCGTCCCCCTTCAAAGAAATAAGTTTGCTTCCCAAAGGTGCCAGCACGCGGGTATAACTGCGGTACCTGGTTGTCCGCCAATCAAAACCGCCCTCATGGCGATAACTTAGACTTAAGTTAGCCGTTAGAGCGCCGCCATTGTTTTTTAAATTATAAGTGATTCCCTTTTTAACTACCAAATCGCTTTTAAACGCCCCGAGATTAGCATCAACGACCATTAAATAATCACTAACACTTTTTTTAATCGCGCCGTCAGCACCTAAGTCATAAACCAAAGATTCAGAACCAGAATCATTAAAATAAATTTGAATATTCTTACTTTGAATGTTCGCGGTAAAAATATTAGCCAGTTCGCTTAGTTTATTTGTTTCCAGAGCCATTAGTCGAGTCTTTAGTTCATCTAAAAGTTCATTAATGACAGCCTTTCTGTCCCAAGAAGAAATATCTTGTTCTTTATAAGCTACTTCCACGTTGTATTGCAGCAAAGCTTGTAGATTTTCCGGAGTATAAGTTTCGCCCTTAACAGTAATCGGTCCGACTAATCTTAATAAGTCGGCCACAAAATCCGGAGTAATTCCAATCACGCCGTTAATCGTCGGAACACTAACACCAACGACTTGGCTCTCGCCAATAAATATTTCTTGAATTTTTTTAGAAGCAGTTGGCCAATCTGGGGACCAATTAGAATCACGCAAATACCAATTCTCGACCCCCATATATTTACTGATTGGTTCCGGAGGAGTCATTTTCCATTTACCAACGGCCGGCATATCAAGATGATAGCTGTCATCAGTTTTCAAGTCGGCGATATTGCCATTTTTAGTTTTTAAGAAGCCAAAAACCCCGATAAAGCCGCCACTGGGACGCAATTCATCGTTATTATGCATAATAATCAAGAAATTGCTTTCTTGAGGGTAACCAGCTAAAGCTGGTAATAATTTAAGAAGCGGACTGGCCTCCTGAATTAAATTTTTAGCTTGCGCTAGTTCAACTTTTAAATCGCTGAGTTGCCCATAAATTGGCCATAAAACACCAATTTTATGAATCTTATTAAGGTTAATGAGGGCTAAGTCCAAATTAGCACGCAAACCGTTAAGTTCTGGCTCGGATTCTTTAACTAGTTTAAAAAAATCAGCTTTTTTCTGTTCATTTAAACTAGAAAAGTTGTAACCGGCGGCGCCGGAATATAAATCAGAAAACTTTTCAGCGAGTGGAATAGCGCCAGTTAGCGAACGGCTAATAATATCGGCGGTTTTAAGAAGATATTCCAAGTCATTGACTTGATTTCGCAATAGAGCAATTTTATTAAATGCTTGTTTATTCCTAACTTTTTCCAATTCAGCTAGCGCTACATCGATATCTTCACCGGCGCTCTGCGCTTTAGTCTGAGCTTCGGACCAATTTTTATTTTGAACGGCAACGACCGCGGCTTCTAAGCTATTTTTAGCGCTTAGGCCACTAGCGGCGGCAGATTTTAGCTCCTTGAAGGAAGCGGCCACGATAATTATCAATGCGATAATTGCTAAAACAGCGGCAATAAACAGATATTTTATTAGTTTTAAAAAGAGGCGAGTCGCTTTCATAGTCTTGAGCTTATTTTTTTAGAGCTGCCAAGTTATCAATCAAAACAATATTTTTGCCCGCGAGTGCGTTATATAAAAAGATATCCATTACTTCCTGGCGATAAAAAAATTCCGCCTCGTCCATAATGGTATAATTTATTTCTCGACCCAAATCAATTTGTAAAGCATTAACCAGGCTTAAAAAGGGTTTGCGCTTTATTCTGCCGACAATAATAATATCGGTTTTAGCTTCTTCATCACTAGTAAAAACACCGCTTAAAGCTAAATATTTTAAATCGGAAATTTTTTTTAAGCCATCAATGAATTTTTGGCTGGAAAGTATTTGCGCTTTCATGAGCAGAGCTTTAATTTCTGAAAAGATAATGAAGTTTTTATTGGCCCACCAGGCGTCATCTTCGCTTTTTAAGAGGCCAAATTCGGTTAGAGCAGTTAACTCTTTGCGCGCTGAAGCCGTCGAAAGACCGAGCTCCTTAATTAGCTCGCGCAACTTATATTTTTTTTCTGGGTCAAAAATGAGCAGGTTGAGTATCTTGGCTCTGCTTTCCGACCCAAATAGAGAGCTTAACATATTTTGTTATTTATAAATTTATAGTATAATATATATCATAAACAGTCAAACGAAAATTAAACTCGCTCTGGCTTCTTATTTTGCTTATGTATAATAAAATTGCACAAATTATTTT
>JBAYKT010000018.1:0-5750 GCA_041664445.1 Patescibacteria group bacterium | reverse complement strand
GTTCATCCTGAGCCAGGATCAAACTCTCTAAAAATTTGATTGACTCTAATTTTGAAGATTCTTGCGAATCCTCTATATAAGATTCCGTTTTTAAAACGGACAAAAATTTTTGTTATCCGAATCGATGCCAATTAGCATCAAAATTAACCATCACCATGATTGTTTGGTACTATTTATTTTTTAAGGTCCGAGATAGACAGAAAAAAACAGAGATAATAAAATTTATCTTGTTTTTTATTTTCTATTCTGTTTTATTTTTAATAACCCCATTTTATACTAATAAAAAATGTCTGTCAAGAGGAGCCCTTAAGCCTTGATTTTATTTGACTTTTAGCTAGTTTTAAGATATAAAGTAATTATAATAAACTTGTAAAAATACCCATGCGTATCAAATTCCATAGAGTAGAAAGAAAAGAGGAACCGACTTTTAGGTCAAACCTGCAAATTAAAGTGCCGGAAGTTTTTTTAATTGATGAAAATGACGAGGCAATCGGTAAAATTACGATTGAAGCCGCTTTAAAGCTCGCTCAAGATGCCGATTTAGATTTAGTGGAGGTAAATCCCAAGGCTAATCCGCCGGTGGTTAAAATTGTTAATTTAAATCAGTTGAAATACGAAAAGGAAAAGATGGCTCACAAGCAGAAGATGCAGCAAAAGAAGGTGGAGACCAAAAATATTCGTCTATCTTTCCGAATTAGCGACCATGATTTAAATATGCGCAAAGATCAGGCAGAAAAGTTTTTAGCTAAAGACAATAAGATAAAGGTGGAGTTAATATTAAAAGGACGCGAAAGACAATATCCACGCAAAGCCGCGGAAATTATGAGCAGTTTCGTATCGAAATTACAGGCCAATACCGAATTAAAGACCGAGGTTGAACAGCCCTTGACAAATCAAGGCGGAAGATTTACTATAATACTAATCAATAAAAAGTAAAAAAATCCTAAATTCAGGTGATTGCCTGTTTTTTTAATCTGGAATATATGCCAAAAATAAAAACGCATAAAGCAACCGTTAAACGTTTCAAAAAGACTGGAAGTGATAAGCTGACACAAAGAAAGGCTGGTCAAGATCATTTTAATTCTCGCGAAACCGGCAATGTCGGTCGTCAAAAGAGACTTGATATTTCCACTACCAAGACTTTAACGAGAACTATTAAAGCCCTTACCCCTTATAATTAATCCTAATTCTTACTAGATAATATGCCTAGAGTAAAACGTGGTACTACCCATGTCAAAAAAAGAAGAAATTTGTTAAAGGCCGTTAAAGGTTATAAATGGGGCCGCAAGAATTTAATCAAATTAGCGAGAACCGCCAGAACTAAGGCGGGAGCGCATGCTTTTGTTGATCGCCGTAAGAAGAAAAGAACCATGCGTTCTTTATGGCAGATTAAAATCAGCGCCTTTGTTAGAGAACACGGTTTTTCTTACTCTCGTTTTATTGATGCTTTAAAAAAGAACAATATTGCCGTCGATCGGAAGATTTTTGCCGATTTAGCCGTAAACAATAAAGAGGCGTTTATCGCCATTATAAATAAAATAAAGCAGTAATATATGATTTTCTGGTTTAAAGTAGCTCAACTGGTCATCGCAATTGTTTTAACAATTGCTATCTTGCTACAAAATCGCGGCGGCGGTGTCGGCGGGGTTTTTGGTGGCGGTGGTGGCGGAGTCTACTTAACCAAAAGAGGAATCGAAAAGAAATTACATATCCTCACCATCATATTAGCAGCTCTTTTTGTGCTCGTTTCTTTGGGCACTATTTGGATAAAAGCTTAAAGCTTAAAGTGTGTCTTCACTGAAAACTAAAATTTTTTCGTATTTTGCAAGGGGGTACCAGGCTCTTTCTGTTTTTGGCATTTTTAAAAAAAAGGGGCGCGTTAGCCAGTCAGAGATAGACAAAAAATTAGTTTATTCCCTCTCTCCACGTAAAATTCCAACTGGCAGCCAATTTAAACATCTGCCTAAATTTTTAAATCCGAAAGAATACTTGTTTATTAAAATTTTTGGTATTCTAGCGATTATTAATATTATTTATTTAGGAACAGTTTTTGTTCGCAGCCACCTTCAATATACTCCAGCCGATGGCGGTATTTATACAGAGGCAATTATTGGTTATCCAAAAACTATCAATCCTCTTTACGCCACCAGCCGCGATGTGGATAATGATTTAAGCCGTTTAATTTATTCTTCGCTTTTTAAATATGATACCAGCGGTGCAATTATTCCTGATTTAGCTGCTAGCTATCAAATCTCAGCTGACGGTAAGGAGTATACCGTTGTTTTAAAAAATAATGCCAAGTGGCATACTGGCGAACTCGTAAGCGCTGACGACGTTATTTTCACTTTTAGTCTGATAAAGGATGAAAATTATCGTTCACCGCTGAGAACAGAATTGTTAAATGTTAATGCGGAAAAGATTGACGCACAAACGCTTAAGTTTATTTTACCGGAAGCTTATGCCCCCTTCTTGGAAATGTTAACCTTCGGCGTAATGCCTAAAAGTCTTTGGGAAAACATTAGTCCGGATGCCGCTAGTTTAACCGATCTTAACTTAAAACCAATTGGTTCCGGTCCTTATAAATTCAAATCATTAGTTAAAAGTAAAAGCGGCGATTTGAAGGAATATCATCTAGAGTTTAATGAAGATTACTACGACCAGAAACCCTACATTAAAAATATTAATTTTAAATTTTTCCCCGACTATATGGAAGCCATCAAGAGTTTTGATAATAATCAACTCGACGGTTTAAGCTACCTCCCGTTTAATGAGCGCCACGAGCTTTTGGTTAAGGACTCCGCCAATATGTTTGATTTGATGCGTCCGCAAATAGTCGGTGTATTTTTCAATAAAGATAAAAACAAGGCTTTAGCTGATCAAGGCGTTCGCGCTTCTTTAGCCAAAGCGATTGATAAGGAAACGCTGCTTAATGATATTTTTTCCGGCGTTTATCAATCAGCCGATAGCCCCATTTTAAAAAATAGCCCCTATTATAATAACAATCTTAGCCGTTACGATTATTCCAGTGAAGAAGCTAAGAGTGGTTTAAGCGGTAAGTTAACGAATATCGTGTTAACGGTTATTGATTTGAATAGCAATGTCGCCGTCGCTAATAAGATTCAAGCCGATTGGTCCGCTGCCGGCGTGCAAGTAGAATTAAAAATAATTCCTTTAGAGCAGGCGGCAACGATTATTAAAAATCGTGATTTTGAAGCTCTGCTTTATGGCCAGGCTGTTGGCGGTGACCCGGATGTTTCCGCATTTTGGCATTCCACACAAATCGGCGCCAAGGGATTAAATATTGCCGGTTATAGTAATGACGAAGTTGATAAATTATTAACTGAAGCTAAAAGTAATGTTTCCGAAACTGATCGCGTCGCTAAATATCAGCGCTTTCAAGAAATTGTGACTTCAGAAATTCCGGCTATTTTCTTATATTCGCCAACCTATACTTACGTTCAAAGCAAAAAGATTAAAGGTTTTTCTGGCCAGACTATTATTGAGCCGGCCGATCGCTTTAGTCATGTCTCTGATTGGTATATAAAAACTCATAAAAAATTGACCTGGTAATAAACTAGGTTCAAATAACTCATAAAACTTAATACAAAACACATGTTTGTAAAGAATCAGAATGTTCCGACGGATTCGTCGAGAAGGAATTTTGTTAGTAATTCTTCGCGTCGCGTCGAAACTAGCAGAATCACAAAAGTTGCTAGCACCCCCACACCAGTTGTTGGTAAACCGGTGCCTAAATTAAGAGCTCCAAGAGCAAAATTTATCGCTAATTCCAATTTTAAATCCGCCCCGGGTGGCTCTGGTTTAAAGATTTGTCCGCTTGGCGGGCAAGAAGAAGTTGGTCGCAATTGTACCGTTTTTGAATATGATAATGATATCATTATTCTTGATATGGGCTTGCAGTTCGCAGATGAAGATATGCCGGGGATTGATTATATTGTTCCTAACGTCGCCTCTTTGCGCGGCAAGGAAAAGAATATCCGCGGTGTTATTTTTAGTCATGGCCACCTTGATCATATTGGCGCTGCCCCAATTTTATTGGAGCAATTAGGTAACCCGCCGATTATCGGTCGCAAATTGACCCTAGCGATGATTAAGCATCGTCAGGAGGACTATAAACGCGGGACGACTAAGAATTTAAAAACGATTATCATTGATTCTATCGATCAAAAGATAAGTTTAGGAAAATTTCAAATCAGCTTTTTTAAAGTTGAGCATTCTATTATTGATGCGGTCGGCGTGATTATTCAAACTCCTCACGGAACAATAATTCATCCCGGAGATTGGATGATTGAAGGCGACCCGATGGAGGGTGGCGTTGTCGGCTATGAAGAATTGGCTAAACTTCCCTCCCCTCGTATTTTAATGTTGGAAAGCTTGGGAGTGGCTTATTCTAAAGAAAGAATTCCAATTAAAACCAGCCAAGGAAACTTAGAAAAATTAATTAGCGAAGCTCCAGGGAGAGTAATTATCGGTACCTTTGCCTCCCAGCTAGAGCGCGTCACCAGTCTATTAGCCTATTCCGAAAAAATTGGTAAAAAGGTAATTCTTGATGGCTATGGCATGAAGATGAATGTGAAAATTGCTCAAGAACTCGGTTATATTCCCGCTCATAAACACACCTTAATTCCGGTGGAAGAAATTAGTAAATATCCGGAGAATAAAATTGTGGTGATTTGTACCGGTGCTCAAGGAGAATCAAATGCCGTGTTCTCGCGGATTGTTAACGGTAATCATCGTTATATAAATATCAAGAAATCAGACGTGGTTATCTTTTCTTCTTCGGTAATTCCCGGTAATGAACGTTCGGTGCAAAAAGTTAAAGATCAAATTTATCGTTTAAGTGACCATGTTATTCATAGCAGTATCATGGATGTCCATTCCGGCGGCCACGCTAACGTTGATGACATTAAAACTATCTTAAAACAAATTAAGCCCGATTACTTTTTGCCGGTGTACGCTAATCATTACATGTTAGTGGAAGCTAAAAAGTTAGCACTGCGTGAAGGCTTTCGTGAAGATCAAGTTTTTGTACTTGATAATGGGAACATTATTAAATTTCAAAAAGGCCGCCAACCAATGGTATTAAAAGAAAAGGCTAACACTGATTATGTAATGGTTGATGGTCTCGGTATCGGCGATGTTTCAGAAATCGTTTTGCGCGACAGGCGCATGATGGCTGATGATGGCATGATTGTTATCATTGCCACCATTGATGCCAAGACCGGCGCGATTATTGGTAATCCGGATTTAATTTCTCGCGGCTTTGTGCACATGAAAGAAAATCGCGATTTGATTGAGAAGACCAGAATGAAAGTTAAACAAATTGTGAAGGACAAAAATCCAACCAGCGCGGCTGACGATGATTATATTAAAAATAAAATCAGAAATGAAATTGGACAATTTTTGTTCAACTCCACTAAACGCCGACCGATGGTTTTACCGGTCGTTATAAAAGTTTAAGCTAGCAAAGAAACAGTTTCATTAATAAAAAATCCCGGTAGTCGGGATTTTTTGTTGTTTATAAGTTGTGTATAAGGCTATTGACAAACAATTTATGGTATGCTATATTAATAAGTCGTCTTTGAGTGACGATTTTTGTTGAAAAGATTTAAAGGCCGTTTTAAACGGGACAGGCACGACAAGCATAGGAACGTTCTTCCTAGGATTTTCTGGCTTTTTAGCTCGAAAGTCCCTAGAAGAAGTTTTTTTGCCTCCCCGTTTAAGTCGGTCTT
>JBAYKT010000017.1:0-9505 GCA_041664445.1 Patescibacteria group bacterium | reverse complement strand
TCAAGATTTTGTAGAACGAATTTACGTGCTGACTCAAACCAAACCCGGCGAACTGTGAAAGGGATAATCATGCTTTGTAAGAAACCAATTGCCATTGCCGTAGCTGCTTCAATGATCTTTTCAATGCCCGTCAGCGCTAACGTTGGAACGGGCATGAATGACTTGTTCAACAGTGTAGGTGGATTTGCCAATGTAACACCTCCTACAGCCTACAAAGGGCAGACGATGAACGGCTATTCTGGCGGTGGGTTTTATGCCAGAACTCCAGTCAAAAATTACCAACTCATGACGGCTCAAGCGCCATCCCTCAATATTGGTTGTGGTGGTATCGACCTCACGGCTGGCTCTTTTTCTCATATCAACGAAGCCGCACTTACCGCAATGCTGCAAAACGTAGGTACCTCACTTGGGTATGCATTCCTTTTGGCGATCAAGTCATCTATGCCGGAAATGGCGAGTCTGTTCGAGTACCTGCAGGATGCGGCAGCCAAGGCAAACGCTATGAACGTCAACACTTGCCAACTAACTAAGGGAGTCCCATTAGTTGAGGGTGGCAGCTTGTCTCAAAACTTGCGCGCAACAGCTGGACAGATTTCAGCAAACACAACCAGTCTGTATACCGACTCGATGCAAGCGTTGAAGGCTACCAAGGACGATTCGGCAAAACAGAATGAGGCTATCAACGCCGCGATTGCCGCCGACCCTACGAAGAAAGAATTTTATAAACCAGGCAATGTTGTGTGGCGCGCATTAGGTAAAACATCTGGGCTTGATACGGAGGATAAGGAATTCATCATGAGCTTGATGGGGGCCATTGTCATTGATGACCCAACGGGATCTGGTAATGGTAATGCCAGCAAGGAAGGTGCATGGCGCTACATCGAGCCAACTATCGGCGATGTTTCAGAATTTATCGGGTATGCCAATGAAGCGACTGGAACAATCAAGATACTCAAGTGCGATGAGGCGGTGGACTGTAAAAATCCAACTGTAATCAGTAAAACAATCACGTCATTCAGGGCGATGATTTCCACCAAAATGGATGCGTTGCGCACTAATCTGAACTCTCGTAGTGCTCAAACAGTAGCCAATCTGAAATTGATTGAGGTATCGAACATCCCAATTTGGAAGATGCTTTCAACCAGCTCTGCCACCAACACAGAAATGATTGAGAAATACAAAAACTACATTGCGGTAGATGTCGCGTATGTCTACGTGGAAAGAGTGTTGGATATTGCAAAACAAATCAATAGAAGCGGACAAGTTCAACCAGCCGCAGCCGATGCAAAAGAAGCGCTTGGAAAGCTAACTGCTCAACTTACCGACATTTCTACAAGACTTCACAACAAGAGAGTCGAAGAGACGAGCGCTATCATGAAAGCGGCTGAACTTGAGCGCCAACTTCAATTCCAGCACCAAGCAATGATTGCTGGAATACCGGCACAAGCCTTCACTTCAATGCAAGTTTTCAATTAGGCCGCATCAGCTACTTAAAGAGGCTCTACGATGGTATTCGAGATATTTTCCTACTGGAACATGCGAGAGCTTGAGCTGGTGTTCAACGCTGTAGCATCAATCGTGGGAAGCGGTAATTACCTTGGATTGATGCGCACGCTGGCGATAGTTGGCTTGCTCTCAATGGCTATGGCCGTTCTTGCCGGATTTAGCCAACTTCCAGACTTTGGACGCTGGATCATCATGCTTGCCGTGTTCAACGGTATGTTGCTAGTACCCAAAGTCACCGTTGTATTGACCGATCGTACTGGCACAGAAGCGCCGCGCACAGTCGCAAACGTTCCTATTGGGTTGGCAGCATTCGCACACTCGGTTAGTCATATCGGTGATTGGCTGACAACGACGTTCGAGACTACATTTTCCTTGCCCGGAGATATTCAGTTCCGCTCCAATGGCACACTTTTTGGCCATCGTGTTCAACAAGAGATTCTGCATACGAAGTTCGACAACTCCATTCTTAACTCCAATATTTTGGAGTTCTACCGGGAGTGCATCACACCAGAATTCGCTACTGGCTTCATTGTGGCAAGCGATATGGCTAAATCAAACGATATTTGGACATACCTATCTGGTAAAACCAATCCCGGACGGCTGGTAACGATCCGTGCGGTGCCTGGCTCTACTCCAGCAGCTGACACTTATGGTTGTGATGTTGCTTATACACACTTGGGTACTCAGATTACCTACGTGAACACTCAACAGATGAACGCCCTAGGCAAGCGCCTTTATCCAGGTCTGCCAACTGCCGCCGCTAACGCCGCCGTACAAAGCTCTATCCAAACCTCGACCAACTACATGCTTGGCATTTCCAAGAGCGCGATGGACATCACCAAACAAACGGCGATGAGTAATTTCATGATCGATGCTCAATACATGCTCCCTGCGCAGATTGGTGACACCGCCGGTGCGGCTGCGAACCTTGCTCAAGCACAAGCAATTCGCTCTACCAGTGAAAGTTACAAGTTGATGGCGAAGGTCGGCGAAAGCACGATGCCAAAGATTAAGAACATCATCGAGGTTGTGCAGTATTCGATTTTTCCGATAATCATGCTGTTGATACTGATGGCTGGCCATAAGGGTGGGTTAGTGTTGAAGGCTTACGTGATGAGCTTGGTATGGGTCCAGTTATGGCCACCGCTCTATGCCGTGATGCACATGATTATGACGATTCATTCTCAGGAGTTGGCGGCCATGACAAGCGGGATGGGCTTGTCGATGGCTGAATACAGCCAAGTGAATAACGCCTACATCAGCGATGAAGCGATAGCAGGCATGATCGCGGCAACGGCTATCCCAATGATCGCATCTGCCATCGTGAAGGGTGGTGACGTTGGCGCATCTGCGCTGGGGGGCGCTATCTCATCACCGTCTCAACAAGCAACACAGGCTGGCACGGCAGCGTCACAAGGTAATTTCAGTATGGGGAATGCTTCACTTGGGAATCAGTCGGCTGACAACCTGAGCATGGGGCAGGTGAGTGCGAGGCCGACACTGACTCAAGGCGGAATGAGCGTAACTGGCTCCGATAATGTTGGCCATTTTTATGGAAAAAATGGTGAGGTCATCAACAATAGCGCGGCCATGCAAAACATTGGCACTAACCTTAAAGCTAGTGGAAGAACGGCTGGGGCGCTCACCAAAACCAGCGAGAAGTTGGAAAGCGCTGCGCTTGCTGATATGACGACCGCGAGCGACAACATGACCGCCGCCAGAAATCAATTTGGCGCATTTGAACGAAGTCACGGTAAGGGCACTCGCTCAGCAACAACTGATTCAACATCTAGCACAGCGCAGTTCTTGAAAAGTGTGGGTGAAGAACAAAAATTGGTAGACGAGTATGCGAAAACTCATAAATTGGATCAAGCCCAAAAGGCCGAATTCGCAGCATATGCTAGAGCAGAAGCAACAGGCGGGGTGAATGTTCCATTAGTTGGCGGAGTTAATGCCACAGCGGGGACTTCAGGATCAACCTCCAGTTCATCAGGCACATCTCAGTCTCAGTCAGAAGCCCATAAATTTGCTAACAGTGCAGATTACAAAGCGGCTGTTCAAAGGACAGAAGCCGCATCAAGGTCAAAAGACTTTGCCCGAGGTGAAGATGCTGGTTCCAAAGCTGCAAAAGGGATTAGAGCAAGCCTTGATGAAAGTCGCGCTCACATGGAGTCTGCGTCTGCGAATCACACAACAGCAGATTCATATCGGGATGCTGCAACTAGGACCACTGAAAATGCCGCTGGATTTGAGTCCAATGCCAATAATAAGTTTATGGATTGGATGAAGGGGCAAGTCAATCCAACCAGTGGGAAGAATTTCACTGGCAGCGAGGTTGAAGAGATGTCTCGTCGAGGCGATTTGGGAGAGTACGCTCAGAAATTTACAGATCAAGTGCTAGTTCCAGAGATCGAAAGCAAGATCCCGACACCAACAAACAACGTCGCAGCACAGCACGAAGCAAACAAAGGCACGATTCCAACAACGGAAGATGTTACCGCCTTCAATGCCTCTAATCAAAAGGCTGTTGGAACCCAGCAATCAAATGCAGGTGTCACCATTGGCAAAGGGCCAAAAGACAACGTTTCTCCATCTGTGAATGCAATGTTTGGCGATGCAGAAGGGAAGATCAATCTTGGCAACAGCAACATAACAATGGGAGGAGAGCCGATTAAACAAGAGGTCAAGCAAAGCACAGATCCAACAACGAACAGTAATGTGTTGAATGCTGGTTCAAACGCGTTCTCGATGCTGGCGCCGGATGGCACTTCAAAGCTGATGAAGGACGTTGGGCTTATGCCAGACAATGCCTCTATTGCTAATAAGACTGCCGACAAATACCAAGGGTCTACAACGGATGCGATTATTGATACAGCTATCGGAGTGGGTGGATTGGCGCTTGGTGGGGTAGGTGGGAAAGTGGCAGGTAAAGCGGTTGATGGTGCATTGGATATTGCTATAGGATCTGGAAGAGCTGCCGAAGCTACCGCCCTGAAAGTCGCGGCCCAAACTGAAGAGCGTGTTGCGGGTCAAGGATTGGCAAAAGAGGCTGCTGCTATGGGAACGCCTGAAGCGCAAGCGGCTACAAAGATTGGCGCTGCACGTGCTGGTGCAAAAGCAGAAGTTGAGGCCGGTAAAACTGTTGATGGTGCTGGCAAGGTAGTTGGTGGTATAGCTGGCGGGGCAGCTGGTGCTGCCTTGGCAGGCGACGAAGGTTTCAGAAGAGAGTCTGTAGAACCAGCAATAGATGCCGTGAAGAAAACCGATCAAGCCGTACTTGGTATTGTCTCCGACTTGGCGGCAGATGCCCAGCCAGCACCAGGACGAGTGAGTAGCGGCAAAATCACAACTGCACCTGCGCCGGAGTCAAAGAAGTGAAAGGTTTTATAACCTACCTTCGCCGCAGGTCAGATACGACAAATATTCGTCATTGCTCTTCGATAAACAACACCACATACTCGCCCTTGTAATCATGACCGGTTGTGGTTGAAACAATTCTCCATCCCTTGGCGTAGATTCCAGCTACGGTATTGTTCTTTCCAAGGTTGTCGCACTCAAATATCCAACCGCCAATGGCATCTGTAATTTGGCTACACACCGCCCCCTTTTTAAAGGGGGCGGATGCGTTCATTGGGGCTGATTTTGGAAGCGGCAATTTCTCAGCATGTGCCAGAGAAGATATCAATACCAAAAAAATGCCAGTTGAAACTTTGCCTATAACTTCATTCATTGGAAGTTCCTCTTAAATTTACCAACGCTTTCCAGCCCAGTTACGATCACCGTACCAGTGTTTAAGCGTCCCACTCTTACTGTACGCTCTTCCCATTTCATCTTCGCGTTCGATCGATGCGGCCACATCGCGATAGATTTCTCTCCAAGTTTCAGGGGTGAAATCTTTGGCATTTTCAGCGCTACACCTAACAGCTCTTTTTCCGCGAGGACCTAAAATCAGAACTAGCAGCGCAAAGGCAATCAGAATGACCACGCCAAGCCATTTGTTATACAAAAATGGTAGTGCAAGGAAAGCTAAGATTGCCAGTAATCCATATTTGTTATCACGGCTTGGATTGATCAGTTTCTTCCAAGTAACCATCAAGTCGTAAACATACTGCTTAACTGGATGATCCATGTACACCACGGTCGCATAGTTGTGTTTATCAGGGACAACCACATCACGGTAGCGGGGCAGGCCAAAAAGGCCAGTTTCTCCCTTGTACCGAGGCAGATCCTTAATGTTTGTCAGCACATTGCCATGGCCCACTCGAACATACTTCGCTGGTTCGATTGACGCACCTTTAGTTGTGCCATCATTCCGACCAAAGAAGCGCGCAGCTTGCTTTGCGAAGTACCGAAGTACAGAAGCCAGACCAATTACAAACACAAGCAACAGAACGATTTCCATTACAGTATTCATTTTGATACCTCCTTACCAATAAGAGCCGAAGCTTTTTTCCTTACCTCATTCAACTCATCACGAGACACACTTCCTTTGCGACTTGCTTTGCGGACAACCCAATCAAGACTTTTAATCTGATCTGATAGCACCGCACTTGGGCGATCGCCATCAATTACCACCTCAAAGGGATAACCCTTAATCTGTGTTGTCATAGGGCAGCAGAGCATCAAACCAGTTTTGCCGTTGTAGGCTGCCGGACTGATAACGAGAGCGGGGCGGTGTCCAGCTTGTTCATGCCCTGCCTGCGGGTCAAAATGCAACCAAACAATATCGCCAGCCTCAGGTACGTATCCGCGCACCATTACAAAAGCTCCTTACCCACTGGCGCTCCGAAACTCACCTCGCCGTGCAAGTTGCTAGGAGTGATGCCAGACAGCAAACTCGCAAGGTCGTACTCATCCTGCATGATCGGTTCAATAATGATGCGGCCAGCCTCTTCGCGCACATCAACTGGCGTATCCAAACTCAAGCGCGCAGCTTCCATAATTCCAGCAGGAATGCGAACTGAAGCACTGTTTCCCCATTTCTTAATCATTATGCGCATTTCGTTCTCCAATGTTGATTCAATGTAGATACTGTATAGATATTTTAGTCGAGTGTCAACAATGATGATACATATTGATGCGTGTATGAGGATGGTTTACTTGGAGGTGACCAATACCTAGTTTATAAGAGTGAATGCACTCACAACGCCTACAGAGCGTCAGCAGTGCGCCTAGAAAGTTACAGACACATCCAAAGCGTTTGTAGCACCTCTGTGGAGCATGTGCGAAAAACTCCATTTAAAACATACATCGTCTACAGAGCAACTACAGCACATCTAGCCCAAAGGATGAGCGAGCCACCTTCAGTGATACCGCTCCGATAGCCTGCAAATTTGCAATCTATCGGTGGGATTTTTACATTCAACAATCCTAGACTCCGCCAGTCATTTAATAGCTGGAAGCGGTTACGGCATGGGGCACCAAGCAATCAAAATAGATCCGTCCACATTCAAGTTCATTGCGAACTTGGACATATTCGCTTCATCTTTCATCAAGGATGAAGGACTCTTTCCCCCTGAAGCCGATCCAGCTGCACGGGAAGCCATGTGCGATGAATTCCTAGTCGGTACGCCATATTGCTCACCCTATGCGATCTCAACAGGTGAAATTAAGCCACGCCGATTCGAGTACAAAGACAGGTTTATCCGGTTTTCTCCCAGTCCTACAGGGCTACCAACCATTAGAGACTTGGACGTTCTGACTTATTGCATTACCTGGATAGCTAATGCAGCGATGGACGGACGGGATGATGATGTAGGCTCTGTGTATCAGTTCAATGTGGATGACTTCTATGCGTTCTCTGGACGTGCCCAAAATGGTGAGCGCGAGAGCATATTTATTCAAGGATTGGAGCGCCTTACTGGTGCCAATATTCTCACCAACACAACCCCGATTGGACTAGATGCTACAAGCTGCAATTTCGTAGAGGAATACCAGCTTGGACGTGATGAGGCAGGGCGGCTCAAGACGATCACGATCAAGATTCCACACCGGATTTATTGCCTCGCACACAACGAGTTCTTTACCACTATCCATCCCGACTATTTCGCTCTTTCTGCCGCACGCAGGCTGATCTATCTCTTCCTCAAACAACACTGCGGATGCGACGAAAAGTTGCAGGTGACGTTTGCAAAATTGCATGAAGTGAGTGGTTCGACATCACCTCTGCGTAAGTTTCTTCCCGTCATAAATGAGCTGGTGGCCAAGCAGCTACCGGAATTTTCCTCTGAAGAAAATCGGGCTGCGGAAACTTTGTCTTTTCTCTGTATTGAGCAATAAATCTCGCAACATGGACGATTTTTCCGCACGCAACATTATGAGAAATAAACAGATATTTATTCCGAAGACGCTAGACGGAAATTCCGTCTGGAGTGGCGTAAGTGAGTTTCCAGACAGAAATTCCGCTACTAGACAGATTTTCCGCCACTTACTTTTGCGCTCGTTTAGCACTCAAGTCAATGATTTGATTACGAGCGTCAGTTCCGCGAATCGGTTGTTTTCTTGGTTAAGCGGTTTGCCAGTTCACCGCGCCAAAACGCGTCTGTTGCGCAGAAGTAATATGGGGGAAAAGACCATACTTTTGCCTGTCGGTAATTTGGAAGGAATCAGTTAAATCATGGAGGGGCAGGAATTGGTTAAGGGAATCGCACTGGAGAGTATGGAAGGTGTTTTGGCGGCACTCGGGGAAGAGTCTGAAGCGCTGTGTAAGCGTCACCTCGAATACGTCATGTCAGAGAACAAGTCCAGAGATTGGAGCAACAAGAGCACCCTCTACGTGCAAACCAGAATTAGGGGATATGGATTGACGGCAACATGGTACGAGGTGAAGTGGTACGGGAAAAAGGCCACTAAGACCCGCCGTATGCAGAAGACCCTCATACGGAAGCCAGCGAAGGGGCACAGCTACACTCCTGCAACGTTGGCAAAGTACACCCAGCATTGGGAAGAGGATATGGTTCGTGAGGTCGAAGCTGGCCTGACAGAAATCCGCCGTAAAGCATCCATCGTGGCGAAGGTTCTGCTGTACCTGAATCAACTCGAACGGCTTGAATCCGAATGAGCGAACTCGGATACCTCATCAAGGCGCTTGCAACCCTCTCGTGGCGGTTCAATACGTTCCGTGGGCAGTGGACAGACATGCCCGACTCGACTGGACTGTGCATTGTTTTAGGCATTCTCTCGTTCGCTTCGAGTGTGTTGGCGATATGGGTTGAGTATGGTGGTGCGGTCGCTATGGCAATCCCTGTGGTCTGGCTGTGTGCCTTGTGGCTGTTCGCTACGGATGGCTTCAGCGTGCGGATTAACAAACGCCTCGCGTCAGCCGTCTTCCTACTGTCCATCCCGGCGATGCTCATTCTTGCATTGGTAGGAAGCGGCCATCAACTGATCGAAGCGCTAATCGGTGTGTACCTCTCCGCAACCATCCTCACACTCAGAACACGGGAATAACGCATGTCTAAATCATTCGACTGGGAGAATCCTTGGCGGCCTAACATCGAAGCCAAGATGGCGACAGCGTGGGGTATGGCTGCGACGGCAACCCTCATCATTGGCAAATACATGCCCGTGCCTATCCCAATGAAATTCAGTGCGGTCGCAGCGCTCGTATGCACCGGAATGACTGCCTACCGTGGAATAGCCGCTTACAACCGCTATGTGGACAGTTCTAGGCTTGCCAACTTCGGTATGGAATTTATGACCATCACCGAACTCGCTCAAAAGAACGAACAGGCGATGAAAAAGAAAGCCGTCTGGCTTGGTGGTGGCTTTGACTGGACGGATATCGAAGCTCAGAAGATGCACTCAATGATCGGGATGGGTGTCGCGAAGACCATTGGCAAGATCACCGACGAACACCGTCTGAACGGCGCGTACTGGCTTCACGGTCTCGACAAAGAGACTGACCGCTTCATGGATGTAGGAAACCTTGTTGGCCATACCGGCCTGATTGGAACGACCCGCGTTGGTAAGACCCGCGCCATGGAAAATCTGATTGCTC
>JBAYKT010000016.1:0-19374 GCA_041664445.1 Patescibacteria group bacterium | reverse complement strand
TGATTGGCAATTTATTTTTGATCGCCTGGGCACTAAGAAGTTTTCTTATCGTAACCCCCAATCTTATTTGGGTGATAAAAATAAAATTATTTCTTGCCTGCGCGCTTTACTGGAAAAAGAAGACCCGATTGTTTTTAATCCGGCTTGGATTACTCGCAAAAGTGGCTCGCTGATTAAACAGATTGATACTGTTTTTAAAAATGACTGGCCGAATGTTGTTTCTTTGTTGGGGGATAAATGGATTTCTCGATTTACTCACCAAAATATTCCCAAGAATATTAAATTTTATAAAGGAACAGCGGAATTTCGGACGTTTATTAAAAAATACAAGACCAGTCTTTATGTTCTGTATGCCGCTCCCAGTAATAAAGAAAAGGGAATTAGAAATCAATTAGCCATGGGACTGATCCAACTGTCGCAAAAAGGAAATCAATTAGCCTTTGATTTTCTGGTTGATGGACTCATGTTAACCATCCAAGTAAATAATAGTTTTGTTGCTTGGACCGGTTTTGATTCCATCTTGCGGGATAAAATTCGGAGTTGTGTTTTTCTATTTGATGAAAGGCGGGGTGTAAATTTCTTTAATTATCTTTATACCGCTCTGCGTCGCGCCATCTTACCGATTAAAGGAGTTAACTCCTTTTCTCTGAATGGTTGTATTAAAAATGGAAAAGCGGAGATATCTGAGTTCTTGGCTTCTGGTCAGACTGAAGAAGATGAGGATTTTATGGATAACATTCGTTTAGTCATTGCTAAATAATAGTTAGGGGGGGGCGGAAGCAAATTCCGTCCCTTTTTATTTGTTTAATATTTCTTGACAAAAACCCATCAAAAATGATAATTTAAGCAGTTGAATAAATCGAACATTAACAACACTAAATAAAAAGGAGAAATAGACATGATTAAATTAAGTAATGGTTATGAGTTTGAGTATGTTACGGCCAGCGGCTCTTTAGGCTTTCGCCTTAAAGGTTGGCCCTGGGAAAGACTCTTAGTTTGGCTTGGTCTTATCAAGCCGGAATTATTCACTAACGTTATTAAAACTTTAACGCGTCATCCGCGTAAGGGAAATCTGCGTTGGTGGAAGCCTTGGACTTGTGTCCGCCTTATTCCTGGTGGCGCGGTTAATAAGGTCGGACTTAGCAACAAGGGAATTGATTGGTGGTGCGAACAGGTTGCACCAAAAATTGATTTTGAAAGAATCAAAGTTATTGGTTCTATTTTTGGAACAACGGAAGATTTAGTCTATATGGCTAAAAGAATGAACGACTTTCCGTTAGTGGCTGTAGAAATTAATGTTTCTTGCCCTAATTCCGGAGACAAGTTTCAGGAAGCACAAATGATTATTCAGGGGGCGCAGAAAATTAAAAAGATTTCTCGTCATCCCTTAATCATAAAACTTTCGGCTACCCAAGATTATCTAACTATTGCCCGTGAGCTTCAGGGGACAATTGAAGCAATTAGTTTTAACAGCGTTCCTTGGGAGAAAGTTTTTCCCGGCAAAAGAAGTCCTTTATGGCGCTTAGAAAAAAAAGTTGGTGGCGGTGGTGGTGGCGTTTCCGGTGAGCCGATTCAGAAATTGAATTGGCAGGCCGCAAGAGCCATATATGCTCAGGAATTAATTCCAGTTATCGCTTCTAGCGTTATGCACTATGAAGACATTTTTGCCGTCAAAGCTCTTGGTGCTCAAGCAATTAGTTTTGGTACGGCGCATTTGCCGAGTCATCCTGTTTGGTTGAAACCTTGGACCATTTTTACCAATCCTTGTCGCCCAACAAAATGGGTGAAACAAATGGAAAGACCATTCGATCAAGGAATAATTAGATTATTGGTCATTGGTTTATCGGTCCTATTTATAGCTGCTAGCATCATCCCGATTTTTTTACCGAGCTTGTTCGCTTACGTTTGGGGCTTTAACAGTCCACGGGACAAGAAGCGATATGGGATAACCAGATTTCACGTGCTAATGTCAGCTTTTATTGGAGAATTAATTTTTGCGATAATTAGCGTTTCTATTCTTAAAGCCACCGGGGCTTTCTCTGATCAACCAAGAATATTTTGGTATGTAATGATTTCCTTGTTTGTATTAAATTACTTATGTTCAGTAATTTTTTACTTTCGTGGAACTAAACAAAAAATTGTTACTTTTTAATCTTAAAATAAAGGAGAACTTAACATGCACTTAAAAACGGGTGAGCGAACCAATATCCAGGCCGGAGATTTGGTGACCATTTATTTTACCGGCAGTATGATGTTATTTTCAGTTGGCCGCGGCGCCGGTAATGTCCTAAAGTTTGAGGGCGCTAACGACAACAAGGCCATCATTACGGGCTATAGCGTCAATAAAAGCGGCGCTGATCAGTTTATGATGATACTGGCCCAGATTACTGGGTTAATGGCTAATGAAAAAACGGTGCAACCAGAGTTCGTTTTGTACGAAATGGTTGCCGGCCCCTCATTGCTTAACTGGGGATAAAGCTATTGACAAACATTTATGTTTGTGCTATAGTATAGATAGTTCTAAAGTAATAAACCAAAAAAAAACAAAAGTATGCGAGTCAGTCGTGCAGAGCTACTATAAGTAGCAACAAAATTTTACAGAAATTCCGGGTGAGGCCTTGTGTTGACAAGGCCTTTTTTTTTGCTAAAAAGACGGTTTTAAAAGGGAAAAATTAGTAATTTATTTAAAAAAGCATCACTGAGAAGCGATGCTTTTTTGAAAAACAGCTGATTTGCTAGTTCCCCAAATGCTCTAACAGGGACTCTTTAGAAGTTGTTTTTAGACAAATGCCAACTTCTAAGCCGAGAGCGGCCTTTTCAATTTCATCACCGAAGAATTCAATTCTGGTAATTTCATCCGGCAAAGGCTCTTTACCTTCAGCCGGGATATTAACAGGATTTCCTTTATGGATTTCTCCTTCAGTTACTGCCCCTACAACTACTAAGCCATAAGGTTTTTGCATAATGTGGCTCACAGTGACTATTGCACCGTCGCCAACCTGTAGAATAAGCTTTTTTTTCATAATGCACGGTTTTAAGAACTGGCCTTATTATAGAAGTAAGGGCTGGATTCTGTCAAATTAGTAACGTATAATAAAAATATATGAAAAAAACAACCAAAAAAATAATTCTCGCCTCTACTTCGCCGCGCCGTAAAGAGCTGTTCGGTAAGTTGAGATTGCCGTTTGTTACTGAAGCCCCAGATTATGAAGAGGATATGACTTTAAAAATGCCGCCTTTAAAATTAGCAAAAGTTTTATCAAGCGGGAAAGCAATGTCCGTTGCCAAGAATCATAAAACTGGAATTATCATTGGCGCCGATACCTTTGTGGTTTTAAATAATAAATTACTCGGCAAGCCAAAGAGTGAAGCTGAGGCCAAAAAAATGTTAGCCAGCTTAAGCGGTAAGCGCGTGGACATTTTAACCGGGATGACTATTATTGATATTGCTCGTGCTAAAAAAGTTAGTATTACCGATGTCACGAAAGTTTATATTAAAAAATTAAGTTCCCAGGAAATAAATAATTATGTCGCTTCCGGCGAACCCATGGATAAGGCCGGGGCTTTCGCCATTCAGGAATTAGGCGCCGTTTTAATAAAAAGAATTGAGGGCGACTTCATGGGCTCTTTAGGATTGCCTTTATTTACACTCGCCAAAGAATTAAAAAAGTTGGGCGTAGAAGTTTTGTAGCAGTTTAATAATATGAAAACAAAAATTCAAACATTAGTTAATTTGTTATTAAAACTGCATAAAGCTTTATTAGATTCAGAGCGGGCGCGGTATGAAGCCAAGAACGGCCCGATTTTAGACAATAACGCTTATTTTAATTTAGTTCTAAGTCATGAAGATTTTAAATGGTTACGAGCTTTATTGGAGGTAATCGCTTTACTAGATGAAGAATCCGAAGCAGAAAATATTTCAACTGAAAACATTAATGCTCTAGCGACTAAATTACAAAATCTTTTAAGCCCTAACGATAATCGTGAATTTTCTCAGGCTTATCAAGAGGCTATTAGCAGTAATTTAGAAATTAATTCTCTCGATAAACAGGTAAAGGATATCATTAAAACTCTCTCATAATAAACTATTTACTTTTTTGGCGGTTTATGTTTAAATAGCTGGAAAAGTAAAGAGTTCTTTAAAATTAGTTTATTATTAATATTAACCAAAATTTTCAGATCATGAAAAGAAAACCGTTTATTATGGGTTTTGATGGGGTTAAAAGCGCCCAAGCAATTTTAGATAGTATTGCTGAAGCTTTTGCTGAACCGAGGGAGATTGTTGATTATATCAGCTATTTCAAGTTTAATGACGCCTTACATCTTGAAGGGATGAAAGGCGAGAATGGCACACTGGCTAAAGTTGTTAGCCAATATCCAGATATCAATATCTTTTGGGATCTTAAGTTCCAGGATACGAACGGCACGGACAAAAATATTTTGATGAAATATGTTATGTTCATGCGTCCGGGCGACCTGGTGACAATGTCTGTCGTTGCTTCTTTAAAAGCTTTTCGGGAAGTAAGGTCCTTAGTTCCTAAAGGGGTTAAAATTGCCATGGTTTCCGTTTTAACGGATACCGGCCGCGATGAATGTCGGATGCGTCGGGGGATGGTTCCGGAGTTGGCAATCTTTAACGATGCCACCAATTTATTGGAATTCGGCAAAGATTTGTTTGATGCTGTTATTTGCTCGCCTAAAGAATTAAAACTTTTGAAGCAAAATTTGCCAGAGTACATCGAAATTAATACTCCCGGAATTCGCGATTATTGGATGGAGGCCGGTCAGCAATCACCCGATCGCATTGATGGTATTAAAAACGCTTTGGATGCCGGGGCTGATGGTTTGATTCTTGGAGGTCAACTTTTTAAAGGCAACCCCGAAAAAGGCATCTCTGCCGCTGAAAGTCGCAAACTTTCGATTGCCGAAGCTTTACGCTCCGACGCACTCAGTCTTATCAAAGGCCAGCCTTTAGAAACCCTCATTAACCTTGAGGGCCATTACCAATCACGTAAAACTCCTGACGGAAAATTTATGGGGCCGCTGGTTACTTATAGCGGCCAATATGATTCACCGACAGGTAAAAAGAATTTCGTGGGCGATGTTTACTTTAACTTGGCCGTAATTGAAGATTCTCCTCAGCGCCTTGAATATTTTGCCAAATTAATGGCGGAAAAAATCCGCGCTTTTGAAGCCATCTGGGGCCACAAAGTTGATTGTCTGATTGGTGTTCCTGAAGGTGGAACTAAGATTGCCCAGGAAGTCGGGCGCTTATTGGGTATCCCTGGGTTGCGCCTGGAAAAAGAAGTAACCGCCCTTAAAACCGCAACTAGCAAAGAACAATCTAATCTGGTTATGCGCCGAAATGCTGGAGCCGTTAAAATTGGTGAGTTTGCAATTATATTTGAGGACTTATGCAACAATTTCGCCACAACCCAGAAAGCAATTAATGGCATTAATGCCGTTGACGTAGTGGTTGTTGGTATTGCTTGCGTTGCTAATCGCTCCAAAAAGTACACCGAAGAATGGAACGGATTACCAATAATCGCCGGCATCTCTGTGCCCTCTGACCAGTATGAGCAGGAAGACCCGGCAGTTGCGGAATTAGTTGCTGCTAAACATTTGAGCACTGATCCCAAAAGAGATTGGGACGATTTGAAAGCCGCGATGGAAGAATAAACTAACTATTATGTCCTTTTGAAAAAGCCCTTGTGAAGATACGGGGGCTTTTTTTGTATTTTTTAGTGCTATAATGTTTATATATGAAAAATGGTTTTAAAAATATTGCCAGTTTGAATAGGCTCTATCATTTAATATTTTTTAGAACAACCGTTGCCTACCAAAAGTTTTTAGCCTCTTTAGTAAACGCTATTTCGGTTGCCATTATTAGCTTTCCAATTTTTTATTTTTTAGGGTTTGATTTTTATTTTAAATTATCGCTGATTATCATATTTTTTATTTACGAAACTTTATTTATTTTTACCAAAAATAAGAGAGATTTTGGGATGCTAGCGGTAAGTTCCTATTGGAATGATAATGTTTCTTCTTGGCGCTATTTCTTCTATAATATTTTATATACCATAAGTTTTTCGACGCTGTTATTTCATATTTGGTTTCCGTTCGATTTATTTTTTATTAATATTATTTTTGTCCAATTAACTTGCGTCTTAATGACCGGGGATACTTTACACGGCGGGCTTACCGGTATGCGTACAGTTGTTAAAAGATATTAATTTTATGAAAACCAAATCAGTCACTTGCGAAGATATTAATAAGAAATTATTTAAAGTTAAGGCTGAGGAATTAATTTTTCGCCCCTCAATTTATGGTCTACTTTTTAAGGGTGACCAGATTCTTCTGAGCCGACAATGGGACGGCTATGATTTCCCTGGCGGCGGCATTAAAAAAGGGGAATTAATGTTAGACGCTTTAAAAAGAGAGTTTTGGGAGGAAACCGGTTTGCAAGTTACGCCCGGTAAACTGATTACAGTCGCTGAAAACTTTTTTATCAGCGTTGAAAGCCATAAAAGTTTGCACGGGATTTTAATTTATTATTTTTGTAAAAGTCCGAAAGGCCAAATTTCCACCAAACATTTTGATACCCACGAGAAAGCCTATATGTCCGCGGCACAGTGGGTAAATATTAAAGATATTAAAAAAATAAAATTTTATAATGGGGTTGATAGCATAAAATTAATTAAACAGGCTTACGCAATTTCTAAGAAAAAATAGCTTATATAACTAAATGAATTTTTCGGTTCTGGATTGGAATATCCAAGGTAAAAAATATTATACTCATACGCTTTTCAAAAAAGTAAAACCGGCGCTTGAAAAAATAAACGCTGATATTGTTTGTTTGCAAGAAGGGGAAACGATTATTGACGAGTTCAATTATTTTAAAGAGATGCATAAATATAATTATGTTTTTTCGCCGGAGGATAAAGATGGCATTAATGTTATTTTAAGTAAGTTTAAAATTATTAAAAGCGGTCAGATTAATTGCCCTTCATTTTTAGACAGAATCTCTGGCGAAGTTATTTGGGCAAATTTAAAAATTGGTGATAAAGTTTTGCGAGTTTATAACTGTCATTTTGAAATTCATGGCCTTGGCCCCAAAGAAAGAGCGGCGGCTTTAAAATTTATTCTCGCTGATTCTAAAAAATTCTCCGGCCCCACAATTATTTGTGGTGATTTTAATACCGTTGTGCCGACGGTCGGTTTCGGACGTCAATTTGTCCATTGGTTTCATGATGTTCCGGCTTCTAGCTTGCTGATAGGAAGTGAAGATTATTTAAAAGATGAGCGCTATTCGTTTATAAAAATAATTAACGAGGGCGGCTTTAAGGATGTGACCGATATTGCGCGGACAACTTGGTCGGCTTTCAGTATTCGCTGGGAGATTTTTCACTTAAAATTAGATTGGTTTTTCGTTCGCGGGCTTAAAGCCTCCAAGGCAGTTTTAGGAAAATATATTTCTGATCACCGGTCCTTGTTGGTTAAGTGTAAGCTTGATTAGAATTTTGATAGTAAAAAAAGATAAGAAAAAAGACGGAATTTTTTAGGTTCCGTCTTTCTTTTTTTAGTCCCATCGATTTCTGGTGGGGTTTTTAGCAAAGGAAATGCTGAGGAACGGCTTTTCGTAATCGTCGCTAAATTCAAGCACAAAAGTCTTTACTAACCTTTCTCCCGGTTGTAGAGCCGGCACAATTTGGCCATAGAAGCCTTCATGTTTTTCCGCTTGTTTGGCCATAAAATCATGGTTGTTAATCAGGCTTTTTAGCTTGTTCATCAAGACGAGTTTTTTATAATCACTGCCGAGCTGTTTATAATTACGGTTTTCAAAAAGCGGTTGTGGCTCATGAAAGCCGCTTGTTGGCGCTTGGCTGTTGTCTCGCTCTGGATAGCAGTAGAGAAAAGGGTGCGCGCCACGATAGGGATGTTCCAGTTTTTGATAGTCGTCAACGGTTAATAATTGGATATTAACTGCATTCAGTTCGCTGCTATATTCCAGCCAGGAGAGAATTGTCGCTTCTAGAGCGGCAATCAGTAATTCGGGGACGCGGCTAATTACTAGCCGGCATTCATGTAATCCTTCTAGTTCCATAACAATTTATTTTAAGGTGCGTTTATTTAACCGTTTATCTTAAAACTTATAGCAGGTAGTGTCAATAAGATTTAAATTATGAAAAAAGACGGAATTTTTCAGGTTCCGTCTTTTGATTCTTGGTTTGTTTTGTTTTGTTTTATTTTTTATTTTTCATGAGCGCCTTAATTTCATCGTCACTCATCGTTTTAAGTTCTTCTTTGAAGTCCTTAACATCCGCTTTTTCGCGGATAGAGTTTTGTTTTTCAGTCATATCACCGATAACTTTTTGTTCGTTTTCCGAAGCCTTGAGATTCAAGGTAATATTCTTAAAAAACATAATTGGAACAGCTGCTTGCCCAGAGGAGATGTATTTGATATAAATTTCATCACCTTTTTCAGTTAGCGACAATTCGGATTGCAGAGCGTTGGACACAATAAAGGAGTTGGAGAAATTATCAAAGAATAAATAGTATTGCTTTCCCGTGCCAGAAATTTCCCAGCCGATTCTTTGTAATTTTCCGGTAAATTCCAAAATGTTTTTAGCATTTTCCGTGGTGATTTCACCTCCAGAATTCATAATCATTTTTTGGAACTCTATCAGAGCTTCTTGAGGCGTTAATCCAACAGCGCAACGTTTGTTTTCATTTTCCACAATTGCCAACCCCTGGTAATTACCGTTTTTCCCGAGAACTGGAACGAGCGCGGAAAGTTTTCCGTAAACATTTTCGTAAACAATTTGTTCACTGCCGTGCCAGTTTTTGTAACCGGTGTTATTGTTCACCGCCTGAATAACAGCTTCTTCGGTTGCTCCACCGGAAATGGTGTAGTAGGTAGCTTTACCTGTTCGCGAATCAGTGTACATTAAACCGGTCATTGTTTGATCTTGACCATTAGTGGAAGTAATTGGTGTTACAAATACGCAGGCTTCATCGCTCGCATAGTTGATAGTAGGAGTTTCTCCTTCCAATAGGTTTTTTTTGCTCCAAACGGCATTCCACCAACCATCTTTATAGGTTCCCCAGTCGTCAATATATTTTTCTACTAACTTCTGTGGAAGAGCGCGATCAATCCAGGCATACTTAGGATTTTGTGCGACATCATCTTTAGAGATGAATGTCATCTCTCCGGTTTTTGGGTCACAGAGGACAACCCCTTCTACAATTAAACCACCATAAGCAATAGTCGGTCGACATACGCTCGCTACCCAGTAAACATTTCCATTTTCATCTTCCTCAAAAGCAAGGTCTTTTAAAACCTTATCTTTATATTTCTGATAAAGATGTCTTTGCAAGTTTTTATCGAAACAAGCATTTGGGGTATAGACCAGACTTTTTCCCAACACTAAAGTTGGTTTCAAATAAGGATCAGTGGCCGATACCTTGATGTATCCAGGAGCACCCTGATGTTTGGAGCTGGTCCAGATACGGAAGCCGTCAAAATCAAGAGGCACTAAATACCAATAGTCGCCATTTACTTTTTGGATGGTCATGCGGGCCGAATCCAAAGGGAATTGACTACCAATAGCGGTTCCGCCATCGGTCAGAGCAGTCTTTGCCAGAGAAATTGCTAATTCTGGCGGAACTAAACGAATGTGGGTTGGGTCCAACGGTTGAACGTCTTGAGACCAATGTTTCTGAGTTTTCGCGTCTATTTGGCCGATTAAAGCAGCATAGTCGCGGGCTCGGAAAATACTGGAGCTACCAATTAGGGTGACAATAATAATTATTATGGCTCCAATCGGAAACCACCAACCATGAGACCATCCTGGGTCATCGGAAACGGATGAGTTGATGATTATACCAACTACGCAGGTGATAATCCACCAAATAATTACCAGTCCGCCGAATAATCCGAATAATGGCCAAGCCAGAGACGGAAGAGCCGACCAAAGAATGAGCCAACCGATGAACGTGTAAACGGTTGCTAACGTAAAAAGGGTTAAAACTTTTGTTTTCCCTTTTTGAATGTTAGGATCAATAAACACCGGTCCAGCTCCCAGCCAGCCCAGAAGAACAGCCATAGCAAAAAATGACATAATTACCTCCAATTTTTATGCTCTTGCGAGCGGTTAATTTACTTTGATTTTTAAATAACAATAGATTATTTTAGCACTTTAATCTATTTTTGTCAATATGTAACGCAAAACTGGCCACCTCAGTGCTTTATTGACAAATCAATTATATCGTGGTATAATTATAAGATTCTTTTTAGTAATATAACCTAAATATTTTTGCTAAAAAAATAGTTTATGTTAGAATTATTATAAAGTTGCCCTTTAACAATAGGATTGGATTAATTGTTAAGTTCATCTGTATGCTCCAGGTAAATTTTACAATTCATCGAATATAAATTAAAAACTAGCAATCATGAAAACAAATCTGAAATTGAGACTTGCTTCGTTAATCGTAGTTGAACAACCTTTGCTGTCGGCCACGATAGCTGTTTTCTTCTTCGCCATCATCATGATGGCCATCTCCGCAATTTTTCAGGATTACCTGCTGGCGACCAAAATCGCCAAATACTTCTTTTGGGCTATTGCCCTTTTAGGCATTGCTCATTTGGCAGCTACCAAGCTGTTTGTTACCTGGTTTTCCAGAAATAAGCATCGTATTCCGCTGTTGTATTATGGCGGAAAAGTTAGAATCTACAATCGACCGGTTTTTAAAAAAATTCCTTATGCGGAAATTATTTTTCCGGACGATTGGGATGTGACTCACATCATTGGACAACACCAAACTTCTTTGTTGATTGGCTTGGCTATTTCGTCACAGGAAATTTTCCTGTTGCAATTTGATCTTAAGGCCGAAGTTTTCGGCGAGTTCAAGGCTCACGATTTAGAGAAATTAATTGCTTTGCAAAAAGAAAAGTTTCCAAATCAAAAAAGATTTGAATTCATCGATTGTTTACAGGATTTCCTCATCACTGATTGCCGGCGCAATCACCACTCAATTAAGTTTTTGCTCACTGATTATCATCTGGGGCAACTAAACTTAAAGTTATTAGAAAATGGGGTTCTCCAAATGGTTAAAATTCCTAACCTCTTCACGAATGTGAAAAAAATGGAATTGAATCTGACCGCGGTTCAAAGAATGATAAAAACGAACCCAACGGTTCAGATGTTCCCACTTAACAGAGCTGCTGCCGTTCTCTAAAACATTTGTCCACTTGGACATAGATATTTAGGCTCGTTATCTTCACCGATTAACGAGCCTTTTTATTTGGCTTTTATTGACCTACTTTAATGTTTGTGTTAACCTAAAATGTTAAATCTACTCTTTAACAAATAAGGAATTAATTAGTATTAACCTTCATAAAAACAGTATCATGAAAAAACTCTTCAAAAAGTATTTTATTTTGGTGGCCGAAAATCCGATAATCGCCGCTCTGTGGCTAATTCTTCTGCCAGTTTTTTTGCTCGCCCTGATTTTAATCGTGCTATTTAAGAATGTTCCTGATTTTCAGCAGTTCTTAATGAACGATTTGAAAACTTGGGGATTTTACATCCTGCTTTTTGTCACGGCCTTGAATATTGTGGTGCCATTCTTTTTTATGACCTATTTCTATAATATGAAAAGACGGATAGTTTTAATAAAGCCGGATGGTCTTCAGGAGGCCGCCATAATCTATCGCCAACCGCTTTGGGGTAAATTACCGTATGCGGAAATTATCTTTCCGGAATATTGGGATATGACCGATAATAGTCGGGAGCGAGAATTAGAATTGCACGTCATTTTTCCAATTAATGGGAGGCTGTTAGCTTTTTTAGTTTTAAAAACTAAATTTATTTTCAACGGCAGTTTTCAGGCGGATGACTTGGAAGAAATGATTAAGGCGCGCGGTAGCGTTTGGAAAAACAAAAATTGCTTCCACTTTAATAAGTCACTGGAAAAAATTTTGGTTAAATTTTTGCATGACCGCCACGAACTTATTCGCGATGATATTATTGCTTGGCAACAAAAAAAGTTAAACCTTAAAGAATTGGAACAAAAATGGTTTAAGCCTGACCTTATTTTCGGACATTTTTTCGCTAATGTGGAAAAAATTGAAGTTAATCTTCGGGCACCGGAGATTGTTAGAACTCATGAAAAAAAATGAAAAGATTTTTACATCTAGAAAGCGTCAGGGAAACTTGGCGCTTTTTTCTTGGGCCCGGATGATTTTAGAGCCGCTTGCACCCGTAATATTAAATGATATAATTATTTTAAGAAAATTAATTATAATTATATGTCAGAACGCAGTTTGGATAGTGAATATGTAAATGAATGGGGCAATGAGGCCACTCAATGTCAGCATTGCGCTAGTTTTTATGGACAAGACGGAAAATATGTTTGTGTAACTTCTAATGAAAAAACCTTTGAAGAATTATTGGCTGAAAACGGGGAAATTTCTCCGGAAGGGCATTGTGATTATTTTAAATCGTTGGATTAATATTGACATTTCTTATCATTTATGCTATACTTATTTTAGTTCATTGGAATTTCATCCTAAAATCAGATAAAAAATGAAAAAGAAAGTCAAAGACAACGATTACACGTTCTGGGTTTGTGTAATTTTAGCCGTTATTGGCGCTGTAATTTGTTACCGGGCAACTGACCAGCACACTGTACGTTATTCCGCCTATGGGACATTTGTTTTATGCGCTTTCTGCGCCGGTTATTGCATATCTTTTATGCAAGAAGAGAAAAACAAATGGTATTTAATACCGATAGCGCTGTTTATTGCCGGAACGGTAATTCATATTTGGATTACTATCTAAATCCCAAAAAAAGTTATTCAAAGAGCCATCCCCCAAAGATGGCTTTTTTCTTGACAAAACCCAATAAATCCCCTAAACTACTAGTACAAATAAATATTCGCCTTTAATAAACATCTTCAGATAGCGGCTAGCAAGCCCTATATCAGGCGACTGAAGAGCTCCATTTCGATGGGGTTAAGCACGCTTTTTTTGTTGGCATTAAATAAAAATGAAAAAAGTTGGCTTTATAAATATGGAAGACAAAAATTTAGACCAAGACGCTGATTTTGGTAAATTATTAGAAAAAGATGATATTAGAATCCCACAAGCGGGTGATATTATCAAAGCAACTGTTATCACCGCTTCTAAGGCCGAAGTTAAATTAGACGTGGCCGGTGTTTTAATGGGTGTTGTTCGCGGTCCGGAACTTTATAATGAAGTTCCAGAATATTCCGAACTTAAGCCGGGTGATGAAGTTGAAGCCGCTGTAGTTGATGAAGAAAATGAAAATGGCGAATTAGAACTTTCTTTTCGCTTAGTCGGTCAAGAAAAAGCTTGGAACAATTTACGCCAAGCGCTTAAAGACAAGAATACGGTTAAGGTTAAAATTGTGGACGCTAATAAAGGTGGTTTGTTAAGCCGTTATTGTCAAATTGATGGCTTCTTGCCGGTTTCACAATTAGCTCCAGAAAACTATCCGCGTATTTCCGGCGGCGATAAGAGCCGAATTTTAGAAAAATTAAAATCTTTTGTCGGTCAAGAATTTGAAGTCACCGTTATGACTTTAAATGAAGAAGAAAATAAAATTATTTTCAGCGAAAAAGATGTTTGGAATAAGAGACAGAAACCAGCCCTTGATAAATATAGCGTGGGCATGGAAGTTGCTGGTAAAATTACCGCCATTACTAACTTCGGTGTCTTTGTTTCTTTTGGGGAAGGCATTGAAGGCCTAATCCATATTTCTGAATTAGCTTGGCAGAGAATTGATTCTCCAAGCGAGATGTATAAAGTTAATGATGAAATTAAGGCAGAAATTATTTCTATTGATGGCGCCAAAGTTTTCTTGAGTGCTAAGAAATTATTAAAGGATCCATGGTTGGAAGCGAGCGCTAAGTACAAAGCCGGCCAAGTTGTTCCTGGTACAATTTTGAAAGTTAATCCTTTTGGTTTGTTTGTTAAGTTGGATGAAGAAATCCATGGCTTAGCTCATATCAGTCAATTAAATTTAGGCGTGAAGGAAAAAATTACCGAGCTCTTTAAGAGCGATGAAGTGCGCGATTTCGAAATCGTTAGCGTTTCTCCATCTGAGCATCGCTTAGGTTTAAAATTAGCCGATGGTAAAAAATCTAAGAAGGCTGATAAGGAAGAAAAAGAAGATGAGTCTGAAAAGGAAGAAGTAGCTGAAGGCGAGGAAAAGGCAGAAGAGAAAAAGACTAAAGAAAAAAAAGTTGCCAAGAAGAAAGCAGCTAAAGCTGAATAATAACTTCTCAAGTTTAGATAAAATAAAAATTCCTCGCTCTTCGGGGAATTTTTATTAAGAGTGAGGTTTGCCAAACGGCCGGTTTCCACCTATAATAGAGATAATCATTTAAGACTAAACACATGAAAAAACTAATAAGAAATTTTTTACTTTTTTTAGCGATTTTCTTTATAATCGCTGCTATTTTTAGTGCTTTTTCCGATAATTCGGTTAACAGTGAAACTGTGGGCATTGAAACTTTAGTTAGCGGAATTAATCAAGCTAATGTTTCGGAAATTATTGTCAGCGGTGATAAAATTACAGCGACTCTAAAAGACGGCAAGCAGGAAGTAACTAGAAAAGAACCGACGGAATCACTGACCACATTGTTAAGCAATCTGGGAGTTGATCCTACGAAATTGGCTGGCATCAAAATTTCCATAAAAGATGAAAGTGGTTGGGATTATTTTCTAGTTAATATTCTGCCGTTTTTATTACCATTACTTATTATCGGCGCTTTCTTTTTCTTTATGATGCGCGGTGTTCAGGGTTCTAATTCTCGCGCTATGAGCTTCGGTCAATCAACGGCTAAAGATTTTAAACCGGATGATAAAAATCGCACAACTTTTAAAGACGTGGCCGGCGCTAAAGAGGCCAAAGAAGAATTAAAAGAGATTGTAGAATTTTTACGCTTTCCAAAAAAATTCCACGAACTGGGCGCGAAAATTCCGCGTGGCGTTTTACTGTTAGGCTCTCCAGGAACCGGCAAAACTTTATTAGCACGTTCTGTCGCCGGAGAAGCGCAAGTACCTTTCTTTCATATGTCAGGTTCAGAGTTTGTAGAAATGTTTGTCGGCGTCGGTGCTTCGCGCGTTCGCTCTTTATTTGAAAAAGCCAAGAAGAGCGCGCCGTGCATTGTTTTTATTGATGAAATTGATGCTGTTGGCCGCCGTCGCGGTTCTGGTTTGGGAGGCAGCCATGATGAAAGGGAACAGACCTTAAATCAAATTTTAGTGGAGATGGATGGTTTTGAGCCAACACAAAATATTATTGTAATTGCTGCGACTAATCGCCCCGATGTTCTAGACCCAGCCTTACTGCGCCCGGGACGTTTTGACAGACGCGTGATGATTGATTTACCGGACTTAAAAGACCGTGAAGATATTTTGTTGGTTCATGCCCGCAAGAAACCTTTGGGCGCTAATGTGGAATTGAAAAAAATTGCCGAACGAACTTCCGGTTTTTCGGGAGCTGATTTAGCTAATATTTTAAATGAAGCCGCAATTTTAGCGGCGCGCCAAGGGAAGAAGGAGATTGTAAATGAAGATTTATTTGAAGCGATTGAAAAGGTGATGATTGGTCCGGAACGTAAGAGCCGAGTTATTACCGATAAAGAAAAAAAGATTACCGCTTATCATGAAGCCGGGCATGCGCTCGTGGCACATTTCTTGCCGGATGCTGATCCGGTGCAAAAAATTTCCATCATTTCTCGCGGTTCCGCTGGTGGCTATACGCTTAAAGTGCCGCTTGAAGATAGACATATGCACGCCAAGTCGGAATTTATTTCCGAGATTGCGGTTTTGTTGGCTGGGCACACAGTGGAAAAAGAAATCTTTTCCGAAGTCACAACTGGAGCTACCTCTGATTTACGCCGCGCGACTTCTTTAGCGCGCAGCTTGGTAACTGATTATGGCATGAGCGACCATCTTGGCCCGCGTACTTACGGCCAGAAAGAAGAAATGATTTTCTTGGGACGCGAAATTCATGAACAGCGCGATTATAGCGAAAAGGTTGCTGAAAAAATTGATGAAGAAATTAGCGGCTTTATTAAACAGGGTTTTGATAAAGCAGAAAAAATTATTCGCGACAAGAAACTGGAGCTGGAAGCGATTGTGGTAGCTCTTTTAGAAAAAGAAACTTTAGAAAAAGACGAGTTTGATAAAATTGTCGGTCCAAAACCGGCGAATGTTTAATTTTTCGGTTTCTTTATTGACTAATCATAGCTTTACGTTATACTAAAATTGTAATAATTAAAAATTTATATGGCTAATCCTAAGAAAAAGAAGACCCATAGCAAGACCCATACCGGTCGCGCTCATTTGGCTCTTAAGAAAGTAAGTCTTACTAAATGTCCGAAATGCGGCGAGATGAGAAAGCCTCATACCGCTTGCGCTTTCTGCGGCACTTACAAAAGTAAAGAAGTTACTAAACCGAAGACCAAGACGGTCAAGAAAAAATAATTTATGTCTAATCGTCACCTCGCTAGAACTATTGCTCTGCAAACCTTGTTCGCCTGGGATTTTAATGGACGTAAAAATGACGGACTGGAAAGTCTAATTGAAGATAACTTTGCTAACTTTGCCCCCAACTTTGATGATGGGGGTTTTGTGCGTGGGCTGGTGGCCGGCGTGGTTGATCATCTGGATGAGATTGATAAACATATTATTAAATATGCGACCGAGTGGCCGCTTGATCAAATCACCGCTGTCGATCGGAATATTTTGCGCCTCGGCATCTATGAATTAAGCTATACTCCGATTCCACCTCGGGTCGCGATTAACGAATCAATTGAAATTGCTAAAAGCTTCGGGGGCGATTCTTCCGGAAAATTTGTGAATGGTGTTTTAGGAGCGCTTTATGGCGATGAGCCGGAAATTCAAAAGCGCGATAATAAAGAAGAAGCCGAAGCCGCCAAAGAAGCGGAGGCTGCCAAAGCGCCAGAGGCTTCAGGGGAATTAAAAACTTCCGAAGAGCTCGGGGTTGAAAAATAATCTTTTGGTTTATGGTCGCTAACAGTTTAACAAAATTACAAAATAATCTCGGCATTAGTTTTAAGAATGAAGATCTTATCCGTCAGGCCATGGTCCATCGTTCTTACATTAATGAGCATCCGGATTTTAAAGTCGGCCATAATGAACGCTTGGAATTTTTAGGTGACGCGGTTTTGGAGATTGTGGTCACTGAATATTTATTTTTGAATTTTAAGGATGTTCCGGAAGGTGATTTAACTAATTGGCGCGCCTCATTAGTTAACGCAAAGATGTTGTATGAAATTGCGCAAGAATTAAACATTGAAGACGCCCTCTATCTTTCGAAGGGCGAAGCCAAAGATAAAAATAAAAAGTCGCGACAGTTTATTTTAGCGAATGCGATTGAGGCCATTATTGGCGCCACTTATTTGGACCAAGGAATAGAAGTGGCCAAAGAATTTATTTTAAAACATATCGTTTGTAAGCTTGATGGTATTTTAGAAAATCGTTTATATCTGGATCCAAAATCTCGTTTTCAAGAAAAGGCTCAGGAGTTGCGCGGGGTAACGCCGCATTATCAGATTTTAGATGAAGTCGGCCCGGATCATGCTAAAGTTTTTACAGTCGGTTTATATTTAGAAGAGGAACTAGTCACTACCGGCGAAGGCTCTTCTAAACAGGAAGCTCAAGTAGCCGCTGCTTCTCAGGGACTTAAAAAAATGGCTTGGTAAAATAATTTAATTAGTTTTTCTATGGAAGTTAAAAACTTATTTAAAATCGCGGCGGAAAAAGAAGCGTCCGATATCCATATGATTGTCGGTCAAGAACCGATTTTGCGTATTGATGGCGAGTTGTTCAATGTCAACGATATTTTTCCCGAAGGCCACTTTCCGATACTTGATACTGTTGAAATGGAAAACGTGATGGACGTAGTTTTAACTAAGGAACAAAAGAGGAGATTCATGGATAAGCGTGATTTAGATTTAGCTTATCAAGTTGAGGAATATCGTTATCGCGTTAATTTCTCTTTTGAAAAAAATAATGTTTGTTTAGCGGCACGTATTATCAAAGAGCAAGAACCGTCTTTAGATGAATTAGGATTGCCGCCAATTGTTGAGAAGATGCTTAATTTGCAACAGGGATTAATTTTGGTTACCGGTCCGACCGGTTGCGGAAAATCAACAACCTTAGCGGCGATGATTAATCATATCAATGCCAATACCAGCGTTAACATCATTACTTTAGAAGATCCGATTGAATATATTTTTAAACCGAAAATGAGTATTATTTCCCAAAGACAATTGGGAAGCGATATGATTAGTTTTTCCAGCGGCTTGAAGCACGCTTTACGCCAAGACCCGAACGTGATTATGATTGGCGAAATGCGCGACCTGGAAACAATTTCTACGGCAATTACTTTGGCGGAAACCGGCCATTTAGTTTTAGCAACTTTGCATACTTATAGCGCCGCGCAGACCGTTGATAGAATTATTGATATTTTTCCACCCTATCAACAGAATCAAATTAAGTCGCAATTATCATTTGTGTTGTCGGCGATTATTTCCCAGCGTTTACTAAATAAGGTTGGCGGTGGCCGAGTAGCTGCGCGCGAAATTTTATTGAATAATTCGGCGATTGCCAATTTAATTAGAGAGGGCAAAGTAGCCCAGATAAAGAGCGTGATTGAAACCGGTGGTGCTTCAGGGATGATAACCATGGATAAGCATGTTAAACAATTATACAAAGACAACGTAATTACCAAGGAAGTGGCTATGGGCCAATTGGGTGACCCCGGACTTTTGAGCGATTAAATCGGGCTTAAAAAGAAACTAAAAAATGTTTAAAAAACAGCTAAAATAAGGCTGTTTTTTTGTTTTCGTTTTCCCCTTGACATATTTTTTAAAACAGCTATAATTGGTATCAGTTTTAACAGGGCTATAAAAACCTAGAAAAATATGCAAAAACTTTATGTTTATCATATTAAACAGCGATTCTAATTGATCAGCTATTTTGCGATTACTTAGGACCGCTGCTAAAGCGGTTTTTTTGCGCCCCGAGTCCCTTAACAACATATGTTAGAGTAAAGACATCAAATAATAATGTTCAATTAAGATAAAAGTATTCTATTGAAGGTTGAGACCCTTCAAGCTGTAAAAGAATATGACACGCTTTTTGTAGCTTTAAATATAAAAGCGTGGGAAAATCTCATTAAGAGTGTATGGCGGATGCCTTGACATAAGAAGACGATGAAGGACGTAGCAGCCTGCGATAAGCTGCGGTAAGGTGGCAAGCAACCTTTGACCCGCAGATTTCCGAATGGGGAAACCCCCTCAATTGAAGATTG
>JBAYKT010000015.1:0-24641 GCA_041664445.1 Patescibacteria group bacterium | reverse complement strand
GGAGGTCGTCGGTTCGAGTCCGACTCCCGCAACCAACTTTAAAAATATAGGCCTCGGTAGCTCAGTGGTAGAGCAAAGGACTGAAAATCCTTGTGTCGTCAGTCCGATTCTGACCCGGGGCACTTAAAGTCAAATAAAAATATTCCGTACTTTCGGCGGATTATTTTTATATACGGGGTGTGGCCCAGTTGGTCTAAGGCGTCTGGTTTGGGACCAGAAGATCGAGAGTTCGAATCTCTCCACCCCGACTTTAAAGAAAAAACGAACATTTAAATGTTCGTTTTTTTGTTATTTACAAACTAAAAATTATATGTTTAAATAAGGGGAAAATTAAAATTATCGTTTTTTTAACAAATTAATATTAACCAAAAAAAAATCATTAAAAATGAAAAAACTAAAAGCTGAAGACGCACGAATTTTGATTATCGGCAGTGGTGGCCGCGAACATGCCATCGGAATACAAATGGAAAATGACGGTGTGGAAAACATCTTTTTTGCTCCTGGAAATGGCGGAACCGCCATGTTCGGAACAAATGTTCCTATAAGTCCCAACGATTTTACGGGACTTAATGAATTTGTAAAAAAAGAAGAAATTGATTTAATCATTGTCGGCCCGGAAGATCCTTTGGCTGGCGGTATCGTTGATTTTTTCCGAAGAAGAAATGTCCCAATTATTGGCCCAACCAAGGAGGCGGCTCAGCTTGAAAGCAATAAGGCTTTCGCCCGCATCAGAATGGAAGATGCTGACATTCCGCAACCAATCTATCTAATATCACCCGATCGCGAACAAACGGAAGAAATGTTAGGAATTACTGGTCTGCCGGTGGTATTAAAATTTTCTGGATTAGCTGCTGGCAAAGGAGCTTTCGTATGTCACACCGAGTCCGACATTAAAGAAGCCTTGAAAGCTATCTACGAAGACAAAAAATTCGGCGAAGGGCCTGTCCTAATAGAAGAATGTTTGTCCGGCCAAGAAATGTCGGTTTTTGTTCTCTGTAATGAAAACAGCCATGTTATTATTGGCACGGCGCAAGACTACAAACGCCTGCTTGATGGCGACAAAGGGCCAAACACTGGGGGCATGGGCTCAATTTCTCCTTCACCGCTACTCACTCGCTATCCGGACTTGATGGAAAAAATTGAGACCAAAATTATTGTTCCAATTTTGAAAGAAATGAAAAACAATCATTTACCCTTTACTGGGTTCCTGTACTGCGGGCTAATGATAACCGATGGCGAACCATACGTGATTGAATTCAATTGCCGAATGGGAGATCCTGAAACACAAGTTGTTCTGCCACTTATTAAAAGCAATCTTTTCAAATTGTTATGGCGGACCGCTAATAACGAAGACTTGGCAGCTAAAAAGTTAAAATTTTATGACCACTTAGCGGCCGCATTCGTAGTTAAGGTGGCCGGTGGCTATCCCGGGGATTACCGCAAAGGCGATATGATAGAAACCCCAGATTCAGAATCGGCCTGGTGTGAAATAATTCACGCTGGCACCAAGCTTAATGATAAGGAAGAGCTGGTTACTAATGGCGGCCGGGTAATCGGAGTCTTAGGATTAGCAGACTCTCTTTTTGAGGCAGTTGAAAACGTCTATGAAGATTTGGACAAAATCCATTTCAAAGACGAATTCTGCCGCCGTGATATCGGCAAATTCTAATAATATTAGCGATTTTTTACCAAGGGGTAGGCAATTTAACAATGTCTACCCCTTTTTTCTTGTTTAAATTTATCTTAATCTTGACATTCCCTTGTTTTTTACTTATTATTATGTTAATGTTTTAGAACAAAGAGACATTAGTCTCTCATAATTTTATTTAATTTAGAACTAGTTATGCCTAATAAGAAATCCGCGGAGAAAGAACTACGCAAAACCGTTAAAAGAAATGCTGCCAACAAGAAAGTCGCCAATAAATTGAAGACTCTAGTTAAGGCTAATCTTAAACAAATTAAAGCTAAAGATAGCAAGGTTAAGGAAGATTTTTCCAAGACCGTGCAAGCTATCGATAAAGCTGCTAAAAAAGGAATTATCAAGAAAAACACTGCTAACCGCAAGAAATCACGCTTGATGAAGAAGATAAATTCCGTAAAATAAGCTAAAAATTAACAAATTTTATAATTAATGTACTCTTTCCCGGATGCGGACAGCTTGACCGCTTCTTAGATAGAGCAGAAGATCTATGTTAGACAAAAAAGCAAAGGAGAAAATTATTAAAAAATTCCGAGTTCATGACACTGATACCGGTTCTTCCCAGGTTCAAATTGCGATTTTAACCGAAGAAATCAAAGAATTAACCGAGCATTTGAAGAAGCATAAGCATGACTTCTCTTCCCGCCGCGGTCTTTTAAAGAAAGTAGGCGAAAGAAGAAAACTGCTTAAATATTTACAAAAGGAAAATGCCGAACAATTTAAAGAATTAGCAACTAAGTTGAAACTTAAAATTGCTCAGAGATTAGAAGAGGAAGAAGAGGAAGAAAAGAAAAAAGAAAAGAAATATATTAACCCTGAAGATGAAACAGAAGATATTAAAGAAGACGAAACGGAAGAATAAATTTTAACTATGATAAAGCACAAGGAACAACGAGTGGGAATTTTGGTGGATGTCTCTAATATGTATCATTCCGCCAAGAATTTATATAACCGTAAAGTAAACTTTAGAGAGATTTTAGCAAAAGCAGTGGCTGGTCGGAAACTTATCCGGGCCACTGCTTATGCTATCCGGACAGAAAGCAAGGAAGAACAGCCATTCGCCGAAGCCCTGGAACAACAAGGATTTGAAGTTAAAATGAAGGACTTACAAATCTTTGCCGGCGGCGCCAAAAAAGCTGACTGGGATGTGGGTATCGCGATTGATGCTATTAAACTGGCCGATAAACTAGACGTTTTAATTATTGTTTCCGGAGACGGTGACTACCTGCCATTAGTTTCTTATCTACAAAACAACAAAGGCTGCTTAGTAGAAGTCATGGCCTTTAGAAAAACCTGTTCTTCGCGTTTGGTTGAAGAAGCGGATGACTTTACTGATTTGGGAGCTGATAAAAAATTTCTAATATACAATAAAGGTAAATAACAAATTAATATAATGGCTCTGACCGTTAAATAGATAGCACTGTAACTTTGTTTTACAGTCCTGTAATTTAGCGGCCAAAGCACCAAACACTATGGAAAAAGTATTTTCAGGAGAGTGGCTTGGCCGTCCTCTCATCATCAAGACCGGTAAGGTCGCTAAACAGGCGAATGCTGCTGTCTGGGTCCAATACGGCGAGACTGTCGTGCAAGCGACAGTTGTGCAATCTAAAACCGAACGTGAAGGCGTTAATTTCTTCCCGCTCATGGTTGATTTTGAAGAAAAACTTTATGCGGCTGGTATCATCAAAGGTTCCCGCTGGGTAAAGCGTGAAGGTCGCCCAACTGACCAATCAGTTTTAACTGGACGCATGATTGATCGCTCAATCCGTCCTTTATTTGTAACTGGCGATAACCGCGATATTCAAGTAATTATTACGGTCTTAGCGATTGACCAGGAAAATGATTATGATGTCGTTTCCCTGTTAGCTGCTTCCGCCGCCTTATCTATTTCCGGTATTAAATGGAATGGACCGATTGGCGGCATCCGTGTCGGATTGATTGAAGATAAATTTGTTTTCAACCCAACTTATGAAGAACAAGCTAAAAGTAGCTTGGATTTAATTGTGGCCGGAACGAACAAAAAAGTAATCATGATTGAAGCGGGCGCCAATGAGATTCCGGAAGATGTGATGTTAAAAGCAATTATGGCTGGGCAACAAGAAATGCAAGTCGCCATTAATTTAATCAAAGAATTACAAGCCGGTGTTGAACCAAAAAATAATGAGAAACCAGCGAAGATAAAATCCGCCGAAGAACTTGAAGCGGAAAAAGATAAAGAGGCTTTATTAGAAATTGGCCGCACCTGGTTAACTGAAAACATTAAAAAAATCTTATTCGTTAAAGAATATTATACTAAAGGTGAGCGTAAAGCGGCTGTCGGTGCCATTAAAGATGGTTTAGACGATTATTTAACCGCTCAAGGCTTAAGCAGTGACAAACGCGGTTACATCGCTAAAAAATTAGTGGAAGAAATGATTGATGCCGAAGTTACTCGCGCTATCATTGAAGAAAAGAAACGTGTTGATGGCCGTGAGCTTGAAGAAATCAGAGAGCTGATTGCTGAAGTCGCTATTTTACCACGCGACCATGGAACTTCTTTATTCTCCCGCGGTGAAACCCAAGTAATGTCTATCGTGACTTTGGGTGCTCCTGGGATGGAACAATCTTTAGAAGGCATGGAAGGTCAAAGCAAAAAACGTTACATGCATCATTATAATTTCCCACCATATTCTGTCGGTGAAGCATCTCCTTTAAGAGGTACTGGTCGCCGTGAAGTTGGTCATGGCGCTCTCGCCGAAAAAGCATTACTTCCAGTCGTTCCTAACCGCGAAGATTTCCCTTACACTATTCGCGTAGTTAGTGAGACTTTAGGTTCTAATGGTTCATCCTCAATGGCTTCAACCTGCGCTTCAACTTTAGCCCTGATGGATGCTGGTGTTCCAATCAAAAAACCGGTAGTCGGAATTGCCATGGGACTAGCCTCTAATCATGATATGAGCAAGTGGGTAGTCTTAACCGATATTCAAGATTTAGAAGATGGCGAAGGCGGTATGGATTTCAAAATCACTGGTACCGATACTGGCTTAACTGCCATTCAACTAGATACTAAAACTGATGGTTTAACTGAAGAAATTATTACTCAAACCTTAAGCCAAGGACGCCGCGCTTTAAATAAAATTTTAAATGTTATTACTGAAGCGATTCCTGCTCCTCGCGCTGACTTATCAAAATACGCTCCAAGAATTATCAGCTTCAGTGTTGATCCAGAAAAAATTGGTGCCATCATTGGTCCGGGCGGAAAAGTTATTAACCGCATTATTGATGAAACCGGCGTTAGCATTGATATTGAAGATAGCGGCTTAGTAATGATTTGTGGCACTGATCCCGAAAAAGTTAATGAAGCCGTCAAACAAGTTAAGGAGATTGTTCACGTCTTTGAGGCTGGTGAAATCCTTAAAGGTAAAGTTGTCCGCATGTTAGATTTCGGTGCCTTTATTTCTTTAAATGCTAATCAAGATGGCATGGCTCACGTCAGTGAACTTGCGCCTTACCGCATTGAGAAGCCAAGCGACTTCTTAAATATCGGCGATGAAGTAACTGTTAGAATTAAAGAAATCGATGACCAGGGACGCATCAATTTAAGCCTGAAAGGTTTAGACGAAAATGCTCATCTCTGGAAAGATGAGAAAGGCAAATCTAACGGCCAAGCCGGCGGCGGATTTAGACCAAGCCGCTTTGGAAACGGTAATAGCGGCGACCGTAATAATTCTCGTCGACCAGGCGGATTTACCCCAAGAAGCTAAATTAACTAAATTATTGACTTTTATTAAGTATTAAGTTAATATCTAAAATACTAAAATAATACAGAAAAAACACTATGTTAGCGATAAAATTATCCAAAACAGGAAAAACAAACAAAAAAATGTTCCGTCTAGTAATTTCGGAAAAAGGCCGTGATCCATATGGCAATGTTTTAGAAATCTTGGGTTCTTACAATCCTCATTCTAAAGAATTGGCGACTAAAGACGACCGAATCAAATACTGGCTAAGCAAAGGCGCTCAAATGACTGCCACTATAAATAACTTGCTTGTTGGCAAGGGTATCGTAGAGGGTAAAAAAGTAACCGCTTCTAAAGCGGGAGAAAAAAGTGAAAAACGCGTCTCTCAACTAAAAGCTAAGGATGACAAAAAGAAGGCGGCTGCTCAAGCTGCTGAAGCTCCAAAAGAAGAGCCTAAGACAGAAGAGCCGGTAGCCGAAGAAGTGGCTGCAGAAGTCGCTCCAGAAACCGAAGCTCAAGCTTAAAATTAAAAGTTAAAAGCAAATTGACAAAGAGAAGGTCTATTGCTAAAATTATCAGCATAAGACTCCTAGCTGCCAAGCTGAGAGCCATCTAATAAATCGCTTTCTCGGTTAAACAAAATTCTTTGTCTAATCAGAAAGACTAAGCAAAATTATGGAAGAGCAAGACAAGAAGTTTCTTGAAATTATCGTAAAGAACATCGTCGGCAACCCAAACGATGTAGTCGTTGACAGAACGATTGACGAAAGAGGAGTATTATTAACTCTTAAAATCAATCCAGCTGACATGGGCTATGTTATCGGTCGTAAGGGTCAAACCGCGCAGGCTATTCGCACCTTATTAAAAATTGTCGGTGCTAAAAACAATTCTCGCGTTAACCTCAAGATTTATGATCCAGAGGGAGGCAATCATCGCCCAAGCGAACGCACAGAACGTCATGATAATCGTGAAGAAGTTGATACTTCCGCGATTGATGACTTGAACATCTAATTACAAGCTGTTTCAAATAAACAAGAAAGCCACAATTCTTAAAAAGTGGCTTTTTTGTTATAATGGGTATATATGAAATTCCAAATAATCACAATTTTTCCAGAAATTTTTAACTCTTATTTTGGTGAAAGTATTATTAAGCGCGCCCAAGACAAAAAAGTTATTGATTTTAAAATTCATAACTTGCGTGACTGGACAACTGATAAGCACCGAACAGTTGATGACGCCCCTTATGGCGGCGGTGCTGGCATGCTCATGAAGATAGAGCCATTATACAAGGCGTTAAAAGATATTAATAAAAAAACAAAAAAAATTAAGGAAACAAAACGCAAAATTATTCTTTTATCCGCCTCCGGCAAAAAATGGAATCAAACGTTAGCCCAAAAATATTCTAAACTAGAAGAAATTGTTTTTGTCTGCGGCCGTTATGAGGGCGTGGATGCGAGGATTAAAAAATTTATTGACGAAGAAATTTCCATCGGTGAATATGTTTTAACTGGCGGCGAATTGCCGGCGATGGTAATGATTGACTCTATCACCCGCTTACTGCCCGGCGTACTGGGAAACAAAAACAGCATTATTGAGGAATCTCATTCCGAGGCTGGCTTGGCGGAATATCCGCAATATACCAGGCCAGAGATATTCATCGCTGATAAGAAAAAATATCCGACCCCTAAAATACTGCTATCTGGCGATCACAAAAAAATAGAAGAATGGCGGAAGAAGCAACAAAAAAAGATTAAATAAAAAAAATACCGGAGCAATCCGGCTTTTTTATAGCAAAAAAACACTTTATTTGCTAATATTAGTATAATTTGCAAAAAATTGAATATTTGTTAAATTTTTGCTAAAATATAAGAGAAGTAGATAAATATTATAACTTATTAACTTATTCTTACAAGAATATGAGTAAATTTGAAATGGGTTTTTTTAAGCCCAAGGCGGCTCAAGAGCCAAAAGAAACAAAAGAAAGTAAATTTACAGGGATTAAAAACATGGCCAAGGTTTTAAGTTTGGCTTTCCTGGGATTATCCGCCACTCATTTAGAGTCTAGCGCGCAAGGCAGACAGGAGGGTCCAAGAGCCGATTTAGCCAGAAGCGTTCATAAAATGGCCTATGAAGTAGCCGATAAAAACCCGGACATTATAAAACATCAAGGAATGGGACCGGAAATTAATATTGGCCATAACAACCAAGTTACTCATGCCATGCAAGAGGTAATCGTAGGCGGCTATGATAAAATGACGTATGTAACCAGCAGTGAAGATTTTCAAGACGGACAAGTCACTAGACACAACACAATCATTATTGATAACAACCAAGATGGTAGTCCCGACTTATTTTTAAATCAATCAATAAAACAAGACGGGCCGACGATGGCAGTTAAAGATGTAACTCCGGGCGTCGTGGAGTATGCTGATGGAACCATGCGAGGAGATATAATCGGTGATCCATCCTTCAGAAAACAACAGTCGCAGAAGGCGGAACAAGACGACCGGTTCAGATACCAAGTTGATGGAATCTTAAGAGGCATTAACATGGATACAAAACAAGTCACTTTGGATGACATTAAAGAAGCAATCGCCAGTCAGACCGAATTTGAGGTTTCAACCATTAATGAATTGAGTCCTGATGAACAAAAAGCAGCTAATGAAGGATTTGAAAAAGTTTTAAAAAGTGCCGAGCAGGCCTTGGAAAAAATGAACCAAAAAAACTAACATAAGACCTAACAAAAAAAACCGGAGCAATCCGGTTTTTTTATTTAACAATCCTCCACCCATTCTCCGTCTCTTCTAAATGACCCTCTTGAATAAACCCGGCTGCTCGTTTATGTCCACCGCCACCGAATCCTTGAGCTAATTTGGCGACATCTATCTCATCCGAATTAGTCCGCAGACTTCCCTTCACCCGACCATTTTCTTCGCGCAAAAACAAAGCCAATTTAGCACCTGATAAATAACTCATAAATGAGGCAATATCCCCATATACTTCGGCGACGCTATCTCGCTCTTCCGGCCTTAGCAATTCAGAAAAATCTTTAGCGGTTAAAGCAGAACAAACTAAGCCCGTTTCTTGATTAAACTTTATTTTTTCAAGAGCCCGTCCCCAAACTTTAAGTGAAACTAAAGTTCCGGTGCCGCGAATGCGCTCGCTAATTTTATTAAGAGAAGCTCCACGAAGCAGCATGTCCGAAGAAGCGGCCATTACTTCAAAAGAAGAATTAGCGTGCAGAAAATTACCGGTATCCGCCATCAACCCGATTAAAATACAATCGGCAATCGCCTTATTTATCTCTAAATTATTAGCTTCCAAAAAATCATAAATTATTTCCGTAGTTGAGGCTTTGCTGGGAGTCCGAATTTCCAAGTCTGCAAAACTTTCCCGCGATTCATGATGGTCAAATTCAATAATGTAAGGCGTCTTAACTTCTGAGTTATGGGCGCGCTGTGCTAAGAGGGCGCGCAATTCTGTTTCCAGACTAGTACGTGACATAGCCCCACAATCTAAAATTAGAATCACCGAAAAATCCGCCAAGCTTTTTGGCTTAGAGCGACTGATTAAATTTTCATTGGGTATATAGTTATAAACTTCATCCAATTTATTGTCAGCATAAGCCGAACTTTTTATTCTATAGGCCTTAAGCAATTCTAACATCGCCCCGATAGAAGCCAGGGCATCTGGGTCAGGCGAAACATGCCCCACGACTAAAACAGAAGCGGCGCTTTTTATTTTTTCCCAGGCTAATTTTAGTTTGGCGGTATTTTCCATAATCTAGAATTCTATTATAAATATCAGAAAAAGTCCAGCCTACGCTCAACCTTAAAAACAACAAAAAACCCGGTAAACACCGGGTTAAAAACTGGACTTTATAATATTTTATTCTTCGTTCGCCTTCTTAATTAATTGCTCAATTTTACTGGCCTCCCGTTCGGTAGCATCAAACTCCCAAGTAATTTTAGGGATCTTGCGCAGCTTGGTGCGTTTGCGTAGGACTGCCACCAACTCGGAAGTCCCGGCCTCTAATTTACGCATAGCGGTACCGGCAAGCTTATCCGGCAAAACCGAAAAGCCGATTCTCGCTGTTTTTAAATCTGGCGAACACTGGACATAAGTAATCGTAATGAGAGAATCTTCAATCCTCACCTCACGATTAATGGCCATGGCCGCTTCTTCCAATATTAAATCGTTAATTCTATCAACACTCGCCATATTAAATAGTTCCGGTTATTCTTTCTTCTATATAAGCTACTAAAATATCACCTTCCTCAATCAGTGGCTTGCCTTCAAAACGCAAACCCGCTTCCTGATCTTTTTCTACTTCCTTAACGTCTTGTTTACCTGATTGTAAACGACTAATACTGCCGGCCACAATAAAATTATCGCCGCGATAAACCTCAATCAAACAATTATTTTGTAAAACGCCGTCTAAAATTTTACCACCGACAATCTGGCTAGTATTTTCCGTTCTAAAAATCGCTAAAACTTTCAAGCGTCCTAAATTAACGCGATTAATTTCCGGCTTAACCAAAAGCTGCATTTCGTCTTTGACGTATTTTATTAAATCATAAATGATGGAAAAAACTTTAACGGTTACTTGTTTTTCTCTTACCAAATTTTCCGTCGCCGGTGACATGCGGACATTGAAACCTAAAATTTTGGCGCCAGAATCTTCCGCGCGCTTAACGTCACCCTCGGTAATATAGCCTAAACCTTTGGAAATTATTTTGACTTTTACTTTCTCGCCATTTAGTTTTAATAATGATTCTTCAATCGCTTCAGCCGAACCTAAGAAGTCAGTTTTGATAATTACATTCACCTTTGGACATTTATCTTCCACATTATCATCCGAAATAGTCGGCGCGATTTCATTATGGCCGGAAGCAGTTTTAATTTTTTTGACTTTTACTTTTTCACCTAGACCGACATTTAAAATATCGCCGACGGCGGGAGAAATCTTTAATCCCAAAATCTTCGCCGGTGTGGAAGGGCCGACTTCGGCCACATCTTCGCCTTTATAATTTTTTAAAGCTTTAACTTTCCCGTATATAACTTCATTAAAACAGAGCTGGTCGCCGACATGTAAGGTTCCATTCTGAACTAAAATTGTCGCCAAGGGTCCAGCCGCCTTATCAACGTTAGATTCAACTACTGTCCCGGCGGCGTCGGCATTAGGATTAGCCTTTAAATTAGAGGACTCGGTCGCAGCCACAAGTAAAACCATATCCAAAAGTTCTTCGATGCCAGTTCCCTCTTTAGCAGAAATCGGCGTGCAAATAATTTTGCCACCCCAATCTTCTGGCGTAATATTTAACTGAGTCGCTAATTCTTGTTTGGTTTTATTAACATCGGCTGTTGGTTTATCAATTTTATTGATGGCCACGATATAAGGAATTTTCGCGGCTTCAATAATTCTAAAAGCCTCGGTCGTTTGCGGCTTAACGCCATCATCGGCGGCCACCACTAAAATCGCGATATCAGCCACTTTAGCGCCACGGCTACGCATGGCCGTAAAAGCTTCGTGTCCCGGAGTATCAATAAAGGTAATCATTTGACCTTTACGATTAATTTGATAGGCTCCAATATGCTGAGTAATGCCTCCCGCTTCGCCAGCAACCACATCAGTTTGGCGGATAGAATCTAATAATTTAGTTTTTCCATGATCAACATGTCCCATGACAACAATAACCGGCGGTCTTTCTTGTAAATCACCCTGCTCTTCTTTAGCTAAAATAGCTTCCAATTTTTTATCTTCCTTATCATCCTCTTCTACCTTAGATTCGGCTAATTGAACGTCTAAATTCAAATTTTCACCGATAATCATCGCGGTATCGAAATCAATCTTTTCGTTAATAGAGGTAAAAACGCCGTTTTTCATCAGTTCCGTCAAAACACGATTAACTGGAATCCCGGCTAGCTCCGCATAATTGCGCACTGCTAAGACGCGTGGTACGAAAATAGTCTTTTTTTCCTTAGGCAGAACTTCATCCTGCTTTTTAATCGCCGCGGCCATTTTCTTTTGCTCCCATTCACGGCGCAAAAACGGCCAATCTTTCATAATTTTCTTGGCGGTGTTGTTATCAACCTTAATGGCCTTCTGACCAATAGCAAAACCGAGTTCCGGCAACATGTCGCGTAACTCTTGGGGGCTGATTCGTAAAATTCTCGCTAACTCGGTAATATTCATGTGATAAAGTCAAAAAATTTATAAAATAAAGCTTATCCGTGTTTAAATATTACTTTAATTTTCCCCTTAAGTCAACTGAAGCTAGGGCTCTTTTTCAGCTTTACAAAGCCCGAAAGAAGTGCTAAAGTAAGCTTAGATAAATTAATAATCCTGTTTTTTAGAACCACTGAGGAAAGAAAAGACGAAAAACACCGTAGACAAATTATTTTCGAAGATTAAAAGTTATGCCTCTTACTCGTATTTCGCTGAAATTAGCAAAAAACTTAAAAAAAATTAGCCACATCTTCTAAAATAGCGCTTCTTGAAGCGTTTATTGTCGCATTGAAAAACTTAATATTTGTCTTGTTTGCCGCCTCAGCTTTCTAGAATACAGCCAAATCATATGGAATTTTTAAATTATGCCCTGTATCTCGTTTTGGCTGTCGGCGGTTTTTTTATTGGTTATATCTTCTTCAAAAAGTCGGCTGATGCTAAAATCAGCAGCGCCGGCGAGAAGGCCGATAAGATTGTCAACGAAGCTAAAATGAAAGAAAAAGAGCTACTCCTCAAAGCTCAAGACAAAGCCCTAAACATTATCGAGGAATCTAAAAAAGAAGAAGCCAGCCGACGCAATGAAATCAACCAACTCCAAAAACGTTTGGAGCAACGTGAAAATTCTTTCTCCCAAAAACTTATAGACCTCCAAGAGAAGCAACAAAAGTTGTACGACAAGGTAAATGAAGTTCAAGAGATTAAGGAAAAAATCAAAGGCATTCAGGAACAACAATCCTCTAAACTGGAAGAAATTTCCGGCCTGAAACGTGAAGAGGCTAAAGATATCCTCTTAAAAGCTGAGGAAGAAAAATGTGCTGAAGATTTAATGGTTAGAATTAATAAACTGGAACAAGACAACCAGGATAAAATTGATGACAAGGCTAAAGATATGTTAGCTTTAGCTATGCAAAGGATGGTCTCTTCTTATACCGTAGAATTAACAACCACAACCATTGATTTACCAAATGACGAGATGAAGGGTCGCATTATCGGTCGCGAAGGTCGCAATATTAAAGCGATTGAAGGTATGACCGGCGTGGAAATTATTGTTGACGACACCCCAAACGCGATTACTGTTTCCGGCTTCTCGCTTATCCGTCGCCACATTGCCAAGAAAACTTTAGACTATTTAATAAAGGATGGCCGTATTCATCCGACTAAAATTGAGGAAGCGGTCGAAAACGCCAAGAAAGACATTGCTATTGATATTAAAAAAGCAGGTGAAGAAGCGATGTATGAAGTCGGGATTACCGGCTTTGATCCTAAATTAGTTTCTATTCTAGGACGCTTAAAATACCGTACCAGTTACGGCCAAAATGCTTTACGCCATTCTATTGAAGTTGCTCATCTAGCGGCGATGTTGGCTGAAGAATTAGGCGCTGATGTCACTTTAGCTAAGAAAGGCGGCTTACTCCATGATATCGGTAAGGCGGTTGACCATGAAGTTCAAGGCAACCATACCGAGATTGGCCGCGATATTGCCAAGAAATTTAACCTGCCACCAGAAATCATCGCCCCAATCGAAACTCATCACGAAGACCACCCAGCTACTTTAATCTCGGTGATTGTAAAAGTCGCCGATGCCATCTCTTCCGCTCGTCCAGGCGCCAGAAGCGATAGTTTTGAGAACTACCTACAACGCTTAGAGGAGCTGGAAAAGATTGCCTTAACCTTTGAAGGTGTCGAAAAAGTCTTTGCTATCCAAGCTGGACGCGAAGTTCGGGTCTTTGTCCAACCGGAAGCCGTAAATGATCTTAAAGCTCATAATTTAGCTAGGGATATTGCAAAAAAGATAGAAAATGAGTTAAAATACCCAGGGGAGATAAAAGTTAATGTTATTCGTGAAATGAGGGTTACTGAATACGCTAGATAAGCACCCAAATTCCCATAACTTGCTTAATCGAACATAAAAAGCTAATATCATAATTATATGAACAAAGCACAACTCATCGACAAAATCTATCATGATGTCGAGGGCTTGAATAAAAAACAAGCCGAAAAAATGATTGATGTCTTTACCGACGCCGTCATTGAAGAGTTAAAAAATGACCGCGAGGTCACGATTGCTGGCTTTGGAACTTTTTTGGCTCGCGTGCGCTATGCTCGCGGCGGCGTAAATCCGCAAAAGCCAAACGAGAGGATAACCATCCCTGAGGTGAAGGTCGCCAAATTTAAGACTGGTTATCACTTAAAGCAGGCTCTTAAAGGCAAGAGATAAAAAGACGCCGCCCGAAACTGTAACTCGCTGCCGTCAGCGGCTGAGGGCGTGTTTGTTTGCGCTCGTAGCTCAACTGGATAGAGTACTTGGCTTCGGACCAAGGGGTTGCAGGTTCAAATCCTGCCGGGCGCACATCATCGCTAAAAGGATGAATAAACTTTATCAGGATTCTGATAAAGTTAGAGGCTGGGTAGCTCAGCTGGTTAGAGCGTAGCACTCATAACGCTAAGGTCGCGGGTTCGATCCCCGCCCCCGCCACTTGTATTTGACAATATTTGGTTAATGATTAAAATATAAATATAGTTTACTGCTATGTATGCGCTGTTAGCTCAGTTGGTAGAGCAGTTGCCTCTTAAGCAAACGGTCGCTGGTTCGAATCCAGCACGGCGCACAGTTAAAAACAGGTTTTCCCTGTTTTAATTTGTTTCTATGACTAACCTTATTTTTTTCGGAACTCCGGGAGCCGGCAAAGGCACTCAAGCCGAATTAATATCCCAGAAGTATAATTTAACCCACTTATCCAGCGGGCATATTTTACGTCAAGAAATGACCAGTGGCGAATTAGGAGCTGAAATAAAAGCTTACGTTGATAAAGGCGTACTAGTTCCTAATGAACTAGTAATCGCGATGATGGAAAAGGCAGCTAAAGCTAGTTGGATGAATAATCAGGGCGTAATCTTTGACGGCTACCCGCGCAATTTGGAACAAGCAGAATCTTTAGAAAATTTTTTTAAGACCAATGGTTTAGAATTAACAGCGGTAATCAACTTAGAAATCAGTGAAGAGGAAGCAAAAAAAAGAATTCTTCTGCGCGGACAGAATTCCGGACGTTCCGATGATAATCCAGAAACTGTTTCCGAACGCTTTAAAACTTATCACGAACAGACCAAACCTTTAATCGATTATTACACCGCGAGCGGAAAAATAAAAACGATAGATGGCGCTCCTAACATTGAAACGGTTGCTCAGAGTATTTCACAAACACTTACAGACCCCCGAAATTAAAAAGATAAAAGATATAAAAAAAGAGCATCCGTAAGGATGTCTTTTTTTTATCAAAAATCTAAACCTTATTTGTTGAGAACTAGGCAACATCAATTTCTTTAGCACCCTTACCTTTCTTCTCATCTTTAGCCTCTTCAATCTCTTTACTTTTAATTTCCGCCAGAATTGCTTTACGAATCTCTACTAAAAGCTTCTTATCATCTTTAATCATTTTCTTGGCAGTCTCGCGGCCAGTACCAAGCTTAACTTCTCCAAAAGAATAGGAGTTGCCGTTCTTCTTGATTACTTCATATTCTACCCCCAAATCAACCAAATCGCCGGCAACGGAAATACCTTCATTATACATAATATCAAATTCACAAGTCTTAAACGGAGCGGCGACCTTATTCTTAACGATTTTGACCTTCACGCGATTGCCGATAATTTTTTCGCCTTGCTTAATTTGAGCAGCACGTCGAACTTCCACGCGGACGGAACAATAAAATTTCAAGGCATTGCCACCGGTAGTTGTTTCTGGACTACCAAAGAAAACACCGATTTTATTTCTAATTTGATTAATAAAAATAACAACTGTTTTAGTTTTGCCGATGGCGGCGGTCAATTTTCTTAGGGCTTGGCTCATAAGGCGTGCTTGTAAGCCCATATGTTGATCGCCCATGTCACCTTCAATTTCTTTTTGAGGAACTAAAGCGGCGACGCTATCAACTACAATCACATCTACCGCATTGGAGCGCACCAAAGTTTCCACAATCTCCAAAGCTTGTTCGCCACTATCAGGTTGGGACAATAACATCTCCTTAATATTAACACCAATCTTGGAGGCATAATCAGGGTCAAGCGCATGCTCCGCATCAACGAAAGCAGCAATGCCGCCAGTCTTTTGCACTTCAGCGACAATATGTTGCGCTAAGGTTGTTTTACCGCTGGATTCCGGACCAAAAATTTCAATAATACGTCCGCGTGGCACACCACCGATACCAAAAGCAATGTCTAATGATAAACAGCCGGTGGAAATTGCGTCGACATTAGTCTTGCGGGCATCACCAAATTTCATAATCGCCCCTTCGCCGAATTTACTTCTAATTTGTTGGATGGCGCTCTCCGCAGCCTCGAATCTTTTATCGTGACCTTCGGCGCTCTCTTCAATTGTTTTTTTGACTCTTTCTTTAGCCATAAAATTATATACTAGTTTATTAATTATATTTTACCGCTTGTTTTTTTAATTATAGCGCCTGGCGGCTAAGACGCTCCTAAAAAATAAATTAACTCATTTTAAAATAATCACTTTCTGGAAAATTACCCGTTCAGAACTTTGTAAGGTCAGCTGCCAACCGGCATCAGTCTTGGAAAAACTAATAAAACTTCCTAATCGATTCCAAAATTTATTAGTAGTTGTAGCCATTTCGTCTTCCGTGCTTATTTCTGGTGTGCTGGTCGGTGTTTTTTCCCAAAGTTTTTCTATCTTGTTGGTGGCGTTTTTCACAACTTGATAAACCGCATTGCCCTTAACCCCGGCTGACTCATCTTCTTGTCCGCTATATTCCACCGTTGCCAAAATAGCCAAGACAATAAAAGCGACGACCACCACGATTGAATAAAATGTAGAAAACGGTTTAATCATATTTTTATTTAAAGCGACAACTTATCAGGCTCACCCGACTTATGGTCTTCGGAAAAAATATGAATGTCTCCATATTGACCATCAAAACCGGGTTTAATTTCTAAATGGCCGGAGCGCATTCTTTCTATCCCCTCAATAATGCGCCAATCGGTGTTACTTTTTAATTTTTCTAAATCACAATCAAGTAAAATAAATAACTCACTCCCAAATTTATTAACCAGACGCTGATATTCAGCTCGAACCTGTTTAGAGGCCCGACTTTTAATATTTAAGGCTTCAGCGATTATTTTATCTAGTTCAATGACTTTCTTAAAAGGAGCAGCTGTTTCTGGCTTGAATCCGATTGGTCGGTCGGCTAGTTCGGCAACACGATTTAAAACTCCAATTATGAGCGGTTTCTGACAGATGGGACATAAATTATTCAACTTCTGACTTTCTGCTGGCAAACAACTAAAGCCGCAATCGCGATGCCCATCGATATGATACATTCCTTCTTCCGGATAAAATTCAATCGTGTATAAAATTCCTGACGATCCACCCTTTTTATGATTTTTAATAACTTCGTATATCTGACTGTAGCTAATCGGTGTTTCTAGCTCCATTACTGTGGCTTCGCGGCCAATATTAATCGGGCTATGGGCATCAGAACTGGAAAGTAGGGTTAAATTGTCTAAAGCTGACAAGCGCCAATTCATTTCCGGATCACTGGAAAGCCCAGTCTCATATGCATAAATATTTTTAGTTTCCTCTTTAAAACATTCTTCTAAAGTATCAAAGCCGGACTTAGACCCAAAAACTGCAAACCAAGGAGTCCAAATATGCGCCGGGTAAATTAAAAAATGTTCATCAATCTCTAATAATAATCTAACGAGTTCCGGAGCTTTAATTCCTAAAATCGGACGACCATCAGATTTAATATTATATTTTGCCCCTAAACGTTCATTTAATTTAGTGGCCGCTTCAATATTCGGTGCGTGAATTACCAGATGAATCCGTCTAACTCTAGTTTCGTCTTTATAAATGAGCGCAACTTCCGTCGATAAAATAAATTTTAGCTTATTATCAACTGCCGTTTTTAATTTATATAAACCGGAACCAGCAAACGTTTCTTCCAACTCTTCACTAATGGCTTTAAACCACGCGGGATAGGTAAAATCGCCGGTCGCAATAATATCGATGCCCTTCTCGCGGCAAGTTTTATCAATGTTTGTTAAGGTTAACTGCGGCGAACAAGCTCGGGAGTAAGGAGAATGAATATGTAAATCCAGAACCTGTTTCATAGCTTTAGATATTAAGCGGCGACCAAGCTCTCAGCAATTTGCAGTTCTTCAGGAGAGTTGATTCCCATGCCTTCTTGCGGAGATATGGAAGAAACTTTAATTTTGTGACCTTCATTAAAAGCCATTTTAATCAAATCGGTAATATAATATTCACCTTGCTTATTCTGATTATTTAATTTATCAATATGGGCGAACAACCATTCCCTATTAAAACAGAAGCAGTTAATATTTATTTCTAAAATCTTTTTCTCCTCATCGCTCGCATCCTTAAATTCAATAATGCTTCGAGCGTTATTTTCTTTATCACGAGCAACTCTGCCTAGATGATAAAAAACTGAACGCCAATCTTCAAAGTCAGGCAAGGCTACGGTAATCATTGATACTATCCCTTCGTGTTTTAGAGGAAAATTCTGAATAGTTTCCTGTTTGTAAAAAGGGTGATCACCATTTAAAACAAAAATTTCCGTAGCCGCAGGATCAATATAGTTCCTGGCGCTAGCAACTGCATGGCCAGTTCCTAGCTGCTTTTCCTGAATAGCATATAGGACATCGTATTTTTGCAAAGCGGCGGCAATTATTTCTTTATTATCCGGCGAGACAATGACAATTGGCTTCAAGGCGGGTGCTGTTTTAGAAATCGAGTCTAAAAGATAGTCCAACATTGGTCGACCCTTAAGCGGGACCAATACTTTGGGTAATTCCGAACCCATGCGTGTCCCTTTTCCAGCCGCCATTATAATAATCTGCGTCATAACAAAATAAAAAATAAAAATAAAGGAAACTCAAATCTGAATTTCCCTTATATTTTAGCATTTTTTGAGATTGAGGGCAAATTGAAAAAATTATTTAATATAAGCTAAAATTTTAGCTTTGATTTCATCCACTTTCACCCTAGCTTCGGTTTTTGTTCGGGCTTCGGCATAAATTCTAATTATCGGCTCAGTATTAGAAGCCCGCAAATGCACCCAAGAATCAGCCCAATCAATTTTAACGCCATCGATATCCGTTATCTCTTCAGGAGCATAATCTATTTTTATCTTTTGCAAAATTTCGGGGACATTTATTTCCGGTGTTAATTCTAATTTATCCTTAACCATAAAATATTCCGGCAAACTTTTACGCAGTTCCGACATTTTTTTGTTTGACTGGGAGAGCATCGATAAAAACAAGGCAACGCCCAACATGGCATCGCGGCCATAATGAAGCACCGGAAAAATTACGCCGCCATTACCTTCGCCGCCAATTACCGCCTGGAGTTCTTTCATTTTAGTAACAACATTAACTTCCCCAACAGCTGCTGCCTCATATTTGCCGCCATGCTTCTTACTTATATCACGCAGTGCTCGTGAAGAAGATAAATTAGAAACCGTGGCTTTCTGATACTTACCCGGATATAAATCGTTAATTATTTCAAAATTTTCTAAAATATAATCGGCAATCGCCACTAAAGTATATTCCTCGCCGAACATTTCGCCGTTTTCATCAATAAAGGCTAAGCGATCAACGTCCGGATCAACCACAATCCCTAAATCCGCCTTCTCAGACTTTACCCGTTCCATTATTTCCACTAAATTCTCGGCGAGCGGTTCTGGTTTATGCGCAAACAAACCATTTGGCAAACAATTTAACAAACTTATTTTTGTGATTCCTAAACTTTCCAAAACGTGCGGGATTGCTTTGCCACCAGCAGAATTAATTCCATCAACCACAATTTTAAAATCACGACCGGCCACTGCCTCTTTATCAATCAGCGGCAAAGTCATTATCTTATCAATATGATCCCATTCTAAATAAGGCGAGAAAAAATAAGCGCCCAGCTGTTCTTCGGGTACATAGTTCGGTTGATTATTTTCAGCTAACGCTAAAATTTGTTCGCCTTCAGCGGCCGATAAAAACTCCCCCTGTTCGTCTATTAGCTTAAGAGCATTCCAACCGCCGGGATTATGTGAAGCGGTGATAATAATGCCACCTTGCGCCTTCTGAGAGACGACAGCGACTTCTACGGTCGGAGTAGAGGAAATACCCAAATCAATAATATCAATCCCTAAACTTAAAAGGTTGCCGACAACCAAGCGGCTAACCATTTCCCCGGAAACGCGCGCATCACGGCCCACAATAATTTTCGTTTTTATTGATGGGTTGCGCTTAATTATAAAGACCGCAAAAGCCGAACTGAATTTGATAATTTCTACAGGAGTTAGGTTATTCCCCGGTTCGCCACCGATAGTGCCGCGGATGCCGGAAATTGATTTAATGATGGACATAATTATTTAAAAATATCTTTATTATTTAAACAAGAAACTATAAGGTTATTCTACAACAAAGAGCTATTTTTGGCCAAATAATAGTCTTGACGTTATTAGTGATTTATGATAAGGTTAACGGAAAATAAAAAGAACATTTACAAATAAATAATACTAGTTTCAACTAAAAAATCACTAACAATGCAAAAAGAACACTTAAAGGAATTCATTGATTTTCTAAAAAGTCATGAAGCGATTTTCCACTTTGTCTATAAAGCGAAGTGGGTTAAAGAAGGAAGCCTATTTATTAGTTTTGGTATTCCAAAAATCTATGTTGACGAACCGGGGCCAACTTTAATTTCATTCTGGTTTCAGAATGATGCTTTATTAACGGTTATCCCGCTCGAAACAAATTTGGAAGAAGTATTTCCAATCCTAAACACAACGGAAGTCAAGCGCTGTTGGATTTCTACTCAATCAGAATTTTTTAAAGAACTTTCACTTGAACAAACGGCCGGAGGAATGATGGCTACAGCAGACGGCTCAAGCTTATTCATAAGCCCAGAGAACAAGCTATTTGCCGAAATATTGAGCATATTCAAAGAATACGTTGGTAAACTAGAAAGGCTTGATCAAGCATCAGTGGTAATAACCGAAAGACTTTAAACTAAAAATCATTAAAGATGAAAAACGATGAATTAAAACCCGAAGTGATTCAAAAAATGCTGGCTGATTATAAACAAGCCATGCTAGTCATGCAATTGTTTGAGGAATTTTTGGCAAATGCTCAAAATAAAAGGCGTTACGTTGACGAATGGGAAAAAACCGTCAAAGAACGAAATGCCTGGCTAGACGAAAAAATGTCTTCTTTTGAATTAGAAACCGCCTTTGAAAAGAAACACCCGCTAGAAACACAACTATTTAGACAAGCGGTTAGTTTCCAATGTTTTCTCTCTGGGAGTTTTTCCAGTGGAGCAATAAGAAAAAACACCACCGGAGAATTACAAATCTATTATTCAATTGAAGCAAACAATGAGTCTCCCGGAATTGGCTTTTACTTGCTACTAGCTCTCTATGCCCACGATGGACACTATTATCCTTTTATAATTGCTAAGTCAGAAAAAGGTTGTGATGATTTGTTACCAACAAACGTTGATTGCGAAAAATTAACAATTTGCAACGATTTACTAAAAGCGGAAATCATAGAAAAAAATGATTTTACGAATCTATTAATTTTCTGCGAAGAAGCAATTAATTCCGTCAATCAAGCTCTGGGTGAACGGCTAATAAAAAATTATTGAAATCAAAAAACCAAAATTCAGTATCATGAAAAAAAGAATCACCATTATTACATCAGTTGCGTGGATTGCCTATATATTATTTATGACCGCATGGGTAATACAGGGAGCAACCCTCAATGCCGAAATCGAATGGAAATTGACCTGGCTACTATGGGCATCTGCATTTTTAATGTTCCTTGCCTTCTACCTCCTGAAAATGAGCTCTGTTCCAAAGACAAAAATTAAATCAGGGCGCCTTTACGCCATCGAGAAGGTTATCTGTCATAATTACAAAGATCACACTGTAATTTTAAGCTATGATGGAAACGTCGAAATATTCCGATGCCGGTTTGTTCCTAAGCTTGAATCATTGATGACGGATAAAAAATATACCGTTCAAAAAATTGATAGTGATTTAATTTTCACCCAAGCTTAATTTGAAAAATAAAGTAAAACAAAAACAACAAAAAAGGAGCTCCAACCAAGCTCTTTTTTTCTTATAATTTGACTATTTAAAACCGGAGTGAGAAAATTGTAATAGAATATTGAAAAAAATAAATCAAAAGTCGCGGATGGAGGCCGCAGCTAATGAAAAAGGTAATTTTGCTCTCAGAGTTAACTTTTAACTCTTGCCTGACTTACGCTACTGTACGTCTATGGAATTGGGGGAATTACGACGTTAAAGTTAGTTTCGTTCCCCTAAGCAATTTGAATGAGGTAGTTACTCAAGCGATTGAAAAGTACGATTTAGTAATCGCGATTGGGTATCAAAATGTTGATCCCCGCTGGCTGGACGGAAAAAACCAACTAGCATTTCTCTCTCATCGGGAAGATGAACAAGGAGGAAAATTATTTATCGTTCCTTCAAAACAAAAACTAAAACCAACAACTGCGAACGTAGTAAGAAAAATTAAAAAAATTGCTAATGACCAAATTAGAAACGGCATTCGCGTCGATTTACTCGGTTATTTCTCTCCTAATGAGAGCAACCAAGAAATAATTGACTATTTAAATTTACAACGCCGCTACTTTCAGGCCATCAGTGTTGTAGAAAGATTTTATGGGAAAAAAGAACAAATAAGATTGCACGACTTTTTTCTCTTAGAAATCGTGAACGAACCTGAAGGCGAGAACGAATGGATAGACGCTTTAATCGTTAAATATAATTTAATGGAAAACAAATATCAAAAGCCTCTATTTGTAGCTGAATTAAACGCTAACTAAAAAACAAAAAAAAGGAGCCTTAAAAAAGCTCCTTTTCAATTGGTTTTAATTAATTACAAAGTACACGCGGAATATGTATCAAGGTTTCCTGGGCCAATGTTGTCATGGCCACCACTATTTCCATCCGTCTTAACCTTAACTACATCTTTAGGCCATTCACCTTGTTTGGTCAAAGTGCGAGGTGAAACTATGACCAAGGCTGATAAAACATCAGCAAACAATTCCGACCAAGTCATTTCAGCTTTTTTAGAAACCACAAATCTCGTTTCCTGAGCAGTATGAATTTCATAGCCGAAATCCACCGCCGCCACACCTTCAATTTTTAACAATTCTTTTTCAATTGCCATAGAATCTATATCAAAAGGCAAAAAAAATGCTAATTGACCAAAGGCGTTAATTTGAAAACTAATCGGAATAGGCTGAGAATTTTTTGAGGCTGCCACCGGATGAACAACTTTAAGGTTAAAATTAAGTTTATCATCATATTTCTTCAATATTGGCGGGAACGTAACAAGCGGTTGAAAAAAATCAATTTCCTGGCAAAAAATGATGGTTACCGCACTCTGTTTGGGATCAAAAACGTAGTGGATATGAGCAGAATCAATCCCCCAAAATCCGTCTTTCATTAAGTCTTCAATACGCTTATGCAAGTGGATTCCTGAAAAAGTTAGGACAAGCTCACATTTACCTTTAAGTGACAAACTGACTTCAATAGAATTTGGCGGTTGTGGAATTGTCGACCACTCGCCTTTAAAATCAATCCCGGCCGAAAAATAATCAGTCAAAAAATCAATCGCATCTTCTTCAACGCGGCTCCATAGATAATCAATTTTTTTATGCAAAAAAACTGTCTGTGGATAGTCTTCAAAAAAACTGACACTATACGAAGAAGTATTGTTCATTAACCTCCTAAAATCTTTATCAACCAAAAACTGATTAAAAGTGATAGCCAGAGTTTGATCACTAATAGACTGATGCGGCTGCCTATGAAAAACTACTGATGCGGGAGTAACTTTTGCTTTTTGCGGAAAAGATCGCAAGGCGTACTTACCGTGGAGTTGAACAAACATAATTCTGATCAATCGTTCCTGGAAATCGGAAAAATTAGCAGCTGGTGATTTAGTCACAGCTAGTTGATGACTATCATTAGAAACCTTGGTTATTTCCGAGATTGCTTTTTGAAGTTCAATCAACTGTTCACTAATAAAAAGATGTGGCCAACTAGCGGCATAAATAATGACGTCATGATCTTTGCACTCAATTTCCCTAACCGCTAATTTAGGATTAACCGGGCTGATAAAACGATGTTTGTCAAAAGGATCTTGCTCATAGTCATCGAGCTTAAATACTCTTTTACTATCCAGCGGAATATCGCCAAGCGATTCCTTGGGCTCTTTTTTCTGCTGTCGCTGGCGATAAAAATACCAAACAACAGCGATTAATACTATGGCTCCTAAAAAAGCCAAACGCCCATCAATCGGCAACCCTGAAAAAAAATTTTCTCCCTTCATGATATATTAAGTTTAGAAGGAACTGAAGTTAAGTGAACGCCACCTAACAAGCGGTTATATATGGCCCAAAGCCCTTCAAGACGCTGTCTCGCCTCATAGTTCTCTTCACTGAGAACATATCTTTTTATCATAAAAAAGTGTAAAACGCAAGCAAAAAAGAGCCTTTGCGGCTCTTTTTAAATCCTTTCATTTTTCCAATTAAAAAACACCATTGTTCTGGCGGCGACCTACTTTCCCAGGGCTCAGGCCCAAGTATCATCGGCGCTGTCTGGCTTAACTTCTGAGTTCGAGAAGGGATCAGGTGTGACCCAGACGCTTTTACCACCAAAACAATGGTGTCTTTTATATATTAAGCGCTATCGCGCTAAAAACCATTGTGTATATTATATATGTTACGGAGTAAATATTCAAAACTTTAAAAATAAAAGTGTGGGAAAATCAAATGACATATTAGTACCGCTCTGCTCAATCCATTACTGGACTTACACATACGGCCTATCAAGGTTATATTCTCTAACCAGTCTATGAAACCTAATCTTGAGGACAGCTTCGCGCTTAGATGCTTTCAGCGCTTATCTAAACCGAAGGTAGCTACCCAGCAATGCCCCTGAT
>JBAYKT010000014.1:0-26341 GCA_041664445.1 Patescibacteria group bacterium | reverse complement strand
TTTGGCGTCTCGCGCTCGGGCTCGCGCTTGGTTAAGCGCTAGAACGGACATCGTGGATAATAAGCCGATAATTGCGATAACGACTAACAATTCGATGAGCGTAAATCCTTTTTTATTTTGTTGCATAGTAAACCTCTCTTTAAAGGCTGATCGCTATCTTAATAAAAATATTAACATAAGCGATATTTAAATTATTTTATATAATCAAATTATAGCATTAATTAAAAAACCAGGCAATAGTTTTGGCAAGTATTTAAGGAATCTAAATTTTCTAGAACTGGCTGGCCATATTATACATCGGCATAATAACCGCGGCCACCATGATTCCGACGCCCACACCCATGATTACCATAATAATCGGCTCCATTAATTTGCTTAAATTATCAAGCATATTAGCCGTATCGCGAGAATAGAAGGTTGTGATTCTATCTAATACTGAATCCAACTTCCCTGTTCTTTCACCGACCGCAATCATCTGCGGCACCATTTTGGGAATATAAGAACTATTTTCCATCACCATTGATACGGGATTACCATCGTTAATGGCATTTAAAGTTTCAATAATAAGTTCGCGATAAATAATATTGCCGATAACATCCGCGGTAATTTCCAAACTTTTAGTAATCGTGACGCCACCTTTAAGCAGGGTGGATAAAGAGCGAGTAAAACGCATTAAATAAATATACTTAAACAACTTTCCAAAAATTGGCATTCGTAATTTAACTATATCCATTTGGCGTTTGCCGAAATAAGTTTTTAAATAAAAATGCATGGCCACCCAAATCGCCGCGATAATCAAAGCGACAAGCCATAAATAATTTTTAAAGAAGTTGGAAGCACCAATGACCACGCGCGTGGAGAATGGCAAGACCGCATTGGTCTCGGTTAAGATGGCGGTTAAATTAGGAATAACGTAAATCATCAAAACAATACCAACACCGATTAAACCGGCGGTAACGAAAATTGGATAAATCATGGCGCCTTTAATCTTGGCTACCATATCATAATTCTGTTCCATTTCATCCGCCAAATAATTTAAAACCTCGTCTAATTTGCCGGAAGTTTCACCGGACCGGACAATGTTGATAAAAAATTCCGAGAAGATTTTCGGACGTTTACCAAAAGCTTCGGATAAAAAGGAGCCGCTATCAACTTCGAAGCCAATTTCGGAAATCAAATTTTTCAAACTGATATTTTCTGTTTGATCGACCAAAATCACCAAAGACTCAACTACTGGCACATTAGCGCTAATCATCACCGAAAACTGACGCGTAAAAATCGCTAAATCCTTAACTTTAATCGGGGCAATCATCATCAAGAACCGCATGTCCAAAGTATGCGTGATATTAACCAAAGAAATCGGCGTTAAATCCTTTTTCTTTAATCTCGCGGAAGCGTCCGATTCACTTAAACCGACAACCTGTCCAGCTTTTTTGTGGCCGCTTTTATCAGAGGCCTTATATCTAAAAATTGCCATAGTTATTTCAATTAGCTTTCAATAACTCTTAAAATCTCTTCTATAGTTGTCACGCCCTGTAAAACTTTCATCACCCCATCTTGTTTAATAGAAACGAAGTCTTCGGTTTTTTTGACAGCTTCAATATTCAGCTCCCCTTCGCCGCTGTTAATCATCTCTTTCAACTTATCATTAATTTCAATTACTTCGGCGACGGAAACACGACTGGAATAACCGGTATTTTCACAGCGCTGGCAACCGACAGCTTCGTAAAGCTTATATTTGGAAAAAATTTCTTCAAAATTAGTAAAATCCGGAAGCTCTGTTTTGATAACTGTTTCCGGGATGTTCTTCAACTCATTAATTATATCCTGTTTGGCGTCCGGAGACAATTCAGTTTCTTTTTTACAATGGTCACAAAGGCGGCGTGCCAAACGTTGAGCGACTACGGTTCTTAAAGTAGAGGCCATTAAAAAGCGCTCGATTTTCATATCCAACAAACGAAAAACCGCGCCAATCGCGTCGTTAGTATGCAAGGTAGAAAGCACTAAATGTCCAGTTAAAGAGGCGTTAATAGACAACTCGGCTGTTTCTTCATCACGAATTTCTCCGACCATGATAATGTTTGGGTCTTGGCGCAATAAAGAACGCAAACCGTTAGCAAAAGAAAAACCGATACGCGGTCGAACCTGCGACTGGTTGATTCCTTTAATTTCATATTCAATCGGGTCTTCAAGGGTAGAAATATTTACTCCTTCCTGATTTAACATATTAAGGAGAGAATATAAAGTTGTCGTTTTACCGCTACCCGTAGGCCCGGTAACCAGAACGATACCGCTAGTCTTTTGAATTCCCTCTTTCATCCGTCGCAAAGCCAATTGGTTAAAACCTAAATTTTCCAAACTCTGAATAGCACGTACGGTGTCTAAAATTCTCATAACCACCTTTTCACTACTAGCGAGCGGTAAAGTAGAAACACGAAAATCAATTTCCCGATTGCTAATAACCAAGCGAATGCGGCCGTCTTGCGGGATTCTAGTTTCATCCAACTTTAACTTAGCCAGAACTTTAATACGCGCGATAACGGCGTTATGGATGCTTTTAGGCAAAGTCAAAGAAGTATGCAAAATACCATCAATGCGATAACGAACCCGGCTTTCTTTGGCAAACGGCTCAATATGAATATCGGAAGCGCGCGCTTCCACCGCATGGCGGATAATAACCGAAACAATTCTAGAAACCGGAGCGCTATTAATATCATCCTGAGTTAAATCGTTTGATTCCGAAGCAACTTCTAAAAGCTCTTCGCCTTCTTCTTTGGCCTTAACTTCTAAAGCGGAAGATATTTCTTGTTCAATTTTTTGATATTGTTTAAAAGCTTTCTGCCAGCTGGAAGCGGAAATTAAAAAATACTCAACTTTTAAATTTTCCTCAGCCGCCAAAAAATTAACCGCCTCCATCGCTTTCAAATTTGGCTCTACTAAACCGATTTTAATATTGCGATTTTCTTTGCCGAAACAAACAATTTGATAAGTCCGAGAAATGTCTTCCGGCAAGAAATTAAGAATCGCCTCCGGAACATCGTTATCGGCTAAATTATAATAGTTTAAACCAAAAAATTCCGCTTTCGCTTCCGTCAATTGCTCTTCTTCAACGATTTTCTGCTCCACTAAAAAAACGGACAGATTTTTTCCTTTGTCCAAGGCCTCTGTCTTTAACTTCGCGGCCGTTTCGGTATTTATTATCCCTTTAGCGAGGAGGAGATTAATTAATTTAGGGTCATTATTAGCTAGCATGAGCAAATATTATTCTAATTTACTAGAAGGGTTTGTTGTTTCCCTTAACGCAGCGCTTAACAGAGTTAACACTATCGCCGCAAACTTCATCAAAAACAAAAACACTAACATTATTTTTTAAAGCGGTCATGCGCGCATCTTCTAAAATAGCGGTGTCTAATAATTCACTGGCCGGAGCGCTGCGGCGAACAGTGACGTCGATTGTCGAAATGCCTGTTTGATTGCGCAAAGCTTCAATAAAAGGTTGGCGCAAAAATAATAGAGCCGCGCCGGCAAGCGCTAAGATAATTATTATGACATAAAAAACAACGGCATGATTATTTTTCATAAATTATTGCGCTGGTTTATAATAATAAGTAACAAATTCCAGTTGCGCGGAATTCCCGGATTCAGAAAAATTAACGGATTCAATATCAAATAAACGAGAATTGGCTTCAAACGTTTTTAATAAAGTTTTTAAGCCTTGATAATTAATGGCCCCGATAGAAACCGAAACCGTTACTTTGCCAATTTTTTCATTATCAGTCGGGGCACCAGCGGCCGGCATTGCATTGCCGTCAGCATCTACTTTATCGTCACTCGCTACGCTCATGGTCGTAATTAAAAAACCATCTTTAACAACAATCTCTTCCAACTCACCAAATAGTTGTTCTTTAATATAGTTATCCGGTAAAACATTATTAAATTTCTTAATGTCCGCCGGACTAATATTATCAAACACTTCTTTAACTGTTTTTAAATCCTTAAGCTTCCTTTCTTGCTCAGCATACAATTTTTTCTGGCTTTCGATATTTTCTCTAATCGCGGCCTTGGTTAATTCAAACTTCGGGCCAATGAACAGGAAGTAGGCCAGCGCAAAAACTACCAATAAAATTAAAAGTGTCAGCAAATTAAAATATTCGTTCAGAACGATATTTAAGGAATTTTTATCTTGTAAATCGTTTTTAGTGTTCACAGATTTATTTATTAAAAATTTCCGGATTAACATCGAGCAGCATAGTAAACCCGACTTTATTTTGCGCGGCTAAATTACGAGCAGCGGCCGCAGCCGCGATTTCTTCCGGAGTCGCCGTCTTTAGCTTTTCCGCATCCTCTTTGCTCTGCTTGCCGGCGCCGGAATCAGAAACTGTCTCCACGGAAACATTCAAAGCGATTGGATCGTCACGAAAAGTTTTTACTTGCCAAGAAACGTCGGCAAATGAACTGGCCGATCCTGATAAATTGTATTTACCGTCAGTCTGGCCGCTAAAGTTGCCATAAGTAACCGTACTTAAAGTATTTCTTTCCAACCAATTAAAAAACTGAGTCCAATATATATGATTTTCCAAAAGACCATTAACTTCCACCGCTTTATCTTTATAAGCTAAGGCGTCCGCCGCTGACTTTCTAAAATCGGCAATATCTTTCCCGGTCTTAGTAATAGCCGCCTTAGTTTGTTCCAAGCGAACCTCTTCATCCTTCTGCCACCAATCAAGCCCTAAATATAATTCCGCAATTATAAGAATTGCCACGGCCAAAGCAGCGGCTAATGATTTAATATTAGTTTTCCAATCAAAAGTCAGCTTAATTTCATCTCGAATCAGATTAACTTCCAAAATCTTAGGATTCTTTAAAACACTATCCAGAGCATTTTCTTTTTTTGGTTTTTTGTTTTTTGAAAAAAGCATAATTATTCTATTTCGCGCATGGCTAGGCCAATAGCGACGGCCAATTTTGGACCAACTTCCTCCAACACCGGCCTAATTTCTTGAGGATATTCAACTCGGCTCCAAGGGTTGCCGATTATTACTTTGATATTTAAACGTTTAGAAAAATAATCAGCTAAATTCAGGAAGAGTGAGCCGCCACCGGAAAGAATTATTTTTTCTAAATTTTCATCATTTTGAGAACGATAGAAATCAATCAAATATTGCATCTCGGTTATTATCGGCTCTAAAGTTTTGGTAATTAACTGAGGTAAATCTTCTTGGCTGGCATCGGCATTAAGCGAAAAGCTTAAATCAAGTTTAAACTGTTCCGCCTGAGCATAGGTCATGCCCAACTTAGCGGCTAAAGCCTTGGTAACAGTGGAAGCGCAAACCGTTAGACTGCGATTTAAAACCGGAATACTATCTTTAACAATTGATAAGTCAGTACTATTAGCGCCAATCTCCACAATCATCATCGGCGCTTTATCATCACCAATTAAAGAGCGAACCAAAGAAAAGGTTTCGGTTTCTAGGCTGGCTAAAATTACGCCGGCCTGTTTAAAAACATCAATATATTTACGAACTAGTTTTTTTGGAGAACCGGTTAGAAAAACTTGGATGTTGCCGGAAACCGGGGTTTTGCCATTTTTATCAGGGATAACTTTCCAGTCTAAAATCATTTCTTCTAAAGGGAGCGGAATAACTTTTTTAGCCTCTTCGTTAACTCCGTTAGCTAAAGTATTCTTATCGGCGTTGGCAATATTGATAATCGAAGAAAAAACGGCGAAAGTCGGAAGAGACACCGTAGCGCGCTTAGCCTTCATTCCTGCTTCTTTCATGACTTTAGTAATCGCTTGGGAAAGATAATTTATATCATCAACGCGATTAAAATTTATCTCGCTCACATTCTCACTAAAGGCATAATTGGAAAGTAAAATCTTTTGCCCCTTCTTCTTTAACTCTACCATTTTTAAAGAAGAGTCGCCAATGTCTATTCCCAAAAACAGGTTTTCATTTCCTAAAGTTATAAAACTCATAATATTTGTAACACCGCAAAACTAAATTGAATAATCTGCATTCTTAGTATATAATGAATTATATAATATTTGGAAACATTAAACAAGTATTTATGAGCATCTCTCCTCGTCTCAAAAAAATAATTATTGCGATAATCTTCTTAGGACTGATTGTCTTTTTTGGCTACTTACTCTGGAAATTATTTTTTCAAGCTGAAACAATAACTCCCGGACAACAAATAAACTCCAGTTCAACTGTCTCTGGATTACCGTCGGCTGGAACCGGAGGAAATACTGTCGGCAATATAACCGGCAGTGGCAACTTGCCGGGAGGCGACAACCCGATTGCCAGCGGCACGCCAATCGGCACCCCAAGTTCCGAGGCTTCCGCCCCCAGTCCAACCGCTAGCGGCGGATTGACTGCTGTATCAGCTTTAATTTCTTCGCAAGTTCTTGACCCGACCGTTTCTAGCGACGGCGGCATTAGATATTACAATAAAGATGATGGTCATTTTTATAAATTGGACGACAACGGTAAAGCCGTAAAAATGAGCGATAAAGTTTTTCATGAAGCTGATAGTGTCACCTGGTCTCCCAGCGGCGACAAGGCTATCATTAGCTACCCCGACAAAAGCAAAATCATGTATAACTTTAGCACCGATAAGCAAGTTACCCTGCCCTCTTACTGGCAAGACTTTTCTTTCTCGGGCGACAGCGAACAAATTGTCGCTAAAAGTATTGGTCTAGATGTGGAAAATAATTGGTTGATTGTCTCCGGCAGCGACGGCTCTAAGGCCACCGCCCTAGAAGACATCGGCGCTAACGCCGACACGGTCTACCCTTCCTGGTCGCCAAATAATCAAATTGTCGCGATGTATACTAAGGGAGTTGACTTTAACCGCCAAGAAATATATTTTGTTGGTTTAAACGGCGAAAATTTTAAATCAACCTTGGTCGAAGGCCGCGGCTTGCAAACTCAATGGTCAACCGCCGGCGACACTCTTTTATACAGCGTCTATAATACTGCCGATGAAATGAAACCACGCTTATGGATAGTTGATGCGACGGCTGACAGTATCGGCGAAAATCGTCGCAGCTTTAACCTCCAAACTTGGGCCAGCAAATGCACATACGCGACCGACACGGAAATTTATTGCGCCGTACCTGAAGAACTTCAAGCTGGAGCAGGCATGTTCCCGGAGCTTGCCGATCAAACCAAAGACAATCTTTATAAGATAGATTTGGCTACCGGCACCCAAAAATTAATTGCCATCCCTAACGGTGCTTATAATATCTCGCAAATCTTGGTGCCGGAAGATCAAAAAACTTTATACTTTACCGACAAGAGTACCCAATTAATTTATAAAGTTGAATTATAATTTATCTTCTCTTTAGCTCTCTAGGGTCATAATGAATTCGTTATTTAAGATAGCGATAATTATGACTCTTTTTTTAAAAAAATTTATTCTTAATCTCCTCTTCCCGGTTATTTGTATTAGTTGCCGTCGCGAAACACGCGCTAGCGATTATCTTTGCGGCGACTGTTTTAAAAAATTAAAATTCTACGGCGGGCAAGCTAATTTAAAATTAAAATTTATTGACGAACTACACATCGCCGGCGATTATGATAACCGATCGCTAGCCAGTCTGATTAAGATTTTAAAATTTAATGCGGTTCCTGGGGTCAGTAAAACCTTGGTCGCTTGGCTAAGCTTGTTTTGGCAAGGACTGGCCGTTTTAAAACCGTTAAACTTACTCGTCATTCCCATCCCGCTATCAAATCAACGCTTAAAAAGACGTGGCTTTAATCAAGCGGAAATAATTGCCCGCGGGTTAGCTTACAATTTTAATTACGAATTAAATTTGGAATTAATAAAAATTAAAAATACCAAAGCGCAGTCCAGCTTAAGCGCCAAAAAAAGAAGTTCGAACTTGGTTGATGCTTTTAAATGGTCGGGACAAACTCCCATCAACCAAGATGTGCTTCTAATTGATGATGTAATCACCACCGGCTCAACCTTGAACACGGCCGCCGAAACCTTAAAACTGGCCGGCGCCCATAAAATTATCGCTTTAGTGGTCGCTAAAGGCTAAGAATAGTAACGGCTAAGCAAATATTTACAAATTAATCGGAGCGTGCTAGATTAATAATAGTTGATTGTTGAGCCCACCAAGCTCAAGGCCTAAAAACCGCTTAATCGCCTAAGACTAAAAGACAATTTATAAGCGCTTTCTAAATATTATCTAGAAAGAAGCTGGGTGGAACCGCGAGACAAAAAAATAGTCCCGTCCCAGTAAAAGCAGTTTTTGCTGTTTTTACTAGGAGGGGATTTTTTATTAATAATTAATTTTAATAATATGGAAAAATTAGAAACCAAGCGCCATTCGCTTTCCCACTTAATGGCTGCCGCCATCAAAGAATTTTGGCCGCACGCTCATTTAGCTATCGGTCCGGCAATCGATAACGGTTTTTACTATGATATCGATTTTGGCGAGACTAAAATTTTAGAAGCGGATTTAAAAAACATCGAAAAGAAAATGGCGCATCTAACCAAACAAAATTTAAAATTTGAACGCGCAGACATGCCCATCGCCGCCGCTTTAGCCGAATCCCAAAAAGAAGGCAATCCTTATAAAACCGAACTTATCAGCGACCTGATGAAAAACGGCGAACAGAGCGTTAGTTTTTATACAGTCGGTAATTTTACCGACCTCTGCCGCGGACCGCACGTCGAGTCAACCAAAGAAATAAAACCGGGCAGCTTCAAACTCCATAAACTAGCCGGCGCTTACTGGCGCGGCGATGAAAAAAATAAAATGCTTACTCGTATTTACGGACTTGCATTCGATACCAAAGAAGAACTGGATGAATATTTAAGAATTATGGCCGAAGCCGAAAAAAGAGACCATCGTAAAATCGGTAAAGAACAAGATTTAATTATGATACACGAATGGGCTCCGGGGACGCCGTTCTTTTTGCCTAAAGGTTTTGTGATGCTGCAAGAATTATTGAAAGTGACTCGTGAACATTCTTACGGTGAAGGTTATCAAGAAGTCCGCACCCCACAACTTTTGAATGCCGAGCTCTGGAAAACTTCCGGCCATTGGGACCATTATCAAGAAGACATGTTTATTCTTCATCATGCCGAAGATAATTGCGATATGGGCGTTAAGCCGATGAACTGCCCGGCGCACATGCTCGTCTTTAAGCGCGACATCCATTCTTATCGCGACCTACCTTTGCGCTTAGCCGAAACTACGACTTTGTACCGCAATGAAAAATCAGGCACTCTGCACGGGTTAACTCGCGTGCGCAGCTTATCCCAAGACGATAGCCATATTTTCTGCCGCGAGGAGCAAATCCTAGGAGAGATTGCCCTTCTGCTCGATAAAATAAAAGCCATCTATAAAATCTTTAATCTCCAAATTGACGAAATTCATCTCTCAACCAGACCAGAAAAATTCTTGGGCGAAAAGAGTGTTTGGGATGAAGCCGAAAACAATTTAAAAAAGGCCTTAGAGTCTGCGGATTTAGCTTATAAAATAAATGAAGGCGACGGCGCTTTTTACGGGCCAAAGATTGACGTTAAAGTTAAAGACGCCATTGGTCGCCAATGGCAACTAGCCACCATTCAATTGGATTTCCAATTACCACAACGCTTTGATTTGCACTACACGGAAACCGACGGCTCGCAAAAAACTCCAGTCGTTATCCACCGCGCCCTGCTCGGCTCCATAGAAAGATTCATGGGGGTAATTATTGAACATTACAGCGGTATCTTCCCGCTTTGGCTCGCGCCGGTTCAAGTTAAAATAGTTTCTGTCGCCGAAGCCCATATCCCGGCCTGTCAAAAACTGGCCGCCGAATTTAGAGCTAATGACATCCGCGTAGAAATAGATGATTCCAATGAAACCGTCGGCAATAAGATTCGTAAAGCGGCAGGCGAAAAAGTGCCACACATGCTCGTAATTGGCGATAAAGAAGCAGCCGCTCCGGTTTTAAGCATTCGCGACCGCGGCCAGCAAGAAACCCGCGAACTCGCTAAAGACGCTTTTATCGCCGAGGTCTTGCAAAAAATTAAGGAACGCACGAATTAAACAGTCTCCCGCACCTGGCACCTTAATCAAGCAACACCCCCAGGGGAGGTATTCCAGGTTTTAAAATTTTATGTTATTATATCCTTACTAATAACTTAAGCAAAAAACCATGAAAATTAAAAAATACACGCCCGCGATTATCCTCGTGTTAGGCGTAGCTGCGCTTCTAGCAATCATGAGCTTTAGCCAGCAGAGTCAGAATGTCGAACCAGGTAATGATAAAATCCTTTTTTACGGCGATACCTGTCCTCACTGTAAAAATGTTGAGGAATTTATGAACACCAACGGAACAAGGGATAAATTAAGCTTCCGAGAATTAGAAGTCTACCGAAATCAAACCAACGCTCAACTGTTAGGGGCAACCGCCAAAAAATGTAATCTTGATGCTAGTGCCGGCGTCGGTGTTCCCTTTTTTTATGACGGCGAGAAATGTCTAATGGGCGATCAAGATATAATTAATTATTTTAAACAGCTATGAAATTGAAAAAACTGAGCTTAATCGGAGTCGGGGCGACTATTTTTGGACTTAGTGCTTTACCGGCAAAAGCGGTTTGCCCGGTTTGTATTGTCGCTGTGGGCGCTGGTTTGGGGCTATCACAATACTTAGGCATCGACGATAGCATCTCTGGGGTCTGGATTGGCGGCTTAACCGCCGGCGTTGCTGCTTGGACCATCAACTGGTTTAATAAGAAGAAATGGGATTTTGGTAATAAAACCGGGCGCGATATAATTACTGTTATCGCCTATTATTTAATGGTCTTCTGGCCTCTTTTAAGCCAAGATTTAATCGGTCATCCAGCCAATAAATTATTCGGAATTGATAAGCTCGCCTTAGGAGCGGCGCTCGGCTCTCTAGCTCTTCCTGGTTTCAGTCTCTGGTATGAAAATATGAAGAAAAAAAATAACGGCCACGCCTATTTCCCTTTTCAAAAAGTGGTTATGCCTTTCAGTTCGCTGGTCATTTTAAGTATTATTTTTTATTTCCTGACAAAATAATTTAAAATATATGAGCAACATTTTAGAACTACACGAATTAGTGGAAAAAGTAGATCAAATGAAAAAAGACAATGCCTTAGATTTATCTTCCGATCAAGACCTATCGATTGCGATTATGAATCTAGTAAGCATTGAAGAGCATTTTTTCTTTACCGGGGCCAAAACCGGCAATCCTAAATATTACGACTTATTAACGGATGTCCGGGAAATGCGCAAGCAGCTCCTGAAAAGAATCATCAAGGAATATGAAGGCGAAGTTTGGTGTATTTCCAAACATTTACTCGCCGCGTCCTATCGCTTGATGGAAGTCGGAACCAAAGCACAAGGCAAAGGCGATAAAAAAGACGCCGAAGAAATGTTTCAAAAAGCCTATGACCTCTATTCCCTTTTCTGGGGACTCAATATGAAGCTCATAGATATCGGTGAAGTTAAAAAAATTGAAGATGATGATTTAAATATCAAGAAAAAAGGCGTTGTCGGCAAGCTGGGCGCCTTGGTAAAAAAAGTGGTTGATTGCTGTATTGAATAAAAAAATCAAATAAAAAAGCCGTTCCTAATCGGGAGCGGCTTTTTGAAAAACATTTTTTGTAACAATTAGATGTTTAGCACTTTAATCAGTAACTAAAATTTTCTCTAATTTTGAACTGCCATGTTTACGAGCGGCAATTTCGCCGTCAACGAGAATAAAAACGTGAAAGCCATCACCTTCCTCTTGATCAGATTTATCGACCAAAGAGACAACAGTTGCCAGTCCATAAACTGTGGCTAAACGTTGCTGTCCGGGCCAAGGATCGCGTACAATCCGATTTCCACTTCCTACTGGAAAAGAAACCCGACCAAACTCATCTTCCCAAACAATCGCCTGAAAATGTTCTCGCCAAAATGCTTCGTCGCCCAAAGTCTTCTTTCTTATTAGCGACTCCTTCACTTTCTGCTGTTCCTCATCTTCAGGGGTTAATTTTTGCAGAATTTTAAGCGCTGGTAACAAATTAGCGGGCAAGGAAAGCAAAAGTGCCTTTGCTTGCTCCGCCAATAAGGGCCGAGCTTTTATCACTCCAAAAAAAAGATGCAATTCTTTGACAGCTTTCTTAGGCGAATATCCTAAAGCCAAACCAAGCCAGTCTTCAGCATGCAAATCGGAAGTCCGTCCGCGAGTGGCGGCGCGCAACCAATCTTCAAAATTAGAAAGCGGATGGTTTTTACGAGTTGAGCTCTCGTTTTCCAAATCTGAAGCGACAACTTTTTTTGAATTCTGGTTAGAAGACCGCAAAAGATTTTTTAAAAAAATGTGCTTTGTCATAGTAAAAAAATTTGGTGAAACAAAAAATTTAAAATTTGAAAAGAACAATTAAAACGCTCTAACTAAAAAATTAGAGCGTATTTTATGTCAGTATTAAATCACTAAAATGTGGCCTTGTCAATACTAAACGCCTCTTAAATCCTTGATAATAACTCTATTTGAGTGGCGTTTGATAAATTTCATTATAAGTATGAAAACCATCTTTAATTACGGTATCATTCAAATTATTTTTAGTAACCACGATTGGTTCCAAAAAATAAGACGGCACCTGAATTTTACCATTATCCGTAAAATTAACAGTCTCCGGATTAAGTCCGCGCGCCAAGGCAACGGCTAATTCGGCCGCCTTATTGGCTAAATCGGTTATTGGTTTGTAGACCGTGCAGGTTTGCGTACCGGCGACGATTCTCTGTAAAGCCGCTAATTCCGCATCTTGTCCGGAAACCGGAATTTTTCCATCTAAATTAAACTCAGCCAGTGCCTTAATGACTCCGGAAGCGGTGCCGTCATTAGCGGCAATGACAGCATCAAGTTTCTTGCCGGAATTCAAATAATTTTTAACTGTCTTATAGGCCTCTTCGGGGTCCCAATTAGGAGTCGGTTCGTCAATAACTAATTTAATATCGCCACTGGCAATTTTATCAGCCAAAACTTTCATGGAGCCTTCTTTAAGCAGAACTGAATTATGATCATCGGGCGACCCGCCGATATAAGCAAAGCGTCCATTATCAACGATATCCAAAATATTTTGCGCCTCCATTTGTCCGACTTTAACATTATCAAAAGAAACATAGAGATCAATATCGCTATCCCCTATCAAGCGATCATAAGCAATCACTTTCACTCCCGCTTCCTTGGCGGTTTTTATGGCTGGTGCAATTTTCTGAGAATCGGCAGGAATGACCACAATTACGTCCACGCCCTGTTTAACCAAGCCTTCTATTTGGGAAATTTGTTTATCAACATCGTAGTCAGACAAGGTAACGCTAACTAGCGCTCCCAGCTCTTGAGCTTTTTTGACAAACAAGTCGCGATCAGTAAACCAGCGCTCTTCCCTCGTGGTGCCCATGGAAAAACCAATAACAATTGGTTCGACTTCTTTAGATGCTTGGTAGCTGTTTTTTAAAAAACCACTAATTAAATAAACTGTACCGGAAATAATAATCAGCAGCGCCAACAGTAAAATAATTTTATTTTTCATATTATTGCTAAAGTTAATAAAACATAGCTTATATTAAGTATAGCATAGTTATTATTTGTAATATATTACTTTTCAAAAAATAGCCCGTGCTTAGGGCTATTTTAAACCTGCGGAGAGAAGATGACGATGTTGGAATGGTAATATCCCAAGCTTTTAGTCATTAAAGTGTTTTAACTAGAAATGCCAGTTTTTATCCCGGTATTTTTCTTTCTGAAATGTTAATTCAATTTCTTTTTTAATTTCTTCGATGTCTCCACTATTAAGAGGCTCAACTGAATCGTAAAATCCTGTTTCTAGATGTGGAAAATTACAGGCATCGCCATACTTTTGAATTTTAGCACTTTTAGCTCTTCCATAAAGATGAACATGCAAATAAGGCCCTTGTGGAGAAAAAACGCTCCAATTACCATTTTCCTGATAGTTTATCCTGGCGATATCAATCCCTCTACTATTTAGAGCCTTTATCATGGATTCACCAGCAACCATGGTTAGCCTCATCAATTCCATAGCAAGTGATGGAGAAAGTTCAGTCCTATCACCGAAACGAAATTTTGGAGTAATGACAATATGGCCGCCATCCATTCTGGAAATATGAGGCTTAGCAAACATTTCAACAATAAAATTATCTGTTTTAAAAATTTCTTTGTTCATATTAATAATTAGTCGATTTAAACTAATTTAATAATAGCGTGACAATTAAAACTATTAAATCTGTAGTAAACGAAACCTTAATTTTTCACATTTTTTTTTGCAATCTTCGATAGTTTCAAATGGAATATTAAAAGAGCATCCGCCGCCATAACTAACTTCGCACTCTTTTTTATTTTCATTATACTGATATCCTTGAGCTATAGCAAAACAATTACCAGATGAGGTCACTTGTTCTCTACATTTTTCTGGTAACATATTATGTTTAATATTTTTTAAAAAGTAATTACTATTAACTGGTGTTAATAAAAATGCCGCCCCAAAAAATACAAACAAAGTAACAATTATGATAATTATTTTTTTCATAAAATTTAAACTTTAACCCATATAATAATTATATCATGCCATTCCAAAGCAATAAACTCCTATAAAAAATAGCTAAATAAGGCTATTTAAATCTGCGGAGAGGGCGAGACGATGTTGGGGCTATAAAGCTAATGTAATAATTCCATCATACTTATCACTCATAATGCGGGCACAATATTTTGATAATTCAATTTTATCAGTTATTTCAATATTTTTAGGATAAGAAAAGAAAATTTTAGTCTTTAGCGGCTTTTCTATTAATTGTTGTTTAAAAACGCATTTGTCAAGATTTCCTGAATATATAACAAGCTGGCTATCAGCCAACGCGTCAAACAAGCGTGAGTCATAGTTGTCTATATTTTTATATAGAATAATTCTCTCTTTCGCATCAGGAACATTCTTTAATTGTTCGAGAAACAAGCCATCATCTTCAGACTCTATAATTAAGGCATCCGGGTTCCGAAAGTCACCGACTTCTTTCTTAAAAAGATCTTTAGCCTGTTCGTATGCTGAAAATATGATGACTTTCTCCCCATTCCTCAAAAGATTCACCATTAATTCAATACTAAAAAAAGATGAGCCGGCGCCAGGCGCGCCCGATATGAGCATCGGGAAATCCTCATGCTGGAACTCGATTACTTTATTATTAACTAGAATGTTCATAAAACTTCAGTTTTAATCCCTTCAACTGCCGAGAGGGTGGGACGATGTTAGGACGGTAATAAATTTATATTCTCCCAGATTTAGTCTTTTAAAATCTAAAGAAAATATACAGTACCATAAATCATCATAAACAAAAACTCAATTATGCTTATAACAAATATAAATTTAGCTGATGCTATAAAATCCCACTCAAACAGAATAATCCCACCTATAAAGTTTAATAAATAATAAAAAAGAGTTGATGCATCTGATCCCCTAGTAGCAATGAACGTCCCCGTCGATGCTGCAACTACGGCATAAGAAATAACACGTGGATAACGATATTTTATATCTAAGTTTGTGCCCGTCCATACATATGCGGCAACTAAATTAATAATAAGGAAAAAAGAAAAAATGAAGAAAAGGTTCATAATTTTATTTATTTAATCCCTGTGAATGTAAACAATCATCATAAGTTTTCATCATTGCGGCACCTCTTTTCATTGCAGCCTCAATGCTATCATCATTTTTATTCCCTTCTGACCCATATGTTGAGACAGATGCTAATCTACACTGGTTTCTAATTGATTCATTTTTTGCTTTCACGGAATACCACGCACCGCCACTAATTAAAATTACAATCGCTATAATAATAATTATGACCATCTTGTTATTCCTCATAAATATTGTTTATTAATTTTATATAAAAATTATAACAAAAAATCGCCAAATTGACGATTTTTAACACTAGCGGAGAGGGTGGGACGATGTTGGAACGGTAATTACTATTTCAAGATATTGAAAAATGATGTAAAAAGTAATAAAATATATATTACAAATTATTAATAATTAATAATATTTATATGTTAAAAATAGAAATAGAAACAATAATAAATGCAGATATTGAAAAGGTCTGGAAACACTGGAGCGCCACTGAAAGTATCAAGGGCTGGGCATTCGCTAGTAACACCTGGCATTGTCCGTATGCCGAAAATGATTTGAAAGTCGGCGGCAGATTTTTAACCAGGATGTCATCAAAAGATGGCCGTGAATCTTTTGACTTTACTGGCACATACACTGATATTGTGGAGTTTAACAAAATAAAATACATTATGGATAAACTGGATGGTGAAAATAAAAATAGAGAGTGTGAAATTATTTTTACAGATTTAGGAAATGGGACTACAAAAATAGAAGAGAAATTCTCTCCAGAAGAAATTAATAGTGAAGATGCTCAGAAATCTGGCTGGAGTACAATACTTGAGAATTTTAAAAAATTTGTAGAAAATAATTAAACGAGAAATAAGAAAATAAACCCTATATAAAAATAGTCCTAAAATAGGGCTATTTTTAGTACGCGGAGAGGGTAGGACAATGTTGGAACGGTTATTCAACCATAACTTTAAAATTGACTATTAAATTTAAATCTATAGGCCTGCTAGTTTGACAAATGCCTATCATATCACCAGTCATACATTTTGTATTCGGGGAATTATCGCTAGCCCAAGAGAAAGAAGCCGATGGTTTTGTAACTAGAACTCCAGTTAAAATTCCATCCTCATACTTGTTAAAGAATATTTTAATATTATCCCAAACCGCCTCATCGCTAAGCGAAATCTGGCCACCATCTTTTAATTTTATATTGAGTGCCGTTTGTTCAGGTATTGAATATTTATTAAAATTCTCTAATGATTCGTTACCAATAATTTGTCGATCAAACCGTAAATAAATATTATCACTCTTACCGCTTAAGTCACCTATGCCCATACTGCTACTAATAAAATTTTGCGGCATTTCTAAGGTTTCGAGGTTAACTACTTGCGTGCGCTCAGGTTCCTGTTTAGCTTTATCTAAATATTCTTGAATATCTGCTAAATTATAGATTTTATCATTAACAGCTTCAGGATCGAGGACTCTTTTATACCTCCAATTAGTCAAAGCTTCTAATCCTGAATAATTTTTAATGACACCTGAAAAAACTAAAACAAAATATATACCGATTACTAATACGAGTACTGCAATTAATTTTATAATATTTTTTATCATAATAACAATATTAATTTTATATAAAAATTATAACAAAAAATCGCCAAAATGGCGATTTTATAGCGCACGCGGAGAGGGTGGGACGATATTGGAATGGTTTTGTGATTTATAACTTAATTTCAAAAATAAATTCTCAACCTAATTGCGATAATATATATAATCTCCCGTCCTTATCAATTGCCCATTGATGATAAATAAAAACTTTTATAGCTTTTTCTGTAATAGTCTGTAAAATGGTCGACCCCCCAATTTCAATATACCCTTCTTTAAATTCATCAATACTAGTGTCTTGTTGAACATCTGAAAAATTAAAACCCATAAGGCATTTTTTAAATCCTTCCCTCGTAAAATTAGCTTCCTCGCATTTATTAGCCATGTCCATTGCTTGCCATCCACCCGCACCACAATCATAGCAACTAAATATATAAGTTTTACTAAAATACATATAGCCGATAATGACCATAACCATACATATCACAAAAATTATTAATATTTTTACTTTTTTCATAAATTTAAAATATTATATACTAATTATATCACGCCATTCCAAAGCGACAAGCTCCCTAACAAAAAATAGCTCTAAAATTAGAGCTATTTTTAATCTGCGGAGAGGGTGGGATTTATCGCGCTCGCTTTTTGCCAGAATGCAAAAAGCTCACTTGTCCTGGGTTGGCGTCCGATATGCTCCCAGCATATCGTCCGACGCTCGCTTGCTCGTTTCGGCTTCCGCCTCAACTCACGTCTCGCTTCCAACCTGTTCGAATCCCCTTCAAATACAAAATAAAACAACCAATCTGGTTGTTTTATTTTGTACGCGGAGAGGGTGGGATTCGAACCCACGGTCAGCTTGCACCGACGACAGTTTTCAAGACTGTTCCATTCGACCGCTCTGGCACCTCTCCTAATGACTACTGGTTTTATTTTACTGATTTCTTAAAAAAATGCAAATAAAAGCTAAATTAAACCTTTATTCAACCGTAACCGATTTAGCTAAATTTCTCGGTTTATCAACATTAATCCCATTAGCACTAGCTACGTAATAGGACATTAGCTGCAGGGGGATAATATTCACAAGTGGCGACAATTCCTCAGAAACACTGGGGACGGTAATAATAAACTCAGATAATTTTTCAACCGCGGCGTCTTTAACGTCGGTAATAGCAATGATGCGGCCGCCGCGCGCTCTAACTTCCTGCATATTGCTGATAATCTTTTCAAAAATCGGACCGTGATTAACGATAAAGACAACAAACATATTTTTATCAATCAGCGCGATTGGACCGTGCTTCATTTCCGCCGCAGGATAACCCTCGGCATGAATATAAGAAACTTCTTTTAATTTTAAAGCTCCTTCCAACGCGACTGGAAAATTAATTCCTCGGCCTAAGTATAAAAGATTTTTGGCGCTCACAAAATTTTGAGAAATTACTTTAATATTTTCCGCTTGGTCTAAAATAGTTTGAATTTTTTCGGAGATGGTTAATAATTCATCACTAAGAACTTGATTAAGTTCCCCGCTTATTTGTTCTTTAATATAGAGAGCAAGTAAAATTAAAGATGCCACCTGGGAAGTAAAGGCCTTAGTGCTGGCGACACCGATTTCCGGCCCGGCATGCAAATAAATTCCGGACTTAACTTCGCGCGCTATAGTAGAACCAACACTATTGATGATTCCTAAAGTTTGGCAATTTTTAGTTTCTCGTAAGGCCGCCAAGGTGTCGGCTGTTTCCCCTGATTGAGAAATAACAATCAATAAATTGTTATCACGGACAATCGGATGGCGATATCGAAATTCAGAAGCATAGTCAACTTCCGTTGGTATGCCAGCAATTCTCTCCAACAAATATTTACCAATTAAAGCTGAATGCCAACTGGTACCACAAGCGGTAATAATAATCTTATCTATCTTTTTGGCATCAAAATTAACCGAGAGTTTTATTTTGCCGTCTTTAATTCTTCCCCGCAGAGCATTGGCAATGGTTTTTGGCTGCTCAAAGATTTCTTTAAGCATAAAATGTTCAAAACCGCCCTTCTCAATTTCTTCAATCGTCCATTTAATTTCGGTAACCTGGTTATTAGCATTATGGCCATCCAAACTTTTAACATCATAGCCGTCATCGGTAATGGTGGCTATTTCATTATCCTCTAAATAGACGACTTGGTTAGTATATTCAATAATTGCCGAAGCATCGGAAGCAATAAATATTTCATCCGGGCCAATACCTAAAATTAATGGCGAGCCGCGGCGGGCAGCCACCAATTTATGTTCGTTAGCCGCGATAACGGCTAAACCAAAAGTCCCTTCCAATAGTTTAACAGCTTCTAAAACTGCTTGCTCTAAATTACCTTGATAAAATTTTTCAATCAGATGGGCAATAATTTCCGAATCAGTTTCGGAAACAATTTTATGACCTTCTTTTTCCAATAAAATTTTCAAACCTTCAAAATTTTCTATAATCCCATTATGAACCACGGCGATATTATGTTGACAATCGTAATGTGGATGCGCGTTAGTTTCATTAGGTTGGCCATGCGTTGCCCAGCGCGTATGCGCAATACCGATTTGGCTATTTAAACTTTGCTTATCCAGTTCCGCGGCCAGCATTTTAATCGGCCCTTCTTTTTTAAAAGTTTTCAATGCACCCTTTTCTAAAACACAAATTCCAGCGCTATCATAACCGCGATATTCCAATCTTTTAAGACCCGATAGTAAAATAGGGGTGGCTGATTTTTTTCCTAAGTAACCGACAATGCCGCACATAATTTTAAAAATTAATAAAAGTGTTAGTTTTAGACAAAATTTCCAAACCGGCTTTCTGGTAGATAGCGACCGCTTCCTCGGAACCGACAAGACAGGCGGAATCATAACCTAGAAGCCGTGCTTCATTCAACAAAAAACGAACCATTAATCCGGCATAACCCCGACCGCGAGCTATTTTCAGAGTCCCAATATTTTCGATGGAAAAATTATTAAAAGCATAATAGCCGCCGCTCGAAACCGGAACCCCATTCTCATAAAGCAAAAAGAAATTCAGATGTTTTTCTTGCTGGTCTAAAACAAACTTTTTTAAAAAACCGAACTTCTTATCAAACTCATCAGTTGTTTTATCAAAAGCCTCAGAAAAAATTGCTCGAAAATGTTCCCAAGCTAAATCAGTCGTGACCGCTTCTATTTTTACTCCGCTTGGCAAACAATAGTCAATATTTAAATTTTTCAAACCGGTAGCGCGCATAGCATAGCCGCTATCGCGAAGAGTAAAACCGTCGTTTAACAAAATATCAGCAAAAATTTTATCAGCCAAAGTCTTAACGCGAAAATTATCTCCGCCAAAAAATTTTTTTATTTTCTCTAAATCATCCGTTCCAAATTTATCGCCTAATACATGAGCATAATTATAAAGGCTGTCGATATAAAGCGCGGTTTTAAATAAAAAAAGGTTCTCAGTTTCTTGCTGAATTAATTTTATCTGCGTCTCTGCCTGAACATAGTCCAGCATTTGATAAACAGAGCCGCGCGAAGGATCAATTTCGACTAAGCGCTTATTTATTTCCATGTAACCATTTTAAGGGCTTAACGGAAAAAAGTAAAATCTCAATTACCTACCGGCCTTAGCAAAAAAAGGCGCATACATATCTTCTTCAATATCAATATCCAATTCATGGCGATTTATTTGATTTTGAAATTTTAGCGGTGCTTCTTTAATTAAGGCGAGCGGTTGGCATTCATTCCCTTCTCCCATTTCTAAAACTGCAGCCGCCGCCAAGCTATCAACAACGCTCACGCGAGCAAATTCAAATTTACGACCAAAAATATCCTTTTGACCACGATATTGCTTTAGCCCCTGAAGACCGGCATACCCCAAAGATACTCCGGTTGTTCCCGCTCGAAGCGGAATGGTGCGACTGTCGGTAATAATTACTCCCAGCTGTTTAAGCTTAAATTGTTTTTTTAATTTGAGACGTAAAGTAGCGGCCGTCTTGAAACTATCTTTGGGCAGTAAAATTAATTTCCCGTCCGCATTGGATTCATCTATCCCCGCCGAGGCCATGACCATCTTATCTTTAACTGTCAGCCAAACAGATTTGGTTGGAATCGCTAAATCACTTTCTGCTTTAATAAGCTCAATCTTAGCCGCCTCTCCCTGATAATCAACAACTCGCCCTTCAGACAAAGAAACAATTTTTGAAGTAACTATTAAGACTGCGGCCTCGGGAATTTTTTTAAGATGTTGGATAATAAAAGAAAATAAATCATCGCCCTCTTTAAATATTTTAGTTTTGATTGCTTTAACTATCATATTATTTTGCTTGCCTCCCTTTTAATAAATAAATGCCGACATAAGATAAGGGCGTATAGAGCGCGCCCATAATAACCTTGAACAGCCACCAAGAAATAATAATACTCATCATGGTTTTAAATGAATAAATGCCGGCGAAAGCAATTACCATAAACACTGCGGAATCAAAAAATTGAGACCACAAATTGGAAAGCAAGGAACGTAACCAAAAAACTTTTATTCCCATCTTTTCCTTGAAAAAGAAAAACGACAAAACGTCCTGATATTCCGCAATTAAGAAGGCAGCCAAAGAAGCAATGGCTAAACGAATAGAAGTTCCAAAAACTTGGCCGTAACCATCCTTTAACCAATTCCCATCCGGCGACCACGGTAAGGCGAGCGATAGAAAGGAATAAGCAATAAACAAGGCGGTGCTGATAAAGCCGGCAAGCACAAATAATTTAGCGATTTTACGCCCATAAACTTCTCCAATAACATCGGTCATCAGAAAAACCACCGGGAAAGAAAAAACAGCCACCGATAAATGGGAATTAAAAAAGAACGGCATCATCTTCAAGCCTAAAGTATTGGCCGCCAAAAGTGAGGTCAGATACAAAGCGAGGGCAATTAGTATTTTTTTAGCATGTTTCTCGGAAATATTTTCCATAATTTTAATTTAACTATTAAACTAATTTAGACAAACAAAAAACCCGCTGATAAGGCGGGGATGCAAATAAAAAACAATCCGCGCCTTATCGGTTAAAACTTTCATCCGATATAAATCCGGACCAAGTTGTCAGACGATGATTATTTAGCATATTTTCATAACTATTTTAATAATTTACGACTCTGTAAAACAGTATAAGCCAAAATTCCGCCGATTAAAGCTGTTAAAAGCTGCGGCCAGCTAAGCATTGTGGCGGCGGCCAGTGCAATTTTACCGGAAAACAATAATTTAATAACCGCTAAAGATATTACTGATAAAAAAATAAATTTAAAACTAGCGGCGGCTATCATCTTTAGCCAATAATTTGTTTTCTTTAAATAAACAAAAGTGATAATCAAAACTGCATTACTCAAAATTATAAACGGGATGAGCGGCGCGAGCGGCAGCGGCAAGGTTCCGGCTAACAGCGCAAAAAAACTAGGTAAAATGCCAATCATAATCGCCCCCTCCAAACCCAGGGTCGCGGCGGCTATAAATAAAGTCGCGTTAACTATGGAACCGGTAATTATTTGACTGTGGGCTAAAGGCGCAAAAATAGCGGCTGATAGCAAAACCAAAAATTGTGCCAGTGTAAAAACATTAGCGCGGCTGATAGTTAGGGCTTTTGCTTGAATAAACATATATTAATTATAAACTGCTTATCTATTATAACACAATCCTATATTTTAAAATATTTCAATTACCACAAAATCGCCCTCTTCCAGGGCATGGATGGGCAAAGACTGATCACCATATTCAATTAATTCTTGATAAGCTAGGCTCCAATTTATTGAGCCCCGAGGGTCATTATCGCCAAATCCAGATTTATAATGAGGAATAAATTTAATCGGCAGAATACCAAGCCCATCCAAACACTTGCGCCAATCACAAGTCCAGAAATGTTTAACTAAAGCGTCTGAACCAGCCGAACTGCCGGCAACGACTTTGCCTTGCCAGGCGGCCGGCAAATCATATTGCTTTAAATAATGGAGTAATAAATTATCGTCCCCGCCGTTGATTATAACCGCGTCACTATTTTTTAATTGATCGACGAATTTTTCTGGAAGGGCCAATTCAATTTTTGGAGCGACGCCAGCAGGCATAGACTCTAAAAAACGGCCGGAATAGTCAGCAAATTTTTCCTCCCAGCGCTCACGCGGTGTAGCAAAAAAACAAAATAAAATCAAAGGTGAATTTCCCAACCCTTTAACGACTTCTAAATTAAACTCTTTGGCTTTTTCCGGATGGCGTCTTAAGCCGCCGGAATTAAGAATATATTTTGTCATAAGTAATTAATATTATATCATGGCTCATCAAGGTAATAAACTGCCAAATAACAAACTTCCGGTGTTTTCTAATATGGCATCTGATTGTTTTGGCCTATTTTAAAATAAAATTAAATAAATAACCAGTGAACATAATGCCCAGGCCGACGATGGTCGCAAAAATAATAATCAATTTAGTCTTCATAACTTTCTTCAGAATCATAAATTCTGGAAGAGATAAAGCAGTCACTGCCATCATAAAAGCTAAAGTTGTTCCCAAAGCCAAACCCTTCTCGGTTAAAGCGCTAACTAGAGGGATAACTCCGGCCGCATTAGAATATAATGGGATTCCGATTAGCGTCGCTAGCGGCACGGCATACCAATTATTAGCGCCGGCATAGGAAACCAAAAAATTAGCAGGGACATAACCGTGAATCCAAGCGCCAATCGCGACACCAATAACAACAAACAACCAAACGCGTCGGAAAATATCTAAAGTGTAGCTTAAGGCATAATTAATTCTTTCTTGGCGACTCTTTTTAATTTCAGGGGTATTATTTGTCTGCGATTTATTCTGCCAAACAAAATCGGCCACCAAATTTTCGACTTTCAAACGACCAATTAATAAACCGGAGATGATGGCAATAAGCAAGCCGCTAAAAACATAGAGTAAGGAGATTTTCCAACCGAATAAACCAAACAATAAAACCAAGGCAACTTCGTTAATCATCGGCGAGGCAATCAAAAAAGAGATGGTAACACCGAGCGGCACTCCCGCTTCCACAAATCCTAAAAATAAAGGCACAGCTGAGCAGGAACAGAATGGAGTCACAATCCCTAATAAAGAAGCTAAAATATGGCCGGTTAGTTTATTTTTATTGGCGATAAATGAGCGAACTTTATGAGGTGGCAGATAGGTCCGGATAAAGGAGACCAGAAAAATGATGACGAACAATAAAACAAATATTTTTAAAGTATCAAAAATAAAAAAATTAAGCGCCTGACCCAGCAAGGAACCTGCGGCAATATTAAAAATAGAGTAAGTTAAATAGTCAGCCAATAATTGTAAGGGATAAAACATAAAAAATAAAGTTGATTATTTAATGATAACAGGCAGGAACTTGGTGGTCAAGATAAATTTTAATGCCATACCAATATAAAATAAAATTATAAAAATAATGGCTAAAACATAAAAAATACGGACAAATACGCTATCTTTTGACAAATCAGCAGATTATTGATAATTTAAATCGAGTATCTTAACAATTTGTCTAACTAAAAATCATAGATTATGTGCATCCAACCAGGTATGTCCAAAGAATTGGGCAGAAGAATTATTTCCAAAAAGGAGATGAAAATAATTAAAGAAAAAAACCGATTAGTGATGGTGGTTCAAAACATTTCCGGCGGATCTGCAAACATCACGGTTGTTCCCTTCAAGAACAAAAAGGCCGAAGAGCTTTTTGTTTTAGAGCTAGAACAAAAAAACGCCATCCAGGCGGACAGGTCTTTCTTGTATATCTATTTACAATTTGGCACTCGTACCATTACCTCTTGTCTTTATGGGGACAAAAAAATCAAACTTGAAGACAAAACTATTTACGAAGCACCTTACATTTTTGACGGCCAGCATCGACCTAAGAGCAACGAAATTCACATCGTGCCTGCCAGCGAATTATCAACACTGGTTGACCTTTCCACTTGGACTGAGAAATTTAGAGAAAAGGTCAAAAAAAATCCAGAAAAAATGTGCCTGCTCTATTACGGAAAAAGTAATGTCCTCTGGCTGGATAAGGGTTATACAAAAGTCAGCGAACTAAAAACAGCTAAACTAAATTGAACTTTTAAAAACGCCTCCACTTAAAAACCGGGGGCATTTTTATTTTAATTTTCAGTTTTAAAACCTATCTCTTCTTTCGGAACATCTTGTTGGATAAGTAAAGTCCTTAACACATCAAAAATATCGCTAATTTCTTTATCATATTTTTTCTCCAATATTTCTATTTTTTCCCACAAATTCTTATTATCAACTATTAACATCCTGAGCTTAATAAATGTTCTAATAATTTGAATATTTACTTGTATGGCTTTAGAGCTATTTAAAACACCAGAGAGCATCGCTATGCCGTGCTCGGTAAAAACTAGGGGAGATTTTCTCGTCCCACCCCAACTTGAAGTCACAATTTGTGACTTCGAGTTATTTGGTTTTTTGCTATTGAATCTTGATATCACAATTTGTGATTTCAAATAAGATGCCTCCTCCTTATTAAGCTGAAACATGAAATCCGAAGGAAAACGATTTATATTTCTTTTAACAGCTTGATTAAGCACCATAGTCTTAACCCCATAAAGCGCGGCCAGATCTCTGTCTACCATTACTTTTCTTCCTCTAATTAAAAATATACGACCGATAATCCGTTCGCTTGGCATTTCTATTATGTCTTGTGTTTGCTGTTTATCCATAATGTATTTTATGATTTTACTATAACAAACTAAAGATAAACTATAGATAAAACTTAAAAATAAAAAGAAGGCGGGGATTTATCGCGCTCGCTTTTTGCCATAATGCAAAAAGCTCACTTGTCCTGGGTTGGCGTCCGATATGCTCCCAACATATCGTCCGACGCTCGTCCACTCGTTTCGGCTTCCGCTTCAACTCGCGTCTCGCTTCCAACCTGTTCGAATCCCCTTCCCAAATACAAAATAAAACAACCAATTTGGTTGTTTTATTTTGTACGCGGAGAGGCGGGGATTCGAACCCCGGATAGAAGTTAGACTCCTATAACAGGTTAGCAACCTGCCGCTTTCGACCGCTCAGCCACCTCTCCAATTGTTTTTAA
>JBAYKT010000013.1:0-40996 GCA_041664445.1 Patescibacteria group bacterium | reverse complement strand
TTAAACGGGACAGGCACGACAAGCATAGGAACGTTCTTCCTAGGATTTTCTGGCTTTTTAGCTCGAAAGTCCCTAGAAGAAGTTTTTTTGCCTCCCCGTTTAAGTCGGTCTTTTTTATTGGAAAAGACGGTCTCGGCCCACGATTACACTGACTTTATCCCGGTCAACGCTAATTTCCGCCGGTGTCTTTACTTCAATTACGCCATCAATTAATAATTGTTCACTGGCGTTTGTAATTACAAATTTATTTAATTTTAAAAGGGTCTGGTCCTTCTTTCTGGTGTTAATAATAAGATCGAGAAGTCCGTCATGGGGGTTGGAACCGATTAGATTAGCCTTATCACTCAATAAGTTTACGATTCTAACTGTTCCCTTATCCTCAATTTCTAGCGAGTAATCCCCTAAATCAATTGTTGTTCCTAAGCTTTCAATTGTGGCTTCATTTAAAAAATAACGGTCGCCAACAAGACCTAAGTCTATTTTTTCTATGCGGCGAGCTAATAAAATATTGCAGGCCTCTTCTTCATTTTTAATACCGAAAGAGGCTGCAATGGAATTATCATTGCCAATCGGGATAATCCCTAGTAAAGTTTTTCTCTGGAAGTCGCCATAGACATCGGTATCAATAATTGCCCCAATTATTTTATTAACTGTTTGATTATTGCCGACAGCGACTATAGTTTTAGCTCCTAATTTGATTTCGTTTTGAATAGTTCCCTTGATGTTTTTAATGCCGCCCAGACGGATGATTTTTCCATTTAATCCTAAGTCGGTTAACCTGATTTCCATGCGGTTTACGGCCTTGCTATACTTACTTTTATTCAAATAGTCATCATAAATATAAACGTGCATAGCGGTTTTTTGGATAGACGATTACTCTTCTTCCTTTAATTTATTTTCACGCTCTTCTTCTTTTTCGTTTATTTTTTTTCCTGCTGGCCCGGTGGATAATAATTGACCGTTGATAGTTGCTCCTTTTTCAATGGACAGCTCCCCGTATTGAATATCGCCATTTATTTTAGCAGTGCTCCCGAGTGATAAATAGTTTTTTATACTGACGTTCCCTTTTATTTCTCCATTAACAATTAAATCTCTGGCTTCAACACTGGCGACAACTTTAGCTTTTTCGCCGATGAAAATACTCGCATCGGTTTTTAAAGAGCCTTCTAAGGAGCCCTCAATAATAATGTTTCCCTGCCCGTGAAAGTTTCCCTTAACTTTGATGGAGGCGCCGATAACGGTTTCTGCATCTTTGAATTTTTCCAGCTTGTTTTCCCTGTTGAACATATGTTTAAAGGTGAATAATAGTCTAACTGCTTTTCATTTTAGTTTAATATTACCGGCTTGTCAAAGAAAATATTTGAAAAACTGAAAGTTTTAGTATAAGATGAAGTCAGGTTAATTTATTAGTGATTATTATTCCCGCCAGATTATCCTGTTTACGGTTCCCATGGTTCAATGGATAGAACAAGAACCTCCTAAGTTCTAGATCCAGGTTCGACTCCTGGTGGGAACACATAGTTGATATATTTATTGTTTATTGTCAAGGTATTGACAATAATTTATAATATTGTTATTCCCCTTCCCTTGACAATAAATATAGATTAGCTATACTTTTATAGTAGCTTTAGGGATATTTACTGATTTTATTTATTGCTAGACACAGTAGATGAAGGATTAATAAAGAAAATTTAAAATTAAAATAAAATGTTCCTTAAGGAACAATAAAATAATTATGGGCCATTAGCTCAGTTGGCTAGAGCGCTTCCATGGCATGGAAGAGGTCAAGGGTTCAAGTCCCTTATGGTCCACAAACATAAAAACTCTGTTAAGGCAGAGTTTTTATTTACTTATTTTTTGAGCGGCATATAATATAAGAGTGAGCATAATTGTTAATTATTGATAATATGAAAATAGTCATTTGTGGAAGTATGAAGCTTTCTAAAAAAATGATTGATGCCAAGACTAAACTCGAGGCTTTGGGGCACGAGCTTATTTTACCGCGTCACACCGAGGAATATGCTGCGATGAATACTTCCGATCACATTCATAGCGAATCTGTTAAGAATAAGGTTAATAACGATTTGATTAGGGGCTATTATCATAAAATTGCAGATAGTGATGCTATTTTGGTTATTAACGATACTTTAAACGATATCGATGGCTATATCGGCGGAAATGCTTTTTTGGAAATGGGATTTGCTTTTGTTTTAAATAAAACAATCTATTTATTAAATAATATCCCCGCGTTAGGTTATCGCGATGAGCTTGAAGCTATGCAGCCAATAGTTATTAATAATGATTATTCAAAAATAAAGTAAAAAATAAATATGCCAAAAAGAATATTTATAGTTCATGGCTGGGGCGGCAGGGCTAATGAAGGTTGGTTGGGTTGGTTAAAAGAAGAGTTAATGCTAAGAGGTTTTGAAGTTTTTCCCTTACAAATGCCAAATACTAATGAGCCGCGGATTGAAGCTTGGGTAGCCGCTATTAATAAGGAAGTAGGGAAGATAGATAAAAATACCTTTTTTGTTGGCCATAGTATTGGTTGCCAAGCAATTGTTCGTTATTTGAGCTCATTATCAGAGACTGAAGTTTCTGGCGGGGCTGTTTTTGTAGCCGGGTTTTTTAAAAGGTTAACAAACATGGGAAGTGATAATTTATCACGTAATATTATAAAGGAGTGGCTGGACTCATCTTTGGATTTAGTTTCTATTAAAAAACATTTGTTAAGCAGCGCCGCTATTTTTTCCGATAATGATCCTTATGTCCCCATGGATAATGTTCATGATTTTCAAAATATACTAGAATCGAAAATAATTATTGAGCACCAGCAGGGGCATTTTTCTGGTGATTCTGGTTTACCGAAATATGATATTATTTTAAATGTGATTTTGGATATTTTGAGATAATTACTGCTTACTAGAACAGATTTTAACGCGATTATAAAAAAAGAGGAAAAGTCCACAAAAATGTGGACTCTTCTTTTTTATTTGGCTAATATTAAATAAAATATTTCAGTGATAAACTTGTGGATAACATGTTATTATGCTGCCTGATTTTACTAATTTTACCTATTTGTTTGGTCGTATGTTTCTACGACTTGAGGTTTGCTTTTAATATATAAAAACTTTATAATAAAGTTATCATTAATTAATTTTCACCGTTTCAATGGCGGTATTCCTTGTTTTATGTATGACGTTATAATTATTGGCTCCGGCCCGGCCGGAATGACCGCAGGTATTTTCGCGGTTAGAAGGGAAATGAAAACTTTAATCATCGGCAAAGAAGTTGGCGGTCAGTTAGTTTGGGCCAATGAAATCGAAAATTATCCCGGTTTCGAAATGATTAAGAGTTTTGAGCTGATTCAAAGGATTAAACAACAAACCGAAAAGGCCGGCGTTGAATTTAAGGATGATGAAGTGAAGCGGATTGAAAAAGCTGAAGACGGAACCTTTATTTTGTATACTAGTCGGGAATCATTTACCACTAAAACGGTAATTGTGGCAATGGGTCTTTCCCCGCGTCGTTTAGCTGTTCCCGGAGAAATTGAATTTAATGGGCAAGGAGTTTCTTACTGCGCTAATTGTGACGGTCCTTTTTATAAGAATAAACGCGTTGCTGTTATCGGCGGCGGCAACTCCGCGCTTGATGCCGCCGAGCTGATGTCTAAAATAGCGACCCAGGTTTACCTTATTCATCGTAATGATGCTTTTAAAGCCTTTGATACTTTGCTAGATGAGGTTAAGGGTCGAGAAAATGTAGAAATAATCCTAAACTCAGAAATTAAGAATATTACTGGCGAGGGAAAAGTAGAAAAAATTATTGTTTCCGATAGGCAAACAAACGTCGAACGAGAGATTGCGTTGGATGGGGTCTTCGTGGAAGTCGGCCGCATCGCCAGTACGGATTTAGTTGGCGAATTTGTAGAACGCAACGAAAAGAACCAAATTATTGTCAATAAAAATATGGAAACGAAAACGCCGGGTCTCTTTGCCGCCGGCGACGTGACCGATTGCACGTTTAAGCAGATAACGGTTGCCATGGGAGAAGCAACCACCGCGGCTTTAATGGCTTATCAACATATTCAAATGAAGGCTTAACTGCTATAATAAAGATATAAATAATTTTATATCTTTATTTTATATGGGGCTTAAAAAAATAAATTTAGTGGCCGCCGACATGGGCTATGGTCATCAGCGCGCCGCCTATCCGCTCTTAGATTTAAGCGGCGGGGAAGTAATTACTATCAACGATTATCCGGGTATAGCTGATTGGGAGAAAAAGTATTGGATTGATAGTCTGCGCTCTTATGAAAAAATTTCTCGTTTGAATAAAATCCCCGTTTTTGGTTCAGCCGTTTTCGCGGTGATGGACGCTTTTCAAAAAATTCATGACTTCTATCCTTTTCGCGATCTTTCACGGCCGACAGTTCAGCAGGAATACTTTTTTAAGTTTATTAAAAAGGGCCTAGGTAAAGCTTTAATCGAAAAGCTTAACAAAAATAAGCTGCCCTTTGTTACTACTTTTTTTGTGGCCGCTTATATTGCGGAATATTATAATTATCAAGGCGATATTTATTGCATTATTTGTGATACTGATGCTTCACGCGCTTGGGCGCCGCTTCATCCCGCGCTTAGTAAAACTAAATTTTTAGTGCCTAGCGAAAAAGTAAGACTTCGATTTTTAATGTACGGCGTAAAACCGGAAAATATTATTGTTTCCGGTTTTCATTTGCCTAAAGAAAATGTTGGATTGCATCAAGAAATTGCCAAACAAGATCTCGGAGCTCGTATCAGCCGCCTGGATCCATCGGGAAAGTATTTAACGACGTATAAGCCTTTAATTTCTGCTCTTAAATTTAAAAAAAATACCAGCAAGCGCCCCCTAACTTTGATGTTTGCTGTTGGTGGCGCCGGCGCGCAAAAAGAGATTGGCGCTTTAATTTTAAAAAAATTAGCTGCGGGCATTAAGGCTAAAAAAATTAATCTTAATTTGATTGCGGGCAATCGCTTGGAAATTAAAAATTATTTTCAAGAACATATTAAAATTAACCAATTAAAAGAAGGCAATGGAGTTAAAGTAATTTTTGCTCCCGATAAGCTAAAGTATTTTAAGATGTTTAATCTGGCTTTAAGGGAAACAGATGTTCTATGGACCAAACCTTCAGAGTTATCTTTTTATGCCGCTTTGGGCTTACCGATTATTATGTCGACCCCAGTTGGTAGCCAGGAAGATTTTAATCGTGAATGGCTGCTTAATATCGGTGCCGGGATTGATAGTCCGGAGGCGGAATTCGTTGATGAGTGGCTGCCTGACTTGTTGGCTTCCGGAAGGTTAGCGCGCGCGGCCGTTGATGGATTCCTTAATGCCAATAATCTGGGTGCCTACGCCATTGAAAAAATATTATTAAAAAAGAAATAACTTATGACTTGGTTGCCGGTAGCGCTGGGCGCGTATCTATTTTTAGCAATCGCTAATTTATTGGACAAGTTTTTAGTTGATAACGTTTTGAAGAACAGTAAGGCCTATGCTTTTGTGGCCTGTACTTTGGGCGCGATTGTAATTGTGATTGCTCCTTGGGTTCTGAAATGGCCGGGAACTTTTTTATTTTTCTTTAATTTATTTGCAGGTGCTATTTTTGCGACTGCCCTCTGGTTCCTCTATGAGGCTTTAAGAAGAGGGGAAGCGGCTCGAATTTTAGTTTTTGTTGGCGGCTTAACGCCAATTTTCTCTATCGGTTTTTCGATTTTGTTCTTCAAAGAAACTTATTCGCTCAATCAGTGGTTAGGAATGTTTTTTCTATTGTTAGGAGTTTTGGTTATTTCTTTTTTACCGCAAAACCGAAGCTTTCTAACTAGAGTAATGAAAAAATTAAAATTAGGCGTTAATCTCCATAGCGGTGGCCTGCTTTTTGCGCTGTTATCGGCGTTTGCCTATTCTAGTTATTTTATTGCGACTAAATTTGCTTACACTAGCCAGCCGTTTCTAAGCGCTTTTGTTTGGACTAGAATCGGGGCGGCGCTATTTGTAATGTTATTTTTGTTGAATCGCCATGATCGGCAAGCCATTCGTGATTTATTTAGTAAGTCCAGTCCTAATAAAAATAAAAATTTGGTTGTTTTTAATCAGATTCTCGGAGCTTCAGGATTTATTTTGCAAAATTACGCCATCTTTTTAGGTTCAGTGGCGATTGTTAATGCGCTTCAAGGAGTCCAGTACGCTTTCTTACTGGTTATTAGCGCTGTTTTAGCAGTCTTAGCTCCTAAGCTTTTGAAAGAGACTTTTTCTTGGCGAATTATTTTGCATAAGTTTGCCGCTGTATTTATTATTGCTCTCGGCTTATATTTTTTAACATTTTTTAATTAATTTCCCTTGTCAAATATGCTTAAACCCCAAATTAATAATTCTCCTATTAATAAGCCCTCTATTAATAATTCTTCGAAGAATACGCTTCAGAAGCGAAAATTTAAATCTATGTTTTGGTTTATCGGTTTAGGAATTTTGTTGTTATTTTTGGTTTATATTTTTAAACTAGCTAACTATTATCCTAAGAAAATAGATCTTCAAGCCGACCCCAGTTTATTTGGGACAACGTTTTCCACTAAATTTTCTCGGGAGTTGGATCTTGATTGGAAGGAAGTATATTTAGCGACCATCGACGATTTGGGAGTTAAGCAAATCCGCATTCCGGTATATTGGGACGAGATTGAAAAAGAAGAGGGGGTTTTTGATTTTGCTGATTACGATTATATTTTAGCCGAAGGCGGTAAGCGGGACGTTAAGTTTATTATAAGCATTGGTCGCCGCATTCCGCGTTGGCCGGAATGTCATGCTCCTGCCTGGATAAATTTAAAGAGTGATATTGGAGCCCGGGTATCTACTTTAAAAATGATTAAAGAAGTCGTTAATCGTTACAAGGATAATCCTAATATTGAATATTGGCAGGTAGAAAATGAGGCTTTTTTGGGAACTTTTGGCGTCTGCCCGTCTTTTGATTCCGGGTTTTTAGAACAAGAGGTAGGAATTGTCCGTTCGCTTGATAGCCGAAAAATTATTGTGACCGCTTCCGGAGAGTTAGGAACTTGGAGCCGGGAAGCGAAAATTGGTGATATTTTTGGCAGCACTTTATACCGCACGGTTTATAATAGCTGGTTTGGTTTTTTGAAATATCCTTTCCCCACTTCTTATTATACTTGGAAGGCCAAGTTGGCTGGGATAAAGCCAGAAAATTTTATGGTTGCCGAGCTTCAAGCAGAGCCCTGGGTAGCACAAGGAAATATGACGCAACTTACCGAAAAGCAAATAAAAAGATCGATGAGCATCGATCAATTTAAAGCTAACATTCAATATGCTATTAATTTGAAACCGGAACGAATTTATTTTTGGGGTTCAGAGTGGTGGTATTTCCAAAAGAAATTTGGCAATCCAGAATACTGGCGCATTGCTTCCGAATTATTTAAGCCGAGTGTTAAAAATTAAACCCGTTGATCTTCTTTGCCTTCCAAAATATTAATTAGTTTATCATCATAGTCATCAACCCATTTTTTAAAAGTCTGTAGGGCTGTCAAAGAATGGGTTTTTGTTTGTTCATCAAGCACTAAAGAAATATCGAAATGTTTAGCGCTAATGGCAATTCCGGCACGTTTAGCGTCAGCGGCATTACTTTTTTGTTCAAAATGATTTTGAGTGGGAATCATTAAAATGTTTTTTTGCAGATAAGCCGCCTCGCAAATAGAGTCAAAGCCGCCAGTGGTTACATAGGCGGAACAATTACTTAGGCGTTCAATAAATTTTTGGCCATTTAAATAATGAAAGGTTAAATTTTTTCCGAAATGAGTTTCTGCTTGTTCGTGCTTATCCCAAAAAGCTTCAACTTGATGGTCGGGATGTTTTTGGCTCCAAGTAATTATTTCTTCCGAATAGCCGGATACTAATATATAGGCCAAAATAAAATTTTGATTACTGCTAGGGCTATTTTTAATCACCTCTCGGATTAGGGGTGGACAGACAAAAAGATTTTTTTGCGGCAAATCAATTTCCTCAGTGAAGGATAAGGCGATTTTAGTAGCCCGCGGTCCGGCGGTTAAATAATTATATAATCTAAAGAATATTTTATTTAGAAAATTTATTTCTGGGTTTTTAAAAGCGGGGTGGTTAATGAAAAACTGGTGGCCCAAGCAGAACATCGGCCGTTTATCTTTAAAAACGTGATAATAATTTCCGGCTAGCGGTTCATAAAAATTAATTACGGCATCAGGCTGCAAATCATTAATAATTTTTTTTACTTTTTTAATTGCAGCAAGATAAATCGGTAAGCGATAAATTGTATAAAAAAAACTAGCCACGATTTTGATGCCTTTGCCGTTTTTGCGGATTAAAAATTTGGGGCTTTCTAAATCAAAAAAAGGACAAGCAAATTGTTCTATAAAAAAAGTCGGCAATTTTTTATGTTTATCGGAGCCGACTACAAGTCCTACGATAGTATGGCCATTTTTTTCCAAGCTTTCCTTGAGAGTGATAGCTTGAGTCATGTGTCCGCGACCATCGGTTTGAACAAAAAAAAGATATTTCATATAGTAGCTACTTTACGGATTTATGTTTAATTCCGGTCGTTTTTACTAGTTTAATTATATGACATTCTAATAAAAATGGCAAAATGTTATACTTATTTTATGCTTGATAATACTATAAAATTAAAAAGGTTATTTATAAAAGTTGCCGCATTCTTACATCAAGAAAAGACGACTAATTTTCTTTTTTGGCTTGCTTGCTTAATTTTGACAGGATTTTTACACTATAACCATTATGTTAATGGCGATGAGGGGGTCATCTTAAACGGTGCTTGGAATTTAATTAATCATCAGCGGCTTTATTCTGATTTTTTTGAATTTATAGCGCCGGGCGGTTTTTATTTAGTATTTGGAGCTTGGAAAATTTTTGGCGTTAGCTTTTTGACCGCTAAAATTCTGGCGACATTTTTTGTATTTTTAGGCGCAGTGGGTTTATTTAAAACCGGCCAATTAATAATCAAAAATAAGCTAATAAATTTTCTAATTCCTTTATTTTTTATTTTAATGTCCGGCTGGTGGTGGATTATAAACCACAATCTGTTTAATTTAGTATTTTTAATTTGGTCAGAATATTTTTTTATTAGGGGTTTATATTATTTAAAAAATCGAGACTTTGTTATTAGTGGTTTGTTAGCGGGATTATCGGTTATTTTTCTGCAACAAAAAAGTCTAATTTTTATTGGTTTTTTGTTCCTGTTTTTGATATTTATGGCTATTGAGAAAAAGAAAAGACAATATTTGCAATCCGACGCAATATTTATTGTCGCCAGCTTACTGCCTTTATTTCTTTTTTGTTTTTGGCCATTGAATAGTATTTTTTATAATCTATTCCAATATCCATTTTTAAATTATATAAGTGCTAATCGGATATCCTATCTACTGTTTGGTATTTTTATTGGTTGTTGGTTTATGGTCGTGTGGGCGTTATCATTTATTAAAGAAAAGTCAGAAGCAATTCGACTACTAGTTTTTGTGCAATTAGGCCTATTGTGTTCAGCTTATCCCTTGCCGGATATTTACCACCTAACTCAGATAATGTTTCCTTTAATTTTGTTAGGGTTTTATTTAATTTGGAGATTTTTTCAAGGTTATAAATCAAAAATTATTCGAAGCTCTTGTTTTATTATTTTTATCATTTTTTTATGGGCACTTTTTGTTATCGATTTAGCGGTTGCTCCGCCAGCCTTTTTAGATGCTGATAAAAATAAAAATAAACGCAATAAATTTATTGATTTTGTTACAGCTAGTTGCCCGGGAAGGTATCTATATTCCGGGCCATTTTTACCCAGTCTTTATTTTGAGACCAGAAAATTAAATCCCACTGCTTACAGTATTTTATTGACCAGTCAGGCAACCGCAGAACAATTTAATCAGGCCTTAATAGATTTTAAAAAAAATTCTCCGGAATGTGCAATTTTAGGCTATTCCGATTCACTTGAAAGATTTAATCATGTTCCAGATAATGTTTTGGAAAATTATATCCAAAATAATTACCACTTGATTTATCAGGTTGCGGGGGAACCGAGTATTTATAAAAAGAATAGCCGATAGTTAGAAGCTTAGCGCCCGGTTTTAGTGCCTAGAAAACAAAAAACTCCTAATAGGAGTTTTTCTGAGCGGGTAAGGGGAATCGAACCCCTATCCTCAGCTTGGAAGGCTGATATAAAAGCCATTATACGATACCCGCCGGATGTGCCCTTGGAGCACGCTTCTTATCTTATAAAAAAACGTCTTTAAAGTCAATTAGACTTTAAAATAGGCTTTATTTAGTGTCTTTAATGGAGCCAATATAATAGAAGCCCGGAATCATGATGGCGGCAAAGATTAAGAAGAGATAATTGAGCGGCAGGAAGAGTAAGAATAACAAGGCCGCGGCTGAGCCAATAATATATCCCAGGGGACCGGTTATTCGAAAGAGGTTAATATAACCGATATCATCAGCGTTAACATTTTTAAAGAAATAGGTGTCACGCATGGACTCTACTAAAGCCGCACCTATTCGGCTCATAAATAGAGCAGCCGCCCAAACCCAGAGAGTAGCGCCTTCAATAAAGAAAAATAAAATTAAAGAAACCAGAATGATAAACAGACCGATAGACATAATTTCTTTTTCGCCAAAGTATTTATCTGCTAGATACCCCGCCGGAATTTCAAAGAGAGCAAAGGGCAAAAGCATAACCGCAAACATCCAGCCTAAATCACTCCAAGGAATGCCCAGATTTTGGTTTAAATATAGAGGCATATAGAGGACAGCGCCGCTATAAAATAATTGCAATAAAGTGGCGACAATAAAAATACCTCGCAGGTCATGATTTTTCCACAGTTTTTTGATACTTTTACTAATTTTTTCGTGCTTATATTTTTTGCTGAGCTTTAAATTATTTTTTTTAATTAGAAGAATAAAGAATACAGGAACAATTAAGGCTGCCGAGATCAAAAAAGGTAGAGTATAATTACCGATTTTTACCAAATAGGCCGAAAAGATTGGAACTAATATCCAGCCGATATTGGTTAGAGTTAAATACATGGTTCGGATTCTTCCAGTTTTATTGTTGGACGAGGCGGCTTCCAAAAAGATATCCATATTTATCCAGAGCAGATTGGTAGTGACGGTAAATAATAAAAATGAAATTACCACTAGAGCCGGGTTTGTAAGGGTTGCTAGGCCTAATAAGGCAAGACCATGGATGCCAATACTTAGTTGGGCACTGAAGTAATTGCTTAATTTTTTAATAAAGCGCGGAAAGAAGATAATGGCGACCACCGTAATAAGATTATTGATTACAAAAAATAGACTTGTTAATTCCAAGTTAATATATTGGGCTAAAAAACTGGATTGAATATAAGCTGGCAGAGCAGTGGAAACAGCCAGAATAAAACCCATCGTATAAGTTATTTGCTGGCGATAGCGATTACTTTTATTTTTGAAGTTTAACGAAAACATGGTTTTTAATAATTAATAATAGAAGGCCACCGATAATTATAATTAAACTCATAACTTGCGGCCAGCGGAGCCCTAAAAAAAGTGGCGCGTAATCTAGGCGGATAAATTCTAATAAGAAACGGAGCAAGGAATATAATATCAAATAAATGGTGGTTAGCCAAATATAGAAATTTAGAGTTAATTTTTGTTTTTTTCCGAATTGGATTGTTAATAGATAAAGAATTGCAAAAATTAATAACGAGCCCAAACTTTCATATAAAAATGTCGGCTGGAAATACTGGAAGCTTATATAGTCTGTCGGGCGGTTTAAAACGGCAATGGGGATGCCCCAAGGAAGATTAGTTGGCAGGCCAAAAATTTCTTGGTTAAAATAATTTCCCCAGCGTCCAATCGCTTGGCCTAAAGCTAAGCCCGGAACAATTAAGGCGCTGAGTTTAAAAAAAGTTATTTTTTTAGCGCGGGCAAAGAAAAAAATAATAATTACCCCGGCAATAATTGCGCCGTGAATTGCCAGCCCGCCGTTCCAAACGGCCAGTATTTGTTCAGGATGTTTAAGATAATAGGGAAGCTGAAGCAAGTTGTCATATAAACGAGCGCCGATAAGGCCGCCAATAATTAACCAGAAGGCTAAATCAAAAATATCGTTTGGCTCAATTTGGTAATATTTTTTTCCTAAATGAAAACTAACGAGCATGGCGGCTATGATACCAAGCACAATAAATAGACCATACCAGTGAAGAGTAAGCGGTCCCCAATTAAAAATAATCGCTGACGGTAAAAAAGTGTGAAGCCAAGTTATCATATCTCCAGTTTATCAAGTTTAGACTTACTTGGCAAAAAAAACAGCATCTTGGAGGATGTTGTTTTTTTGGATTTTTGGTCTATTTTTGGTGCGGACGGAGAGACTCGAACTCTCAAGAGTTGCCCCGCTAGCTCCTAAGGCTAGTGCGTCTACCAGTTTCGCCACGTCCGCATGTTTTTATATTAAATGATTATTTTTATAAAGTAAAGATTGTGTTATAATAAGGTTATAAAAATAAAAAAATATTAAACCCTTTGTTTTATGGTTAAAAATAAATTTGTTAAATTTTTTAGTGAAGTTTCCATCAAAGATGTCCCCCAGGTTGGCGGCAAAAATGCTTCTTTAGGGGAGATGTACGGCACTTTAACTCAGAAGGGACTACGCGTTCCTAATGGCTATGCAACCACGGCCGATGCTTATCGTTATTTTCTTGATTCCGCTGATTTGAAAAATAAAATTAAAAAAATTCTTAAGGGCTTAGACACCCATAATGTTAAGGATTTAATGAATCGGGGCGAGGAAATTAGAAAATTAATTATTGCCACGCCATTCCCTAAAGATTTGGAAGCGGAGATTATTAGTGCTTATAAAGAACTATCTTCTCATTATAAATCTCAAAAGACTGACGTTGCCGTCCGTTCTAGCGCCACTGCTGAAGATTTGCCGGACGCTTCTTTCGCCGGCCAGCAAGAGACATATTTAAATGTTAGCGGCGCCAGTGATTTACTGCTCGCGGTTAAAAAATGCATTGCTTCTTTATTTACTAATCGCGCTATTTCTTATCGGGTTGATAAGAAGTTTGATCATTTTTCCATTGCCCTTTCCGTCGGCGTTCAGAAAATGGTGCGTTCCGATTTAGGTTCTTCCGGTGTGATGTTTACGATTGATACGGAGTCTGGTTTTAAGAACGCCGTTTTAATTAATTCAATTTTTGGTTTAGGTGAAAATATTGTACAGGGGCATGTCACTCCGGATGAATTTTACGTTTTTAAACCGACTAAAGCGATTATCTCCAGGAGCATCGGACAAAAGGCTAAACGCATGGTCTATGATTTAAAAGGCAAGAATCCGGTTAAAAATATTCCAGTTTCAGAGGCAGATCGTTTAAAGCCGTCAATTTCCGATAAACAAGTTTTACAATTGGCCGAGTGGGGGATGATAATCGAAGAGCATTATAAGCGTCCCATGGATATTGAATGGGCTCTGGATGGTCGGACCCAAGAAATGTTCATTATTCAGGCACGTCCGGAAACCGTTCAAAGTGTTCATAGTAAAAATGTTATTGAACGATATAGCTTGGAAAAAAAGGGTAAAGTCATTACTTCGGGACAAAGCGTTGGTAATAAAATTGGCGCCGGTATTGCTAATCGGATGATGAGTATTAAAGATATTGCTAAGTTTAAACCCGGGCAAGTGCTGGTTACCGATATGACTGACCCAGATTGGGAGCCAATTATGAAAATTGCTTCGGCGATTGTGACTGACAAAGGTGGCCGCACCTGCCATGCCGCCATCGTTTCTCGAGAATTAGGGATTCCGTGCGTAGTAGGGACTAAAAATTGTTCAGTGAAGATTAAAAATGGCCAGAAAATTACTGTCAGTTGCGCCGAAGGAGAAACCGGTTTTGTTTATGAAGGGATATTGCCGTTTAAAAATGAGCAGATTGATGTTAAGGATTTGAAAAAACCGAAGACCAAAATAATGATGAATATCGGCGAGCCGGATAAAGCTTTTCTTAACTCGATGCTACCTAATGACGGCGTTGGTTTAGCGCGCCTAGAGTTTATCATTAATAACTATATTAAAATTCATCCGCTCGCGCTTATTAATTATGGCCGCTTAAAAGATAAGACGGTTAAGAACGAAATTGATAAATTAACTGTCGGATATGCTGATAAAAAACAATTTTTTGTTGATCGCTTGGCGCAAGGGATGGCGATGATTGCCGCAGCTTATTACCCTAAAGATGTTATTTTCCGTCTCAGTGATTTTAAAAGCAACGAATATGCCAATTTAATCGGGGGCAAAGAATATGAGCCGCTAGAATCTAATCCAATGATTGGTTTTAGAGGAGCAAGCCGTTATTACTCTAAGATTTTTTTACCAGCCTTTAAACTCGAATGTCAGGCCATTAAAATTGTCCGTGAGAAAATGAAGCTTAATAATTTGAAAGTCATGGTTCCATTCTGCCGGACACTTGAAGAGGGTAGAAGGGTTTTGGAAATTATGGCAGAAAATGGCTTAAAGAGAGGACAAAACGGTCTAGAGGTTTATATGATGGCCGAGATTCCAGCTAATATTATCTTAGCTGATAAGTTCTGTCATATTTTTGACGGCTTCTCTATCGGTTCTAATGATTTGACACAACTCACTTTAGGAATAGATCGTGATGCTGGCGGCGCTTTGGAAGTTTTGGGAGTTTCTAACGAAAAAAACGAAGCGGTAAAAATCCTGATTAAAAATTTAATTGTTATCGCCAAGAAAAATAAACGCAAGGTTGGTATTTGCGGACAAGGTCCGAGCGACTTCCCTGATTTTGCCGAGTTCTTGGTAGAACAGGGAATCGATAGTTTATCTTTAAATCCCGATTCAGTTGTTCCGACGACTGTGGCGATTTATAAGAAAGAGCAACATCTAAGAAAGAAGAGGGGATTTTTAAGCCTATTTTTCTAAATAAAGATTTTATAAAAAAGCGCTCCGTTTTAAGGGAGCGCTTTTTTATATCTCAATTTAAAAATTATTTATTTTAGGACTTCAATCTTGGCAGTTTTTATACCAAATTTGAGAGCATCACTACGGTTTTTCATCCAAATATCTACACGATCAGCATGCCTCTTATTCATGCGATCACGGACAACAAAGACGCGGTCGCCAAATAATTCAGGAATTCGGACTTTAGTGCCAAACTTCAAGAAGTTAGCAGCGATAGTATCTTCTTCACCATGTTCGCAGACATTGAAGCCATTAGCGGTGATACAGGGAGAATTATCGGTTTGCCCTGGTTCCGAGTTATAAGCGGTCATTGCGTGGGTACTGGTGCTAACTACGATATATTCAACCGTTGTTGAGGCCTTGGTGCCTTCTGGGACAGATTTTATTTCTTTTGCTGGAGTTAACTCGTTGTCGGTTACAATTGTCACATTAGCCGGAGAAACCCCGTCTTTTATCATTATTTCATTACTAATCAATAAATCATCGTCACTAACACTGGCATTTGCCGCTTTAACAGAATCCGCCGCTAAGGCTGGAGCGTAAAAGAGAACAAATTGGAAAACACAGGCGATAATTATTAAGACAATTACCCCCTGTTTTCTACTGAGAGGTACAATTTCCTCCCTGATAGTTTGGATTAACTTCATATTATTTAATATTAGCCAAATAAAAAATCCCTAGCATATCATAGAGTGATTATGATCAAGCTGGGATTTTCTTGACTGAATAACTTATCATAGGATACTAAAAAAGTCAATAGTTGCCTGGGGATTAACTCTTAATAAGTTTTTTGGCAGTCTTGACTCTTTTGTTGCCCCACGTATAATTTTTAGCAGTTGATTTTAATAAAAATTTTAATAAAAATATAATTTATGGAAAATTCTTTGTTATTTTTTATTTTAGGCGGAATATTTGTTATCGGATATGCCTTTATCGCTCTAGAACATAATCTGAAAATTAATAAAAGTGGCACCGCCATTGTTATTGGCTCCTTGCTCTGGCTAATAGTCGATTTTTTTTCTCACTTTGAAGCGGAAGTTGGCGAAGCTTTAATGCATGAGACGCAAGAAATTTTTAGTATCGTTGTTTTTTTGCTGGCCGCGATGACGATTGTGGAGATTTTGGTGCACTATCGTTTTTTTGATTGGATTCAGGATAAGATAATGCAAAAGAAAATTAGCGCTCCAGCTCTTTTTTGGCTTTTAGGCATCATGACCTTCTTCTTATCGTCTGTCTTAGATAATTTGACGACGACTTTAATCATGATTCAAATTGGTCGCAAGATTTATAAGAATAAAGAAAATTTCCTTTTATTTACGGCTAATACTATCATTGCGGCCAATGCTGGCGGTGCTTTTAGTCCGATTGGTGACGTAACTACGATTATGCTTTGGCTCGCGCAAAAGTTTAGCGCTTGGCAAATTATTTCTTTAGGATTCTTACCTTCATTAACGGCCTGGGTGATTCCTCAGTTTTTAATCGGTCGTAAAATTAAACACCATGAAGAAGCAGAGAAGGCTCATAAGATTGAAGTTGAAGGTGAGCGCGAAGTAATTAAGCCTTATTGGTCGATTGTGGTTATTGGTTTTTTGTCCTTCTTGCTCCCGGTAGTTTTTAATTTAATTGGTCTGCCGCCATTCCTTGGTCTTTTAACTGGCGTTGGTATTTTGTGGATGTTTATTGATATCACTGCTAAAAAAGGAGATGACCATTATCGTGAGGGGCAAGTGATTAACATGATTCAAAAAGTTGATATTTCCACTTTAAAATTTTTTATCGGTATTTTATTGGCTGTCGGAGCTTTATCCCATGTTGGCTTACTAGCAAATCTAAGCAATTCTATTTTTGGAACAGAATTTAATTTAAATCGCTTGATTGCTGGTAATGTGGCCCTTGGTTTTATGTCTTCTATTTTGGATAATGTGCCTCTCGTGGCCGCCGCAATTAAAATGTTAGCCGCCACCACACCAGCGGCTATCTGGGTATTATTGGCACTGACTGCTGGCACCGGCGGCTCGCTACTCGTTATTGGTTCGGCCGCTGGAGTAGCCGCCATGGGGCAAGTTAAGGAGCTTACTTTTGGCTATTATTTAAAGAAAGTTACTTTCCCAGCCCTGCTTGGTTATTTGGCCGCTATTTTAGTCTGGATGGCTTTGTATTTTTGGGTTCTATAGAATATTTGTTTAATTTTAGCTTAATAATCCTAAAGAGCTTCCCCGCGGAGGCTCTTTTTTATTGACAAATTCTTTTTATTATGATATAATAAGGACAGTTAAAAATAGAATTTTAACTAAGGTAAAAAAGAACATTAACAATAAAAACGATAGGAAAAATGAAAAATTTAGTAATTGTGACCTTATTGGTTGTAGCAACCATTGGTCAGGTTTTTGGACAAGCAACAAGAGAGCAAATTAGCGTAGCTGATCGCGAGATTAGCAAAGCAGGTATTGAACTGAAAAAAGCCGAAAAGAGCTTTGAATCTGAGAAGGCTAAGAAATTAGCCGAATTAAAACGCGATTATCGCAAAACAGAAATTGCCGGCAATCGTTCGGAAAACAAAACAGAAATTGACGCCGCTTTAAAAGCGACTAAAAAACTTCAGAGCCAAATTGACTCAATTTCTGCGCTGACCGCTAATGCGAATATGTACGCTAAGCAGACCGAGCTAAAAAAATGGCAAGACAAAAAAACTGAGCTACTCGCTCAATTTATGGAGGTGAAAGCTTCTAAAAAAACCTTGGCTAATGCTGACACGACTAAGTCAGCCAAATCTGATCCAGTAGCGCTCAACATTAAAAAGAAGTCGGCTAAAGCTGATGACTCTTCCGATGAAGAAGCTGCTACTAAACCAGCCAAAGAACCAAAAGAAAAAGCGGACATTTATGACCGCAAAATCCCGACCGAAGTTAATCGCATTGACTATAAGCAACGTGAAAGATCTTACGATTTGCGTGGCAGCGATTTGCTTCTAACAAAGATTGAGCAGAACATTAATTCGGCTATTTCTCCCGGCGGACAAGAAGGCGGATATAAGGTTATCTTTGATAACCAATATATTGAGCCCGTTGACTTTAAGGTATTCCGCTTGAACGGAGAACAATACACCTCGGTTATGATTAACCCCGGAGTTAAGAGGATTAAGTATTTTCTTCCTGGCAAGTATGTTGTCCAATTCTATGTTGCCGGTAAACCTTCTGGCGCACCACGACCGCTCACTATTGATGGCAAAACCTATGATTACAACGGTGAAAGTTGTTTCAACTTTGCCTACATGCCAAGGTTTGCTAACTAAATTTATCAATGACTCACCAAGAGTCGAAAAAAAACAAAAGCAAAAAAACAAAAAGGAGTATCATCACGATGCTCCTTTTTAACTTGTCTAAATGAAGATTATTTTTAGCCGCCAGTTCCTCCCTGGATAGCACCGCTACTAGTGAATGGCAAGTAAGTAAAGATGAAGTAGGTGATGGTATAAGCTGCCAGGACGATAACTAAACCGATAACCGCCGCCTTAATAGTAGCGGTTGATTTTTTAATTTGCTCTTCATTACCGCCGGCAGTCATCCATTTAAATCCGGCCATGATTATTAAGATTAAAAAGACAATTGATAACAGGCCTAAGACCACTCTGATTATTTGGGAAACAACTTGTCCAATACTCATATCACCTAGCCCGGCGGCGTTCTTGGTTTCAATCGTCATGCTATCTAGCCCGGCCGTGTTACTTAAAAGCTGAGCGGAAACTGGCGAGCTGATAAAAACTGATAATAGAATTAAGAGGGAAAAGAAAGTAACAGCTATTTTTTTAAAATTTTTCATATGATTAACCGAGAATTAAAGCTTTGAAAATAAAGTTCCAAATTACCCAAGCTGACAAGGACACAATTAAACCAATAATTGAGGCTTTGATAGTGGCGACTGATTTTTTAACCTTCTCCTCACTGCCGTTAGAAGTCATCCAGCCATAGCCAGCAATAATCATTAAGACAATAAAGGTTAGACCAGTAAAGTTGATAAAGGCGCCAACAATCATACCGACAATTCTAGGGGTGGAGGCTACGCTGGGGTCGGTATTGAACCCGGCTTGAGCGCCTACATTTTCTAAGCGGTTAGTCAGTGATTCGGCCGTAGAACTAGCAGCGCCAACGGCAAAAGGCATAATTAATAGGCAAAAAGTGAGAATAGCGAGAGAAATTTTTAGAAAATTTTTCATATAATTAGGTAATTTATTTTAAGAGCGACACCGAACTGACTAATAGTTTAGAGAATCCGGAAGCTAGGGCGTAGGCCAGCAAAATAATTACTAAACCAATAATTAAAGACTGAATACGTTCTTTGGCTTTTTTGATTTTTTCTTCGTTGCCGGCGGCTTGCATCCATTCATTACCAGCCACAAACATCATCGCTATAAAAATAGTTCCCAGGAGACTGAGCACAATTTTTAAGGCCAGGGCAATAGAGGTTTCTAAGGAATCAGCTTGAGTAAAGGTGTCGCTGCTTCCGCTTACGGTGGTCAACTTATTGTTATATTCATCTATTTTAGTGTCAGTTAGGATGGAGCCTTGGGCACTAGCGACGCCCATTGTTAAACAAGTAAAAACAATTGAGCTTAATAATATCTTGGTAATTTTTAATACTTTCTTCATAATTATTGGAAATAATAGATTAAGAAAGTACTTAGAGCGTAAGCCGCTAAAGTGATAATGAGCCCCATGATAGAACCCATGATAATTTTATTGGCCTGTTTGATTTTATCTTGGTTGCCATCGGCAATCATCCAAGTAAAGCCGCCGTAAATAATAAATCCCAAGAAGACTACACCTAGCATCCCTAAAATAATAGAGATTACTAAGCCAGTAATACTATCAACGGTAGCGGCGTCAGAGCCGGTAACAAATCCAGCGGTCGCGGCACTATTATCTAGCCCACTATTTTTATTAAAATCATAACCCTGGGCAGCGACGAAATTTCCGTAAAGAAAAAGGAGCGCCAATGATAAAATTAGCGCGCCTGATTTTAGATTTTTGAGAATTGCAGTTTTCATGCTTATTATTTTAGAATCTGGACACCGATAAAGGAGGTAATGGCATAAGCGGCAAAGACAACGATGATGCCGATAGTCGCGTTAATCATTAAAGATTTAGCTTTAGTAACTTGCTGTTCGTTACCGGCAGCCGTCATCCAAGTTATACCGGCATAAATCATTAAGGCTAGGAAAATAACGCCGACAAAAGATAAAACTAAGCCGACAATTTGACCGGTTTTGGTTTGAAGAAAGCCAGCATAGCTCGCGCTAGTTTGAGTTTTAAAGGCATCGACTTGGACGGCAGTTTGATTGAGGCCGGATAAGGTCGGGTCAGTTTGAGCACTCACCGGTGTGGTTAGTAGAAAGCTAAGAGATAACAAAAAAAACATCGGAAAAACGAAAAAAGCTAGGATTTTTTTCTTCATAAAAAAGATAGTTTATTCACTGGCTCAAGCACAAGTAATTGCGCCTGAGCCAGTGATTCCCATACCAAATATGAGAACCACATATCTATTAACCGGCAGTAGCGTTGTAGATGGAATTGATAATGAAGGTAGCAACGGCCCAAGCAGCTAAAACGATGGCTAAGCCGATAACACCGGCGCCCAACAATTTTTTAGCTTCAGCAACTTTATCTTCGTTGCCAGCCGCGGTCATCCATTTGAAACCACCCATTAAGATGATAACGACAGCGATTACACCCAAGAAACCTAAGGCAACATTGATAATGCGGCCTACCATTTCTCTTGGATCGCCACCAGCAAGTGCGTTGTTCAAACCATTGTTAACGGCATTGATGCCGAAATCAGCTTGAGCATTAGCTTGTAATGCGAAAACCGGTAGAACTAGCAAGGAAACGATAGCTAGTGAAATTAAGTGTTTGGAAATTTTATTCATATTTTCACCCCCTTTCTTAAATGTTAATAATTTTATTTTACATCTCTAATTTTAGCATATTCTTTTTAACAAGACAAATAAAAATGGCTATGATAAAATAAATAAAGTTAATACCGAAATAAGCAATTTTATGCTAAAAAGAGGAGAAAAAAGTAAATTTGTCGGTTTTTTCTGGATTTTATTCTATTTTTTGGTTTTTTTGATAGTTATTCGCGCCGGATTTTCTTATCTTGACCCCGATTTTGGCTGGCATTTGAAAGTTGGTCAGGAGATTGCTCTGACCGGACAAGTCCCCAATGCCAACCTTTATAACTACACTTATACTGGAGATTGGGTTGATCATGAATGGTTGAGTAACCTAGCCCTTTATCATTTATATGATTTTGCCGGCTATGAGGCGCTAGTGATTCTTTTCGCGTTAGTTATTATTGCGACTTTAATTTTATTGAATATTTTTGTAAGCCGACACAGCAAATACCAGATTCCTATTTGGTTAAGCGCTTCTTTGCAATTATTGGGCATTTTAGCGGCGTTACCTCACTTCGGTGTTCGCTTGCAGGAATTGGCTTTGCCACTTACTTTATTAGTTCTAATAATTCTTAATCATTATGAGCGTCGGCGGCAGTGGTCGTTTTTATTATTTTTAGCACCTTTGTTTTGGCTCTGGGCCAGTTTGCACGCCAGTTTTTTAATTGGCTTATTTTTAATAGCCGCGTTTATTGCTATTAAAATTGGCGAGCGTTTAGTTTATCAAAGAAAATTTTGGTCGTTCATTGATAACAACAAATTAATGGCTTGGAAGGAGATTGGGTTTTTAGGTTTAGGTTTTTTGATTTCGCTAATAGCCACTTTTATTACTCCTTATAAATTAGGCTTATATAAATTTTTAGTAGGCTATAAAAATAATGCTTATTTATCACTGATTCAAGAATGGCTGCCGCAATATACTTTCCCCCTCCACTATTACCAGTTGATTTATTTGGCAATTGGCGCGGCCGCAATTTTGTTTTATATTTATTATCGACTTAAAGCCAAGCGCGGCTTAGAAGTTTGGCCATTTTTTCTAACATTTTTATTTCTGGTGCTTAGTTTTAAATCGCGACGGCATTTCCCCCTGTTTTTAATAGTCACTTTTGCCTTTATTGTTGAAACTTATAGTTATTTTTTCGTGGAGATAAAAATTGCCTACTATAAATGGTTGAGATATCTGTTATTTTTTTGTCTGCTCCTAGTTATTGCCTCTCAACTTATAAATATTAAACCTGTGCCCCAGCCGTTTACCGGTTTTTGCGATGACTATCCTTGCGCGGCCACTCAATTTTTAAAAGCCAATCCTCAATATATGGCTGGTCATGTTTTTAACGAATACGGTTGGGGCGGATTTTTGATTTCGGAACTGCCGGAAACTAAAATATTTATTGATGGCCGTTTGCCGCAAGTCGCTTTTGCAAATTGGACTTTTATCGAGGAGTATAATAGTTTCTTTCATGGTGATGAATCACCGCAAATTAAATTAGATAAATATAATATTGAGACAATTTTGATTAAGGCTGTTGATAAACCGACGACTGTTAAAAAGTGGGAGAAATTTTTCTTTGTTATCCGTGATGAAGATTTAATCACTGAAAATAAATTACGCGAATATTTAGAGCAAGCAACTGATTGGAAATTAATTTATAATGATGGTATCGCGAAAATTTATCTTCGCCGCGAGTAACTAGTAGTCATATATGAAAGTTGACCTTTGTTTGCCAATTAGGAATGAAGCCCCAGTTTTAGAGATTAACATTCTCAAGCTTTTTAGGCACTTAGAAAGCTTAAAGACTAATTATGAGTGGCGAATTATCGGTGCCGTTAACGGTTCTAGTGATAATTCGGTTGCTATTTTAAAAAAATTAAAGCTTCAGTTTCCTGAACAAATAGATTATTTAGAAATCAGCGCCGCTGGTAAAGGGCGGGCACTTAAAGCTTGCTGGCGCCAAAGTACGGCGGATATCTTGGCATTTATGGATGCTGATTTAGCAGTTTCTTTAACGGGCACGAGCCAACTAATTAATCCTTTAATCGAAGATAGGGCTGATTTAGTTATTGGTTCGCGATTCGTTGAGGGCGCTTCGGCTCAGCGTTCCTGGCAGCGCGGCCTAATTTCTAAAAGTTATGCGCTTTTTTCACAAGTAGTTCTTGGGCACGATAAAAGTGATTTGCAGTGCGGCTTTAAAGCAATTAACAAGGCAACCTTTAAAAAAATCGACCGGTTTTTACAAGATGATTTATGGTTTTTAGATACCGAACTGGTAGTTTTATCAGGTTTGGTGGGCGCGCGTATTTTAGAAATTCCCGTTTCCTGGCAGGAAAATCGAATCGGAAAAAGTAAAAGCAATATTAATGTTTTAAAAGATAGTTGGTCCTTTATTTTAAAGATTTTGGTTTTTAAAAAACAAATTTCTAAGATTAAAAAATGTCTCGGTAATGTTTAAGGCGCGCGGAATTTTTCTGGCGGTCAATAATTATTAGAATCAAATCAAAGTGGATTAAATTAAAATTTATTCGGTTAAGCGCGGCGTAGCGGTTAGCCGCTTTTTTTAAATTAGCCATTTGTGCTTTGCTGATTAAGGTTTCCGAGCCAGCTAGTTGTTGGTAGCTTCGAGTTTTAATCTCCAATAAAAAAATTTGTCCGTTTTTTGCGGCCACAATATCCAATTCCAGACGACCTAAGTGATAATTGCGTTCTAAAATTTGATAATCCCTGCTTGTTAAATAGTTACAGGCCAAGTCTTCGCCAAGATGGCCGACAGTGAGCTGGTTCATAGATAAAAAATAAAGCCTCTTTTAAAGAGGCTTTATGGATTTTTATATTAGTTTCCGAGGTTATTATTAGGGAAGATATTTTTTTAATTCTTGAGCTGCCTCCAACTCTTTTTTCCTTTTGGGAATGGCGCGCAGACTCTTAATAATAAATAGTTTCCAAATTATTATTTCTAAAATCCAAAATCCCAGCCACATTCGAGATGCGAAAAAAGGCACGTTCTCATAATTAAAGAAAAGAATAATCAAACCGATAATAAAATTAATGGCCGATAAATTGTACATTTTCTTCAGTGCTCCGCGATATAGGCCGCCGCGTTTTTTTAAAATAGCCGTTATGACCGCGGCAATTAATAGCAAGACAATAATCGCAATTAATACTTTAAAAGCGAGGGCGGTTAATGGTTCCGGGTTAACAGTGAACCAATACTTCCAGGTAAACAGGTTTTTCATAGTTATAGTTTAATTAGTAATAATCCGTAATGATAAGGGCCGGCCGTAAATTCCTCTTGAATATCAAAGCCTAATTTTTTGGCGGCTATTTTTAACGATTCCAACTTTAATCTTTTCTCCGGTTTTGGTCCCAGCGGGGAATCAGCGCCGTTCCATTCCACAATCATCAAGCGTCCGCTGCGCTTTAACATTCGATAAGCTTCTCTAATAATCTCTGCTCTTTTATCCGATTGGTGTAAAACATTGATTAATAAAGCACCATCCAGGCTCTCGGTTTCTATCTTGGTAGCTTTAAAAATTTCCAAATTACTCCAAACCGGAATAATTTGGGGCAAATTCTCTTTAGCGGCCCGGTCCTTAATTTCGGTTAGAGTAGATTTTAAAATATCGACGGCGTAAACTTTACCGGAACGCCCGACTAAGCGCGCTAGCGGAAAAGTAAAGAAGCCAAAATTACCACATCCGAGCTCAGCGACTTTTTGGCGTTCCCCTATGGATATTTTATTCAAAATTGCCGTAATGTCAAATAGGGCTGTTTTTTTAATCTCTAACATAAACTTTTTATAACTATTCTACTAATATTTGTCTAAGGATAATATTTTCTTGGCTATACTTCTTTTTAGCACTAATCGTTAAAGTATTGACGCCTTTTTTGAGGTTCACTGTTTGGGAGAAAGTGCCGCCGTTATTATTAAGAATTAATTCACCATTAATTCGCACTTCGGCCTCTTTCTCGGTTTCACCCGCTACCAGGATTGAAGTTTCCTTAATCATCAAATTTTTTTCTGGCTGGTTAAGCGTTAAATCTGGGGGTAGGACTATTTTTTTAAAATAAAATATCAAATATAGAAAGCAAATTAGAACCGCCAGTCCGAGCAATAAATTTCTAATAATTTTAGGAAAAATTAAGAATTTATTCCTTTTTAATATTTTTTGGGAAAAGGGATTAGTTTCTGTCTGGTCATCAATCGTTTCTTGCAAAAATTTAGCCACCAAGTTTTTATCGGCTCCTAAAAAAGCAGCATATTTTTTAAGGAAGTTTTTGCCGTATAATCCAGCCGGAAGTAGGTTAAAATTTTCTTCCTCCATGGCCAGCAAATATTCTCTCCTAATGCCCAGTTTCTGCGCCACTTCATCCGCTCCTAAATTTTTAAAGGTTCGGAGTCGTCTCAGCTCCTCGCCGATACTGTCTTCGGAAATCAGTTTTTTGGGAGTAAAATAAACCATTAAATTAAGGAAGATAGCTGTTCGCTTGTTTGGGTGCTCAAGGTTCCGTTGAAGGTTTTAGTAGCACCGATAGCCTGAGTAACAAATCTAATTATTAACCAGCTAGAGAAGACAATTATTAAACCGATAATCGCCGCCACAATTATTTTTTTTGCTTGGCCGACTTTGTCACTGGAGCCGGAAGAAATCAAAAACATAAAACCGCCATAGATAAACATTATCAGCGATAAAGAACCAACAATACCAAGTATCCATTGGGATGCCAGAACAGCTAGCCTGATAAAATCGTCAAGAGTGTAGTCGCCGCAATAAGTCGCTGTTCCGTCGCAAGAAGCCGTGCCACTAGCGTTTGGAACTAAACCGGCGGCGCTGGCTAACTGAATGCCGCTAGTGAAAACTAGAGTAAGAATTAAAGTTACAAGAATTTTCTTAAGCATATAAATTACTGGTTAATAGTTTGTTGAACCTTAGAAGCGGCGATGTTAATAACGCTTTGAATTTTATCATTGGTGTTGTTGACAACAGCATCAATCATTTCTTTTATCGCATCTTCGGCCGCTTGAACATTACTGCCACGATACCAGCTTTTGGCGGTTAAAACTTGATCGGCAAAAACGCCAATTTCATCGTCAATTCTTTGGCTGGCTATTAATGACCGCAGCGCGGTTGGTTTTTTGGTAGCCGTCAAATAACTTTTTGCCTGTTCTTCTTTAGTCATAAATTGAATAAAGTCCCAAGCCTCGGTGGTGTATTTACTTTTTTTGGAAACAGTTTCTACCCAATAATTAGCAAAGTTAATGTTAGTCGGTGGGTTGCCTTCAATTTGCGGGAATTTGGCAACTGAGAAATTTAGTTTTGGCGCTCCGGCTTTAATTAGGGCGATGTCGTAAGAATAACCGAACATGATGGCCAGGTTGCCGTTAATAAACATGTTTAAGGAATTATCTAGGCTGCTATTCCAGGAATAGGATTCTTTAGTTGGATTAGCAAAATCAGTATAAAACCGCAAAGCCTCAAGACCGGGATTATAGCCGGTATCTTTAGCAAACTCGGGAACGACATTGAAGACTACTTGGTTGTCATCATTTATCATGGTTGCGCCGTTTTGCATCATTAAGACGGCCAGAATATCGCTGAAGCGATCAATGTTGGCGCTGCCACCCATGGCAATTCCTGATTGGATTAAACCCTTTTTAGCATCTTGTTTGGTAAGTTTTTTAACGGTTTGTAAAAATTCGCGATTCCAGTATAAAGGTGCTTCGCTAATTCCGGCGTTATTTAACAAATCTTTGTTATAAAACATTGCTAAAGTATCAACCGATAAGGGAAGGCCATAAACTTTGTTATCGCTTAAAATTACGTCTTTACCAACGACGTCGACAAAATTATCTCTGATTTCTTTGAGTGTTAAGCTGCGAGAGGTTCTAAGTTCAGGAACTATCTCAGTTTTTACTGTCCCCTTGGTAACCATATAGGCGATGGTAATTGATTCCGGCATGGGAGCAATTTTTGATTGATATTTTCTGACCCAAGTATTTTGGATGGAGAATATGTCCGGACCGCGGTCTTCAGCCAGCGCATTAATAAGTTCATTTTCGTATTCCTCATAGCGCAACTTGCGATATTCAATATTAATGAAGGGGTGCAGCAGTTCATAATTGGCAATAATTTCGTCAAAAGCATCTTGGCCGTCATAAACTCGCCAGTAAGTTAAAGTTATTGGCTCGGTAGCGGCGACAGTTTCTTGATTTTGCACTTTACAGCCGAATCCTGCGCTTAACAAAAAAGTCATTAGCAGGGTCAGAATAGTTATTTTTTTGAACATAATTTTAGCTAATTTATCTGACCTTATTATAGCAAAAAATAACTTATTATTCAAAGTTGCGTTCGGTATTGCAAGGCTTCCGCCAAATGACATTCCGCGACTAATTCGCTGTCGTCTAAATCCGCGATAGTGCGAGCAATTTTTAAAATTTTAAAGTAGGCGCGATTAGAGAAATTAAGATTTTTAGCAGCTGTTTTTAATAGCTCTAAAGCGGAATTAGTAAATTGGCAAAGATTTCTTATTTGTCCGGAAGGAATAATGGCGTTAAGCGGCGGCGAAAAATTAGTTAATCTGGCTAGTTGACGTTCGCGCGCCTGGTCAATTCGTTTTTGAATTATTGTCAGATTGCCGGTTGAACTACTATTTTCTAACTCCATTGGCGATAGGCTGCTTACTTCAACATATAAATCAATCCTATCCAAAATTGGGCCGGAAATTTTTTGACGGTATTTTTTAATTTTTTCCAAACTGCAAGTACAGTCTTTTTCTTTTAATCCCAGAAAACCGCAGGGGCAAGGGTTCATCGCGGCAATAAGCATAAAACGAGCTGGTAAATCTAGATTTCCTTGAGCGCGGCTAATGATTATTTTGCCGTCCTCTAGCGGTTGGCGCAAACTTTCTAGGGCATAACGCGAGAATTCCGGAAACTCATCCATAAATAGAACGCCTAAATGGGCCAGAGAAATCTCCCCCGGTCGGCATTTTGAACCGCCGCCGATTAAGGCAGAAGCTGAAGCGCTGTGATGAGGAGCGCGAAAGGGACGTCGGGTTATTGGCAGAGAGCAAATTATTTGCTGACCTAAAATATTGGCAGCGGCACTGTAAATTCTGGATATTTCTAATTTTTCATGGTCATTTAGAGGCGGTAAAATACTGGCCGCCGCTTTAGCTAACATCGTTTTACCGCTTCCAGGAGGGCCGCTAAGCAAAATATTATGTCCGCCAGCAACGGCAATTTCTAAAGCCCGCTTCGCTTTTTCTTGCCCCTTGATATCAGTCAAAGTTACCGAGTTTCCAGTTTCGGTTTCGGGAGGCTGTTGGATAACCGCCTCGATTATTTTTTGGCCACCAAAATGTTTTATTAATTGATTTAAAGTATTTACCGGGAAAATTTTAAGACCTTTGACCAAACTAGCTTCCGTAATATTTTCATTGGGCAAAAAAATTGCTTCTAATCCTTGAGCGCGAGCTTTAATAGCCATTAGCAGCGCTCCTTTTATTTTGCGTACCTCGCCACTTAGCGACAGTTCACCGGCGATTAAGCATTTAGAAAAGTCAAAATTAAATTTATATTTTAAGGTTAGAATGCTGACAGTAATCGGCAAGTCATAAATTGGACCGCTTTTTTTCAAATCCGCTGGCGCTAAGTTAACGGTTATTTTTCTTTTAGGAAATTCCCAACCACTATTTAAGATAGCGCTGCGAACTCTTTCCTTGGCTTCGGAAACGGCTGTGTCCGGCAAGCCAACAATACTTATCTGTCCAAAGTCACCGCCGCCGAGCGTTGCTTCAATTTCTACCAACTCGGCATCCAATCCGATGATTACCGCCGATAATATTTTATTAGCCATGTCGATATTTTTAAAAAAATAAAATCGTCCCGATAAGGACGATTTTAATATAGCGCAAGTTTAATAAAACAGCGTTAAATTTTTTCTAAATTTTTATTATCTTTTTGCAGTTCATCCAGTTTGACACTCAGTAATTTACTGACACCATCGGCCTGCATGGTAACACCGTAGAGGATACTAGCGCGGCGCATGGAGGCACGATTATGAGTAATGACAATAAATTGGGTTTTATCGGATAAATCATCCAGAATTCTCGCTAGACGTTCAGAGTTTGATTCATCTAAAGCGGCATCCACTTCGTCTAAGACGACAAATGGTGACGGATTAGCGCTAATAATGGCACAAATTAAGGCAATGGCCGTTAAAGCACGTTCGCCGCCGGAAAGCATCGTCACTGCTTGGATTTTTTTGCCCGGAGGCGTAGCCTGGATTTCAATACCTGCCAAACCGACCGCATTATATTTCTTCAGGAATTTAATTTTTTTCATTTTTTCTTCCTGCATCCGTTTCATTTCAATTTCGGCCGCTGTTAATCCTTGATCGATACTTTCGGATTTATTGCCGTTATTTTTGGCGTCTTCTTTCTCCAAATCTTCTACCAGAATTTTAGTGATTTTAGCGCTGCCGCCGTTGAAGAGAATTTTAAAATAATCATTAAATTTTTCAGAAATTATTTTGAACTCCTGGTCAAAACGATTTTTAATGTTGCCATCAAGTTCGTAGATTATTTGTTCTAAAGATTTGACCGCTTGATTTAAATCCTCCGTTTGGTTGCTCAAAAAATCATAACGAGTTTTTGTTTCTTCGTATTCTTTTTCGGTTTCCGGATCAATGCCCCCGATTTGTTCTAATTGATTTTTGCTGTTTGCTAAAATCTTTTGCCAATATGATAAATTTTCCGCATTACCCTCAACTGGGTGTGCCTGGATTTCGCCGATAGACAACTCGTCATTTCTAATATTGTTTTCTAAATCCTCCAATTTAGTTTCCTGACGAGTAGATTCAATCTTCAAATTATTTAATTTATCGGCAACAACATTAATTTCTTCTTGCAAAGCTTGAATATTTTTTTGGCACTCAAACATTTGCCCCTTTTCTTTTTCCTTGGCCTGGTTTAAGGTTTCTAACTTGGCATTAATAGTCGCGGCTTCTAATCCAATCTCTTCCAATAGTTTGTTGATAGTCGTTTTTTCTTTTTCAATTTCCGAAGAATCAAATTTTACTTGGCTTTTAGCGATTTTATTATTAACGTCGATTAGTTCTTGGTTACTTTGATTTTTTTTATCGCCCAGAAGTTTAATGCGTTCAATAATTGCTGAATCTTTAAGGCGGCAAAGTTGTAATTGTTCCAAGGTTGCTTGTTTTTTTTCTTGCAAGAGACCGCCTTGATAAGAGGCCTCTAATTTAGCAACTTCTTTTTCAACTTCCGCAAGTTTTTTGGTTAAAATTGTTTTCTCGTTTTCTATTTGGCCGGCATCAAATTTTATTTCCGCCTTTTCTAACTTAGTTTTAATATCAAGTAGCTCTCTTTCAATTTGGGTTTTCTTTTCCGTATTTAAGCGCAAACGTTCGTTGATAGTTGAGAGGCGCAAACGTTCCTCATTTAGGTGTTCGTTAACGGTTTGCCTCTTCTCTGTTAACTCAATAATTGTTTGTTGAATTTTTTGAATACGGAGAGAGTCTTCGTCGCTTTCGCCGGTAAGGGTGGCTTTAATTTTAGTTTTAAAATCTTTTTTGGCTTCCAAAATCAATTTTTTTGCCTCATCTAAATCAGCAATGGAATTAATGCCGTCCAGTTTGCTTAAAAATTCTTCCACGATTTGGCTTATTTTTTCATCTTTGCTGCCGGATTTGGCTGCTGCTCGGATTTTGTCATTAATATTTCTCAGTTCATTATTTAAAGCCGCAAGTTCTTGTTGAATGTTATTTAAATTTTCTTGAAGTTTTTGACTATTTTCTCGATCATTGTCTTGGTTTAATTTTCCGAGCTCGCCTTCAATATTCTTTAGCTCGGAATTCAACTCTTCTTGCTTATTACTTAGCCAGGAAATATCAAATTGTCCTTGCGCTTCCAAATTAGCCTCCAGCACCGCTTCCAATTTAGAAATTTGTTTATTAAAATTGAATTTCTCATTTTCTAAACCATTGATTGTTCTTTTAATCTCCTCGCTATCGGTGATTTCTTTATTTATTTCTTGAAGTTTGGCGAGTAATGATTCTTCCTCTAGTTTAGGACGACTATTTTCCAACGAGTTTATTTCTAGACCGATTTTTTCAATATCAGCGCTTAGTTCGCCGGCTTTGTTATTGAGCCAAGAAACATCAAACTGCCCTTGAGATTCTAATTGGACCTCTAATTCTGCTTGCAACCTTGATAATTTTTTTTGATACTGTCCTTTTTGGTTTTCTAAATCGCGCAATCTTGGCTGGAGCTCGTTAATTTCTCGAAAATTATCCGTGGTTCTGATTTTGTTGAGTTCTTCACCTAATTTTTCCAATTTTTTTTCTTTTTCAATTTTAATTTTTTCTAAATCTAAAAATTGGGAGTTAAAAATATCCAATTTATTATTGATATCTTGCCAGAGAAAACCGTAATAGTTGAATTGGGTTTTTTTAAGTTCGGATTCAATATCGGCGCGGCGTTTTAATTTTTCTACTTGTCGAGTTAAGCTTTTGAGTCGTGGTCGAATTTCTACTAACAGCATATCCACTTGTTGGAGATTTTCGTAACTAGCCTCTAGTTTGCTTAAAGCAGAATCACGTTTAATTTGGAACTGTTTAACGCCGGTCGCTTCATCAAAAAAATCTTTGCGTTCGGCCGCCGTGGAACTTAGAAAATTTTCGACCATTCCTTGCCCAATAACACTATAAGTTTTTTGGCCGAAGTTTGCTTTCGCTAGCAACATTTGAATATCAGATAAGCGAACTCGATTGCCGTTTAATAAATATTCGCCATCGCCATTGCGAAATAGGCGACGGGTAATAACAATCTCTGCGCAGCTTTTAATTATTTGATCCAAGTCGCTTTCTTTTTCAATCGCTTCCGGCTGTTTAGCGGTTTTTTTGGTGGCCTCTTCATTATTTAAAAATAAAGACACCTCAGCTAAACTTAATTGGCTTTTTTGATCAGAGCCGGAAAAAATAACGTCTTCACTTTTTTTTCCTCTCAAGCTTTTGATGCTTTGTTCGCCCAGTGCCCAGCGGATAGCATCGGCAACATTGGATTTTCCAGAACCGTTAGGGCCGACAATCGCAGTTAGGCCGCGTTTTTGGTCGTCCAGCATGCCAGAGAAGATTAATTTATTTTTATTGGCGAATGATTTGAATCCTTGGATTTCCAGTTTTTCTAAATACATAACAAATGGGGATATTCCCGGGTTTTTGGCTCCGGAAAGCTTAATTATTAAAAGCAAAAATGGCCAACGGCCTTAAACTGCTTTTATTATAAGTTAATTTATTGATTTTTGAAAGTTAATCGGTTAAGATAGTTTATATGATAATATCCTTAAGCGGAGCCCATGGTTCCGGAAAAAGCACTATCGCCCAAAAATTGGCGGAAACCCTTAATTGGCCTCGCTATTATATGGGCGGTTTAAGGCGTGAAGCTGCCAAAAAAAGAGGCATGACCTTGGCGGAGTATAATAAATTAGGAGAAAGCGACCCTAGTACCGACCGCGAAGTCGATGATTATCAAAAAAAATTGGGAGAAACTGACGATAATTTCATTATTGAAGGACGAACCTCCTGGTATCTAATTCCTCACTCTTTGAAAATTTATCTTGATGTTTCAGAAGAAGAAGGGAATAAGCGAGTTTTTGGCCATTTACAGCAAAAAAATGAAAGAAATGAGGACAGCAACATTGAGAACTTAGAGGACGTCAAAGAGAGTCTCCGTAAGCGTTTAGCCAGTGACCGGCTAAGATATCAGAAATATTACGGGATTGACGTTAATGATGTCAAAAACTACGATTTTTATCTCGATACCACTAATTTGACACCCGATGAGGTTTTTCAGTCCGTATATGATTATGTTCAGAAAAATCTTGACATATCCAAAAATTAATTATAATATTAGACAAGATTTATAAAATTTAAAAAAGCAAAATAACGAGATTTTAGGTCTCGTTTATATGTTAATCAACTATATGGTTGAAACTAAAATGGAGTTAAAACCGGGACTGACGGTCAGGGTTTATCAAAAAATTAAAGAACTTAATTCTAAGGGTGAAGAAAAAGAAAGAGTTCAATATTTTGAAGGTATGATTATCGCCCGCAAGCATAATAAAGAAATCGGCGCGACGATTACTGTTCGTAAAGTTTCTGATGGTATTGGTGTGGAAAAAATCTTCCCTTTAAATTTACCAACGATTACCAAGATTGAAATCAAAAAAGAAGCTCAGGTTAGACAGGCCAAGCTTTATTATTTGCGCTCCGGTTATAAGAAAAAATTGAAAGAAAAAGTCGTCAAATAAAAATTTTACTGTTCCGCTTTCGGAATAGTTTTTGGGCGAATGGTGAAATTGGTAGACACGCAAGCTTGAGGGGCTTGTGGCCGCAAGGCTGTGGAGGTTCGAGTCCTCTTTCGCCCACTCGTTTGCTGGTAAGTTAGCGGCTTAGCCGCTTGAAGGGCGCATAGCTCAGCTGGTTAGAGCACTTCGTTTACACCGAAGGGGTCCAGGGTTCGAATCCTTGTGCGCCCACTAGACAATCCTCAAGAGGATTGTTTTTTGTTTATTTTTTTGTCGGAATACTTTAATATATAAGTATGGAAAAAATAATTACTCATAGTGCTCAAGAAACTAAAATTCTCGGACAAGCTCTTGGCCAAGTTTGTCGTGGCGGGGAGGTCTTTTATCTTTCCGGTGACTTAGGCGCTGGCAAAACCACTTTTTTACAGGGCTTAGCTAAAGGCTTGGGAACAAATAGCCCGGTTAATAGCCCGACTTTTAATATTTTAAAAATTTATAAGACTAAGAAGGGCTCGGCGGTAAAATCTTTTTGTCATATAGATGCTTATCGTTTAACAAGTGCCAAGGATTTAGAAGCTTTAGGTATCAAAGAGATTTTAGCTGCTCAGGATACGGTAACCGCCATTGAATGGGCCGAAAAAGTTAAATCAGTTTTTCCTAAAAATACCATTAAAATAAAAGCTAAACATATTTCAGATGATGAACGGGAATTTAATATCGTTGATAAGAGGTAGTTGAACAATTAAAATAAAAAAAGAAGAGTCCGGTGTTTGGACTCTTTTTTGTTAGATTTTTTGGGCTTTTTAAGCCCCAATTTTAAAGACTTCAATTTCCGTAATTTGCTTGCTTTTTTGTTGGCAAATTTCACAAATATCGGTTACGAAATAATATTCGCGTAATTTATCTGGATTTTCCAGAGATATATCAAGCGGTTTCTTGAGAGCGATTGACATTCGGATTAGTTTCCGAACATATTTTTTAGAGATCTCTCCACACATGCCGCAATGGCGGCAAAAACAACGAGAAATTGCTTCATGGTGCAAGTACTTCCCACTGTTCGCCTCCGTTACCAGGGCTGTGAAATAATCTTCACTAATTTTTGTTGGCTCCTTTGTGGACCCAAACAACAACTCTTTTACTTCGTGCATTATTCAGTTTTTTTGGTTTGTACTATTATATTTATTTTTTATTTTTTTGATAATTTTCAATCATGGCATTGGTGATTTTTTCAGTTTCTTGGTCAATTACCCATTTTAAAAACTTCGGATCAAACAAATCATTGCCGCGGCTGCCATCCAATCTGTCGCGGTCATCTCTATCTATATAAATTAAAACATCAGATCTGGTTTTGTCCTTGCTGGAATTTTGGGTTAGATCAATAGTAGCCCTGGTTAATTCTTTGCCGGTTTCCTTGTCATAAAGTTTAAAATAACAATCAATGCCGTGGGAGACGTCTAAATGGGTACCGCCGGTAGCGGAAAAGAATTTTAAAATATATTTGTCGCTGACAAAACGATTTTTAACAGCTTGATATAATTCGTGAGCAAAAAACTGTGAAGGATTTTCTGGATTACCAATTTGGCATTTTTCTACTAAAGCCATAGCCTTATCTAAAGGAACAAATTTTTTATTAAAACTTTTTACGTCTTGAAATTCCGCCTGCGCGTCTTCTCTTATTTTTAGAATTTTTTCAAAACGTTCATCATTTCCTAAATTGTCCAGCTTGCATCTCTCGGGGTATAAGGTTGCATAGGCCGTTTCTTTATAATGTTTGACATCAGCCGTTCCCACCATGTCCGCTTCTAATAGGGAACCGGATTTGGAGGCCCTATCTTGAGCTTTTTCCCATCTTTCTAAATTACTCAACATATTTTTTGTCTCTCATTAGACTAACGATTAAAATCAGAACGCCACAACTTATCATTACATCCGCGAGGTTAAAGACGGTGAAATATTTTAATTCCAAATAGTCAATAACATAGCCGTATTGCAGACGGTCTACCATATTACTTATAGCACCAAATAAAATAAATGTCAATAGCAATGATTTCAAACTTAAGCATTTTTCTTTTAATATTAGCTTATATATTACGAATATTAGCCCTAATATTATCACTATGATTGAGATATTTAAAATTGGTCCGCTAAGCGGTAGCGAAAAGGAAATATTATAATTTTTGGTAAAATTAAATAAAAATACCTTTCCTAATAATAATTTTGCTTCAGTTTGCTGGAGAGCAAGAGTTTTTAGGGCTCTATCGCCTATAAAAAACATAGCTATTATTAGGATAATAGCTATGTTTCGGAGTTTATTTTTACAAATAAGTTTATTCATTTTCTTGAAGCTCGGTTTTGCAGGTGATGCAAGCCCCGGCCGTCGGTCTGGCTTGGAGCCGTTTGGCATTAATTGGTTTATGGCAATATTTGCAAATACCATAAGTTCCTTTTTCAATCCTATTTAAAGCTTTATCAATATCTTCCAGGCTTTTTTCTAAAACTTTTTGGGCCATGACGGTTGTTGAAAAATCGCTGATTTCTTGGGCATTTTCATCTGGTTTATCACCATATTCCGGAAATTGAGCGCTACGGCTATCAGCTTCATGAGCATCTTTATGAGAGACATCGCTTAAATCGGTCATAATTTGTTTTTTTTGCGCTAAAAGAGTCGCTTTTATCTCATCGATAACCTTTTTATCAATGGAATTTTCCGTGTTCATATGGTTTATACTTGCGTAAATTATGGTTAAACAAAAGAACTATCAGCTTGTAGTTCTATTTAAATTATAGCTGATATGCCACATTTTCGCAAGCTTTTTTAAGTTGGTAATATTTTGACAAAGAATAATCTTTTTGCTATGCTCTTTTTGTGGCTCGCTAAGTAGCATAGCCATTTTTTGAAGGATAAAAAGAGGAGCGGTAGCTCAGCTGGTTAGAGCGCCTGCCTGTCACGCAGGAGGTCGCGGGTTCGATCCCCGTCCGTTCCGCATTATTAAAAAACAAGGTTTAAAGCCTTGTTTTTTGATTAAAAAAAAGGGCCCTGGAATTTCTCCTCAGGACCCCCGCAGCAGCCGCGCTACGTCGTAATATTATTTGATGGCCGCTATTCGGTCATCGTAAGCTTCGCTTAGATAAGTTCTAGTCATATCCCAATTGTTATCCCACCAACATAATGTTGGAAAAAATTTATTGCCACCGGCATCAGCAAAGATGCTTCCGGCAAAAATAACATTTTTAGTTTTCCAAGCTTCGGGAATAGTTTCGGGATGAGCCATTAAGTAGTTCAAAACGCAAGCATTAAGAGCGGTCTCTCCAATTTTAGCCAACATATTTGCACCAGTTGTTGGTGCTGTTTTGTTTTCAAAGGAAATAGTTTTAATATTCCCGGGAGTTAGCTGATATGTTCCGCCGGGATTTCCTGGAATAAGGGTGTAGCCCTGGGGAACTTCCGGCTTTTCATTACAATCTATATTTTTCGTCTGCGCGAAAGTCAGGCTGGGTAAATATAGCAACCCCATGATCAGTAAAAGAACGATTTTTTTCATGGTGTCTAATTTTGGTTTAAGAACAAATTGTTAATGTTAGTATTTCATAGAATCTTAGGCCTTTATTTAAGTTTTGTCTAGATGTTAGATTTTGGCGAAGATATAAGAACGGTCGCTATTCGCTGTTGACAAACGGAAGAAAAAAATGTAATATAAGCTTTGTGCTAAACATCATTTTTAGCGCAAATAGTTATTAGTTCTTTATAAACAAAGCAAAAAAAACAAAGCAAATGCAAAGGAGAAATTTACCGGCAGTAGTATCGCCGGAAGTGATGGTTTTAGAGCGCCCAATTGCGCGTCCTAAATTGTTCAAGACGATTTGGACAAAGTTTATGAGCGTTAGTTATCAGAAGACAATTAACGCTTTATTACCGGTTATGAGGTTGGTCGATAACAGTGACTTAGCTTTAGTGAAATCTTCCAAAGAAGGTTTTGGTAAAGTTAATCTATCGTTAATTGACGTTTGGAGTGGCCATGGTCCTTTCCCGAGTATTTCCGAGATTAATCGGATAATTGCTCAAAGTGGCAAAGAACGAGCAGGCGTTCCGGAAATGAGTTTGTTTGCTCAAGAAATTGAGAAGAAACCAATTGTAACCCCATCCGGTGATTGTTTAGTCGTCGCCACCAGAGACTCTTTACAGCGAGGAGATGTTAATCAGACTCCAAGCGTCAGCCAGGACGAAGAACACGGTGTTATGCTCGGACTAACCTATGATTGGGTAGTAGAGCGTCATCACGTTTACGTTTTGGTCATTGACAACATTTAAACCATCAGTTTTTAAGCTTCGATTTCAACGCTCAATGTTGAGATCGAAGCTTTTTTATTTTGTTTCTCTTGACAGCCTTACTTTAGTTTGGTAAAGTGAAAATATGAACTGGAAAAATCAAAAAAATCAAAGATTAATTCAAGCATTGCTATCGCTTAAAAACGAAGATGAGGCGCGGCGGTTTTTGCGCGATTTGATGACCGAACCGGAGATTACCGAATTTGGCAAAAGATTGAAAGCTGCTGAAATGCTTATAATTCAAACACCGTATTTAAAAATTGAAAAAGAAACCGGTTTAAGTTCGGCAACGGTCGCTCGGGTCGCCAAGTGGCTTAATGGTTCCGAGGGCGGTTATCGCGCTATAATTAATCGTTTAAACCATCATACCCCTATTCGATTGTGAAGAGGGTTGTTTTGATATTATTATAAAAATATCCCCCTTCATAATCGAAGGGGGTTTTTGTTTGCTTACCTGCAGTAAAATAGCAAATACTGTTCGTTAAAATAATAAAAGATGAAAAACATTTCATTTATCAGTTTTTCGCCGTTTACCAGTGATCCAGAATTAACGGCGCAGTTAGTTGATTGCTATCGTGAAGTTTTTGCTGACAACCCCTGGAATGAATGGCTCAAGTGCTCAGTATGCCAAAAATATTGGGGATTGAAAGATCGCGGTTTTTTAGCGTCTATTAAATTTTGCCATTGCGGGCAGCCGCTGGTAGATTTTTGGCCGAGAACCGAAGTTATTTCTGATTTATATCATGAGATTGTCCCGGAGAGTTCTTGCTGGTTGGCACTAGACGATAAGAAAGTTGTGGGTTTTTGTTGGGGATATCCAATTTTAGCCGGTGTCTTGGAGGATAAATTAGGAATTGTTTTCTGTGACAGCCTAAATATTCCCAGGGATGGCCTCATCGCCTATCAGGATGAAATTGGCGTTCTGATGCCTTATAGAAATCAGCATAATGCCAAGGCGATGTTTCTAAATCGTCAGGAGGATTTCTTGGAACAAAGATTGCGATTTTTTATTGTCCGTACCAGGCGCTATCCGGAGTCGTCGGCTACTTTTTTGTGGTATACCCAAAAATTAGGCTATAAAATTTTAGCCGCTTATCCTGAAGAAGATGGTCGGGTTATTCTGGGGATGGATGTATTTACAGTTCCACTCGGCAATGCTTCATCATCTTAATTTTTACAGCCTCCGCTCTTAGCGCGAGGCTGTTTTTATTAAGATGAAAGCTTCGGCCCCAATCATCTTTCGATTACGCGCGAAAAGAATTGAGCATTTTTGATGAGCAATAATTTTTTCTGAACCGTCCAAGCCAATTGTTTGGCCAGCTTCAATTATTTCAAAATCTCGAAACTCCCTTGTTAATTGGAATTTTTTAGTTTTTGTGCGATACAAAGAAGATATTTTATAAAGCTGCTTATTAGTGGAAGCCGTTTTGTTTGGCAGATGATTTAAGGCTTTTAAAAAAGCCATGATTCCGGCTTCAGCAATTTTGGTGGCGCCCATGGCGCCCGCATAACCGCATTCTAAACAAATACCCTTTTTACCAAGACGATTCATAAAATAATCAGTCCCTCCTGGTTCAAATTTATCAAAGCCGGAAATAATAATATTAGCTGGTAAATAGGTCGCTAGTTTATATGATTTTGGTTCACAGATAATGAACGGTTGACTGCCACGGGTTTGGCTAGCATGGATGTCTAAGAGCGCTGTTGCTTTTCTAAGACATTTTTTTATTAGTAACGCGCGTTGGTATTCGTAGCTGGTTTTTTCTTGTTTGCTTAGGGTCCGCGCATTTTTGAATAGTCTATTTAAATCATAGTCAATAAACCTTTTTTTATTTCTAAGAGCCAGAGGATTACCATAAATAAAAAATATCCTCCCTTTTTCAATTTTGAGTTTAGGTAAGATTTTCTGGAAAGCCTTTGGCCCACAGTCTTCATTGCCATGTATGCCGGCAATAATAATACTGGTCGGGCCCTTTTGCTTTCCCTTGATTTCGACTATTTCTTCTAACATTTTATTGGCTTGGTGCCCCCAAAGGGAATTGAACCCCTATTTTAAGCTCCGGAAGCTCACGTCCTATCCGTTGAACGATGGAGGCTATAAGCTTTATTTATTTTTACTCTTTGTAATAACTTTGGTCAAGAAATGGTGATTATCGGCAAAAGAAGAATAATTAACGCTTAATTCTTCACCCGTTTTTATTTTTCTAGTGGAAACATAGTCGAAATTACGATTGCAGCGGACATTAGGAGTTTTAGCATTATGATTTAGAAACCAACCAATAGAAATATTATTAAAATCATCCGGCGCACCATATTTATCGCCCTCTAGTATGCAAAAATCTTCGTACAGCCTGCGTAGCGCCGGTTCTAATTTATCAACTTTGTTTTTGCTGAACCAGATTAGCTTGCTAGTTTCTCCTGCGAATATTTTTTTGTTGTTAGGAATATCGCGAATCGCAAAAACGCCGATTCCTTGAATTTTAGAAATACCGAGTCTGGTGTAGGCATTATCGTGAGGAGTTTTTTTTAGTTTTTTCATAACAAATCAATTATGGCTAGCGCCGTTTCTTCTGGGTTTAAGTCGGAATTATCAATAATTTGAGCAAAATCAGGCGCATTAATGCCGATAGAGTAGTGATATTCTATCCTTTCTTTTTCTTGCTCGTTTAATTCGCGATTACCACGGTTGCTAAGAGCAACTGACTTAGAGGGGTTGAGAGCAAAAAAATAAACATCTTTAATATCGTTTAAATTATTTATTAAAAAGTCGTGATTATTTTGTGATAGCGGATAGGGGATTATACAGTTTAGTCCGCGGGCGTTAAAATTTTTAATTAAAGAAACAGTATTTTCTAAATTTAATGGAATAGCTTCTTTGAGCGGCATAAAGTTAATAAATTCTCGTAAACTATCCGCCTCAATAACAGCCGAATTTTTTATTTTTTCGGCTAATATTTTGGCGATTGTGCTTTTTCCAGAATTAATTGAGCCACTGATAAAAATAATCATAACTATAAAACTTTAGCGTACATGAAGGCGTCATGCATTCGCCCCTCACGATCTTTGATAACTTTTTTTAAACGCCCTTCTTTTTTATAACCATTTTTAATGGCTACTTTTTCGCTGGCCTTGTTTTCCGGACGCATTAAAATTTCAATGCGACTAAGCCCTAGCTTATTGAAGCCTTCTTGTTCCATTAATTTTACGGCCGCTGTAGTTAGGCCGCGTCCCCAATATTTTTCATCTAGGAAATAGCCCAACTCACCAATGTAGGGGCGAGTGCGATTAATGCGGACGCCACCGCCACCAACAATTTTATTTTTATACAAAAAGGTATAATTGTAAGATTCATTATTTTTACGGCG
>JBAYKT010000012.1:0-42436 GCA_041664445.1 Patescibacteria group bacterium | reverse complement strand
CCCGCAAATCGGCATCATTCATGAAATTACTCAAGATCTTGCCAATCGGGCGATAAATTATAAAAATAACTTTGTCCTTTTTAGGCCAATGCATAATTCTATTTTTGATTTTTATGTGACGTCGGATCCGACTCTATTACTCAAGAATCCACTAGTATACAAAACCGGCCGATTGGTTAAAAAATACGAGAATCAACAAATGCCCCCAAATGACATTATTATCGGTAGTTTTGGTTTTGCAACATCCAATAAAGGATTTGAAGATATCATTCAATTGGCTCAAAAAGAATTCGATGAAGCGACTGTTAAAATAAATATTCCTCTGGCTGATTTTGGTGATGAAAGCGGTGCGAAGGCTAAACAAATAGAGGATAATTGTCGACAACTGATAACCAAACCGGGGATAAAATTAGAAATAACCCATGAATTTTTTGAAGACGAGCAAGTTTTTGATTTCTTGGCGGCTAATTCTATAAATGTATTTTTATATAAAGACACCGGTGTCAGGGGTATATCCAGCGTTACCGATTATGCACTCGCGGTTAATCGGCCAATAGCCGTTTCAAAAAATTCAATGTTTCGGCATATTTTAAATCTTAACCCCTCTATCTGTATTGGAGACAACTCTTTAAAAACCATTATTAAAAACGGGGCGACTGTTCTTAATGAGACAAGAGAAAATTGGAGTGAAGAAAATATAATCTGGGACTATGAAAGAATCGTGGACTCTGTCTTAAAGATAAAATCACAAAAACCAACAACCAAGACTGGTGTTAAGACAAGAATAAAATCAAAAATAAAAAAAATACTATCGCTCCCCAACATTGAGCATACTTGGATTGCGGATTCTAAAACAGTAGACAGCGATGATCTAAAAATTATTTCTAATACCGCTTATGCGCCTGTCACCTTGCCGGAAAACTTTTCATTCAACCGGATTCTGGATGGTAAGGCGCGAAAAATTTATCAACCGGCAATACTTAAACTTTGGGAGCTGGTACCAAAAACAATGGCCAAAAAAATACCTGCGGCTAATATCCAACAGGCTTTTGTCTTTGATACGGTGCTTCGAAATATTCCCAACTATTCTAAACCCAAAATACTATGCGTCGGCAGTTATGAAGATACGGCAGCAATGAGTTTAAAAAAAATGGGCTTTAGTTTAGAAGAAGTTGATCCGATGATTAATTACACCTTGGAAGAATATGCCACCAAACCGACCACGATACCAAAATCATACGACATCATTTTTTCTACTTCCGTCATTGAACACGATCCGGATGACAAGGCTTTCATACAAGCACTTGATAAATTACTAGCCCCCGGAGGGACGGTAATTATCACCTGTGATTTCCAAGAAAATTGGCTGCCGGGAAAACCAAAGCCTGATGTTGACGCTAGATTATATACCCAGTATGATTTAAAGAATCGTTTGTTATCATATATGGAGAATTGCCAGTTGGTTGATACTCCAGACTGGGACTGTCCAAATCCTGATTTTAACTTTTTAGGAAAATATCAATATGCCTTTGCTTCTTTAGTCGCGAAGAAACATTTATAAAAATATGAAAAAAGCATTAATTACCGGCATTACCGGACAAGACGGATCTTATTTAGCCGAGTTTCTTTTGAATAAAGGATATGAAGTTCATGGCATCAGGAGAGCGGCTTCCGTTTTTAACACGGAAAGAATAGACCATTTATTGGGTGACAAAAATTTAAATTTTCATCTTCATTACGGCGACTTAATAGACTCCAGCAATCTTAATCGACTTCTAGAAGAAATCAAGCCAGATGAAATTTATAATCTGGGTGCTCAGTCCCATGTCCATATTTCCTTTCAGCTTCCAGAATATACGGCCGAGATAGATGGTATCGGAACTTTAAGATTGTTAGACGCCATTAAAGGAACGGGTATTAAAACAAAATTCTACCAAGCTTCCACTTCTGAATTATTCGGCAAAGTTCAAGAAATGCCTCAAACCGAAAAGACTCCTTTTTATCCGCGCTCGCCTTACGGAGTTGCTAAATTATTTTCTTTTTGGACGGTTAAAAATTATCGCGAAGCCTATGGTCTGTTCGCCTGCAACGGCATTCTATTTAATCATGAATCACCGCGCCGCGGACGCATTTTTGTCACCCGCAAAATAACTGAAGGAATCGCCGATATTAAAGCCAGCCGCAATACTAAAATAATGCTCGGCAACCTTGACGCTAAACGCGACTGGGGCTATGCGCCTGACTACGTCGAGGCCATGTGGTTAATGCTTCAACAAGAAACTCCGGACGATTTTGTTATCGCTACCGGAGAAACCCATAGCATCAGAGAATTCTGCGAAGAAGCCTTCAATCTAGCTGGCTATGAAATTACCTGGCAAGGCCAAGGATTGGAAGAAAAAGGCGTGGATAAAAATACCGGCCAAGTTTTGATTGAAGTTGACCCGAAATATTTCCGACCGTCTGAGGTTGATATTTTAATGGGCGACAGCTCTAAAGCGCTAGCACAACTCGGCTGGAAACCGAAAGTCACTTTTAAGGAACTGGTAAAAATAATGCTGGAAAGCGACTTAGACCAAAAATAAAATTATGCTTTATCAAGAGATAGTAAAATGCCGAATTTGCGGCAATAAAAATTTAGTTTCTATTTTAAATTTAGGCGAACAACATTTAACCGGAATTTTTCCGAAACCGGAAGACGAAGTAGAACGTGGCCCGCTAGAAATAGTTAAATGTGTTAGCGCTAGCGGCGAAGATGTCTGCGGCCTACTCCAACTAAAACATGACTATCAAATGGAAAAATTATATGGCGATAATTACGGTTACCGCTCAGGACTAAATAAATCCATGGTTGAACATTTAGGGGAAATAGTCAAAAAAATAGAAAACCGCTTGCCGCTTGCCGACGATGATTTGATAATTGACATCGCCAGCAATGACGGCACTCTACTCTCAAAATATGTCAACAAAAATCTAGACCTTCTCGGCATAGACCCAACTTCTAAAAAATTCCAAGAATACTATCCGACGCATGTAGATAGCGTTGCCGATTTCTTTTCACAAAATGTTGTTAAACAAAAACGCGGCGATAAAAAAGCCAAGGCCATTACTTCTATCGCCATGTTCTATGATTTGCCGGAACCGCTCGAAATAATGAAAGAAATTGAGAGCGTGATGGATGATGAAGGCATTTGGGTTGTAGAACAAAGTTATCTGCCGGAAATGATAAATAACACATCTTATGACACCATTTGCCATGAACATTTGGAATTCTACGCGCTCAAACAATTTAAGTGGATGGCTGATAGGGCGGGCTTAAAAATAATTGATATTGAAATGAATCGGATAAATGGCGCCAGCTTCGCTCTCACGTTGGCTAAAAAATCCTCCGCGCATCCCGAAGCCACTGAAGAAATAAATAAAATTTTAGATTTAGAGGAAGCGGCCGGATTTAACAATCTAAACGCCTATCTATTATTTAAAGAAAGGACTGAAAAACATAAACTGGAATTAATCGACTTAATCAAAAAATTAAAAGCCGAAAATAAAAAAATATTAGGTTATGGCGCCTCCACTAAGGGCAATGTTATGTTGCAGTACTGCAATTTAACGACTGACGACCTAGAAGCAATCGCCGATGTCAATGAATATAAATTTGGACGCCAAACTCCGGGAACTAATATTCTAATTGTTTCCGAAGCGGACGCTAAAAAATCAGGTGTTGATTATTTTCTGGTTCTTCCCTGGCACTTTAAAGATAATATTATAGAAAGAGAAAAAGAGTTTTTAGCTAACGGCGGGAAATTAATTTTCCCGTTGCCTAATATAGAAATTATCGGATTATGAAAACAGCCAATAAAAAAGCAATAATTGTCGGCGCGGGCGGCCAAGACGGAAAGCTGCTATTTAAATTATTGTCTGATTTTGGTTACGCGATTATCGGCTTGGATAAAAATGGCATAAAGACTAACAATGTAATTTGGAAAAATAGAATAAACATCAGCAACCAAAACCAAGTTTTTTCACTTATCAAAAAATTTAAACCTGATGAAATTTATTATTTAGCCGCTTATCATTTCTCTTCCCAAGATAAGCGCGGCGACATCTATCAGGAACTACGCCAAAGCTACGAAATAAACGTTCTAGCATTTTTAAATTTTCTGGAAGGCGCCCGATTATTTTCTGCAAAAACCAAAATATTTTATGCCGGCTCTTCTTTATTGTTCGGCAATGCTCCGACTAAAATTCAAACTGAAAAAACCCCTTTTAAGCCCACTGGCGCTTACGGGCTCAGTAAAGAAGGCGGTGCTAATCTGTGTCGTTTATACCGCGAAAAATATCAAGTCTTTGCTGCTATGGGCATAATGTATAATCACGAATCGCAGTATCGGACAGCTAACTTTTTATCGATGAAAATAATTAAAGGCGCAAAAGACATCGTCGACGGAAAAGAGCAAAAATTAATCGTTGGCGATTTAAAGGCCAGAGTCGATTGGGGCTATGCGCCAGACTATGTTTTAGCGATGAAATTGATTTTAAACTTAAAAAAAGCCGATGATTTTATTATCGCCACCGGACAAGCCCATTCGGTTTTAGATTTTATAAAAACCGCCTTTAAAACTTTTGGCCTGGACTGGAAAAAATATGTCCGAGAAGATAAAAAAATAATTGGCGAAAAAAGAAATATCTTGATTGGCGACTCTCGAAAATTAAAAATGGCTACCGGCTGGAAACCGAGTGTTTCTTTTTCGAAAATGATTGAGAAAATAATAAATAACCTGGATAAATAATATGGATAAGCCGCTCCTTAGCATTTGCATACCAACTTTTAACCGCGCGCCCTTTTTAAAAGAGTGCTTAAAAAGTTTGGCTGACCAATTTTCCGATCCTGTCATAAAAAACCAAGTTGATATTTTTATTCTAGACAATCAAAGCGCTGACAATACCGCCGAAATAGTAAAACAATTCACCGCTGTCTATGATAACATAAAATACATTCGAGACTCGGAACCCAGAAAAATAATTCCCGGAATTATTAAAGTCGCTTCACTGGCCGATGGTGAGTATATCTGGGTTTTCTCCGATGATGATTTGCAATCACCCGATTCTTTAACTACGGTTATTAATTTTATCGAGAAAAATCATTCCGATCTTATTTTAGGAAACCTACTTGGTTTTAGCGATACTAGTGCCACACAATATCGGAGCCTTCTCAAAGTAAACGAAGATATCGTCATGAAAGATAAAAAAGAATTTTTCTCTCTCCTTAACACTAAATTCAACACCAGTATTGATTATTACACCACCCTTTGTTCTGATTGGATAATTAAAAAAGAAATCTACGACAAAAATTTTTATATTTTTGAAAAATTTAACGACAAATCAGACATGTTTCCTTTGCCTTCACTCTTCTTTTATACCAACATGGAATTTAGTTCCGGCGTAATTGCTAAAGAAATAATTTTAAACCGCGGCGATAACGAAACTTGGGGAAGTAAAAACAAAATTAAACATTTTTTCTATCGCGACCGGCTCTGGCGCAATTACTATCAAAAAATAATTGCCAATAACCAAGAATTCTTGCCCAAGAACTTTTCTCGAAACGTGAAGATTAAAAATCTAGCGAGACTGGAAGAACTAATAAAAATAATTATTATAATGATTTTAAAAAAAATAAGAATTTACGATAAAATAAAAAAAATAATTAAAAAATGAAATTTTCTGTAATAATAATAAATTATAAAACTTTCGAACTGACAAAAAACTGCCTAGAAAGTCTTTTTTTATTACCCGATCAAAAAAGTCTAGAAATAATAATTATTGATAACGCCTCAAATGACGGCAGTATTGAAAAATTAGAAACAGAATTTGCTTCCAGGGTTAAAATAATAAAAAATAAACATAATCTCGGATTTGCCGGCGCCAATAATCAAGGAGCAGCGCTCGCCAGTGGCGAATTTTTAATTTTTCTCAACAGCGACACCATAATAAAAGAAGATTTTTTAAATGTTTGCGCTGATATCCTTAACAAGAATCAAAAAATTGGTATTATTTCGCCACGGCTCAAGCTCCCTGATGGCGACAACCAAAAAGCAGCTTTTGGAATTTTTCCAACTCTCACAAATCTATTAACTCAAAAAACAAAAAGTGAACAAGCAATAGACGAACAGACCGACTTTCTTGTTTCCGATTGGGTTAGCGGTTGTGCACTAATGATTGGCCGAGAGCTATTTCAAAAAATTAGCGGTTGGGATGACCGTTTCTTTCTTTACTACGAAGATATTGATATCTGCAAAAAAGCCAGTCTCCAGGGATATCAAGCGGCCGTCGCCTTAAAGACGAGCATTATTCACTTCGGCGGTCAAAGCTTAAAGGCTAGCCCCCAAAAAAAGAAACTTTACTACGAATCGCAAGACTACTATTTTAAAAAATACTACAACCCCTTAATCTGTTGGCTGATAAAAATTAGTCGTTTTATTTATTTAAAAATCAAAAAATGAGAAGAGCCACTAATCCAATTTTAAATTACGGCCGCGAAATAATCGGCGGGTTTATAAAAAAATATAGTCCACAAGCCGGAACAATCAATATTCTAGATATTGGCTGCGGCTCAGGAAATGACTTGTTGAATTCCAGAAAATTTATCAATAACCAGGTAGACATTAAGATGTACGGAATTGAAATTGATGAAAAAACTGCCGCCAGCGCCCAAGCGAGCGGCATTGAAACGGCAGTCATAAATATTGAAAATGACCGCTTCCCATTTTCTGATAATTTTTTTGACATTATTATTATCAACCAGGTTTTAGAACATACTAAGGAAATATTCTTTATTATCTCCCAAATGAACCGCATTCTTAAAACTGACGGAATACTGATAGTCGGGATTCCAAATCTCGCCTCTTGGCATAATCGGATTCTACTGCTGTTCGGCCAACAACCAACTAGCATCCGCACTCTCGGCCCCCATGTCCGCGGTTTTACCAAGAATGATTTAGTAAAATTTTTCAATCAAAATGGCTTTTCCTTACTTAAATTTGCAGGAGCTAATTTTTATCCCTTCCCTAAACTAATTGCTATCGCCTTAAGCAAAATTTTTCCAGCAGCGGCCGTCAGCACTTTCTTCTTATTTAAAAAAACCGGCCCGGCCATGACCGAAAAATATTTAGCGAAACAAAAATTTGAAACTAATTTTAAGATATGAAAATAGCCATTAATGCTATCCCTTATGTCCGCTGGTCTGGAATTGAAACTTTCCTGCATGGTCTTTTGGCTGCTTGGCCGATTAACAGCCGGGATGAAATTGTTATTTTTGCCAACCAAGAATCGGCCAAGTTTTTACAAAATTTACCAGACAATATAAAAGTCCGTACCCATAATTTTAAAAACCTGAACCGCGCCCGTCTTTTTATTTATCAGCAAATTAATTTGCCGCTTATTTTATGGCGGCAAGGATTTGATATCTTATTCTGCGCCTCCTTGCTCGCTCCTTGGATATACTTTAAAAAAATAATCACCATTCATGACGCCGCGCCCTTTGTTTTAAAAGAAGAAAATAGCGCGCTCGGCAAAATATTTTGGCGGATTAATTTATTATTTGCGCGCCTTACTTCTTTAAAAATAATCACCGTTTCTAAATTTTCCCGAGATGAACTAATTAAATATTTAGGGATAAAAGAAAAAAATCTGGAAATTATATATAATGGCTCGCCCAACTATCAATCAGGAGACGCTTCACCTGAATCCAACGATTCCCCTATAAATTATGGCGATTATATTATCGCTGTCGGCAATGCCCGCCCACGAAAAAATCTTTCCCAATTGATTAAGGCCTTTGAAATTTTAAGCCCGCAAGTGCCGGGATTAAAACTAGTGATTGTCGGAAAAAATGATTGGCGCATGCAGGAAATTATGACGACAGTTCATGGCCTGGAAGAAAAAATAATTTTTAGCGGCTTTGTCGGTGAAATTGAAAAACAAAATTTAATTAAAAACGCCGAGGCTTTAATCTTCCCTTCATTATATGAAGGCTTTGGTCTGCCGATTGTCGAAGCAAATATTCTGGAGACGCCACTTATTTGTTCAGATATCCCTTCTTTTCACGAAGTGGCCGGCGAGAGCGCTTTATTCTTTAATCCGCTAGACGCTTCTAGTCTCGCCGCTAAAATCCAGGAATTAATCGCTAATCCGGAACTAAAAAAGACGCTCGTTGCTCGCGGACAAATAAATGCTAAGCGATTTAACTGGTCCGAGTCGGCTCAAAAATTATCAGAGTTAATCCATTCTTATGAAACTCCTGCAAATAAATAAATTATATTATCCGCTTATCGGCGGCATTGAAACGGTCGTTAAAGATATTGCCGAAGGCTTAAACGGACGCAATGATTTGAGCGTTGACGTCTTGGCTTGTCAAAAAAAAGGCGCCCGCGTTATCGAAAAAATAAATGACGTTCAAGTTTTTAAAGCTGCTTCTTTAGGAAAAGTCTTGGGCATGCCACTCTCACTGGATTTTTTCCGACTATTTAAAAAAGTACGTCACGACTATGATTTATTTTTAATTCATTTTCCCTTTCCGCTAGCAGCGCTTATAAGCCCGTTTATCCCTAAAGAAAAATTAATAATTTATTACCACTCAGATATTGTTCGGCAAAAACTATTTGCTTTGCTCTTTCGGCCTTTTATTAGCTTCAGTTTAAAACGTGCCCAGAAAATTTTAGTCAGCGGTCAAAATATTATTTCTTCGTCGCTACTTTTAAAAAAATACGTTGCTAAATGTGTCGTTGTTCCTTTCGGCTTTAAAGCCAATTTTCAAGAAACCGATTATCAAATAGCGGAAAAAATTAAACAGCAATATGCCGCCGACAAGCCATTACTGCTCGCTATCGGCCGCTTAGTTTATTATAAGGGCTATCAATACGCCATTGAAGCCCTAAAAAATATTGGTGCTCGGCTTTTAATTATCGGCCAAGGCCCGGAAGCCAAAAAATTAGAAGCGCTAATTAAGACAACCGCGCAAACTAATAAAATTTTTATCATACCGCCGCAAGCACGCCTAGAACCTTACTTATTAGCCTGCGATATTTTTCTTTTCCCATCCGCTGCTCGCAGCGAAGCTTTTGGTTTAGTGCAGCTGGAAGCTCTGGCCGCCGGCAAACCAATTATCAACACGCGCCTTAACACAGCCGTGGAAGAAGTAAGTTTAGACGGCGTTAGCGGCTTAAGCGTGGAAATAAAAAACGCCGACGCGTTAGCATCGGCGATTAATAAACTTTTAAATGATGATGGGCTCCGACATCAATATAGTGATAACGCTAAACAGCGCTACCAAGATTTTTTCCGGATGGAAATATTTTTAGAAAAAATCTCTCAAATAATTATTTCGTCAGATTCAACAAAAATTTAACATCAACCGGAATCTCGGAAATTAGTTTTAACTCATTAGTATTTTGAAGTAAAACTTTAAATAGATACTTGCCCTCACTCGTCAATCTTAAACCATTAATGCCGGTAATGGCGCGTAGTCTGGTCGACCCGACAACAAATTTGGCTTCATTTTTAAACTCGCCAACCTTTTGTCCTTGAGGATCGGTAATTTCAATTACATAAGTTAAATTTCTTTCTAACTCTTTGGCTTCGTCATGCCACAAACTAACAACTTCCAAAATAACTGGAATATTTTTGTTAGCGGCAGACATCTCTTCTAGTTTAGAAAAGGTGACCGTTAGCTCATCGACACAATCAATTAAACTCAAGGAATTGGTACGCTGATCAATTAAAGAGCGCGAGCACAAGATTGTCCAAATATTTTTCATAAATATTTAATTATGTATTAAGGATTTTTTTATTTTTATCACTTTTAAGAAACAGCATCCAAACAGGGGCAATAGAATAAGCGGCTAAAGTGGCTAAAGCCGAGCCGATCAAACCGATTTTCGGAATTAAAATAATATTTAAAACCACGTTAACAGCCATAGCCGCAAAATTAATAGCGAAAACCGCGCGCGTACGATTTTCTGCCATTAGCTGATTATTAACCACTGCGCCTATAAATAATCCGACACTGGACCAAATATAAATTTGTAAAATTGGGACTGCTGCCAGATATTGAGCGCCAAAAATAAAACTAATAATCGGGGCGGCCAAAAACATTATTGGCAGGGCAACTAAAAATCCTAAAACACCGACTAGGCCATATAAATTTTTAAGGCGGCGATAATAAGCCCTGATATCAGCATTACGCGCGTTGACGATGGCTGGAAAAAGCGAACCGCAAATAATAATTGGTAAAAAATAAAAAACTTCGGTGATTTTTACGGCCGCCGCATAAATTCCGACAGCCGTTTCACCCATAATTTTACCAATCATAACCTGATCAATTCGTAGATAGGCGAAGGAAGCGATAGCCGACAACATTAGCGGCCAAGAATCGCGCCAGATACTTTTAGCCAAATAGAATTTAAATTTCCAAGCTCTAATTTTTAATCCCTGCTGATTATAGAACCTGACTAAGAAAATAGCCTGCCAAACATAATCAAAAATATAAATTATTAGCAGCCAAATAATGCTGCCTCCGAGCAGAATAAGCCCTACCTTAAGGATAGATGAAAAAACGGCGGCGATTATTTGGGCTTTAATATTTTCTTTGGCTTTTACCTGCGCATAAAAAAAGGTGGCAATAACATTAGGTGCTTGAAAAAAGAAAGACACGCTAAACATAATTATCAGCCAGCTCGTTAGCGAATAAAGACCATTGAAGATAAACGTAAAAACAGTCGCCGCCAAAAAAGCTAAAATAGAACCAATAATTTTTAAACGAAAACTGGTTCCCAAAAGTTCATCTCTTTTTTCCGGATGACTAACCAATTCCCGATTTAAAATTCCGTCAACGCCGAGCGGGCCAATAAAGCTGAATAAACCGGTAAAAGCAATCACATAACTAACCAAACCATATTTATTAGGTCCCAAATAACGGGCTATCCAGGCGCCAACCAAAAAAGAAACGGCCAAATAAAAAACCTGGCCGAGAAACATCCAGCCAGTATTGGCAAAATAGCGCTTAAAACCTTCATGATTTAAAATCCAACGCCATTTTTCCGGGATATTTTTTTCTATTTTTAGAATAATCTTGTCTAACATCTGTTATTATTATATCATATAGGGACGCAAACTTTAAATTAGCACGATAATCTCCTAAAAACAAGTAATTTATATGAAAAAAATCATCACTTTTTATGGCCAACCGGGATGCGGTAAGTCAACCCAGGCAGAAATATTAGCGGAAAAATATGGATTTATGAAATTTGGCATGGGCGAGCGTCTGCGGGACGAGATTGACTCCGGTTCTAGCTTAGGGCAACAAATAAAGCCTTATGTTGACGAAGGAATTCTTATTCCTGATGATTTAATGATAAAAATAATTAAAAATATTGACCAGAAAGCTGGCCAGTCCGGGATTATTTTCGATGGCTTCCCCAGGATTGTTTCCCAGGCGAAAATGTTGGCCAAAATCGCTCTTGAGCTTAACTGGGAAATTGGCAATTTCTTTTATTTACGCTTGCGACCAGAACAAGCTTTAAAAAGAATTGAGGCGCGCGCTCAACTAAGCGGTCGCGGCGATGACGTTAGTCCAAAGGCTATTCACAACCGCTTCCTGGTATTTGAACGTGAATCAACGCCACTTTTGGAATATTATCGTTCCGCCGGCAAACTAATAGAGGTTGACGCCTCACTTAAAATTGAGGAGGTAAATACAGAAATCAAAAAAAATTTATGAAATCAAATAAAAAAATAATTAAGCCGTTGCTGGGTTTAGCCGGACCAATAATCCTGGCTCATTTTTTTCAAGCGGCTTACCAACTTACCGACGCTTTTTGGGTCGGACGCTTGGGCGAGAAAGGAGTAGCCTCCGTCGCGGTGACTGCGCCGGTTATCTTCTTTATGATGTCTCTGGGCATTGGCTTTGCGATTGCCGGTGCCACCCTAACAGCTCAATATTTCGGCGCTAAAAATGAAAAAATGGTGAGCCATAGCGCGGCCCAAACCATGATAACCGTCGTTAATGTCGCTTTATTATTAAGCGCTCTTGGCTATATTTTAGCCCCAACGATTTTAAGATTCTTAGGCGTAGACGATTCCATCTTCTCTCCCGCACTCTCCTACCTGCGCATATCCTTTATGGGTATGATTTTTAATTTTTCCTTTTTTGTCTTCCAGTCAATTATGCGCAGTATCGGCCGACCGAAACTACCAGTTTATATAGTAATGGGCACAGTCCTCCTTAATTTCGCGCTTGATCCTTTATTTATGTTTGGTTTCGGTTTTATTCCAGCACTCGGTGTCGCCGGTACCGCTTGGGCAACTCTTTTTACTCAAAGCATCGCCGCCGTTATCGGCTTAGCGACCTTATTCGGAGGTAAATTTGGCATTAAACTTCATCGCCGCGATTTCTTGCCCGACTTTAAATTCATGAAACGCTCTTTCTTCTTGGGTCTACCGGCATCCATTGAACAATCAGCTAGAAGTTTGGGCTTTGCCGTTATAACTGGATTGATAACTAGCTTTGGCACCCTAGCCGTCGCCGCTTACGGCGTTGGCTCTAATCTTTTTCAATTAGCGCTTATGCTAGCCTTCGGTTTTGCCGGCGCCAATGCGGCCCTGGTCGGCAAAAATCTCGGCGCTCAAGATTCTAAAAGCGCCGACCAAACCGCACGCTTGAGCTTAAAATTAATTTTTCTATCTCTTACTTCTCTAGGAGCAATAATTTTTATCTTTGCCCCGGCCTTCATTCGTTTTTTTGTTCCCAACGACTTAGATGTTATTCGGGAAGGTGCTTTCTTTTTAAGATTCATGGCGCCGATTTTTGGCATCATCGGCATGCAAATTATTGTTGGCAGCACCTTACAAGCTGCCGGTGCCACTAAGCAATCGATGATGCTAACGATAATTTCTCAATGGGTGATAGAGATTCCCTTAGCTTTCTTGCTGGCTAAATTTTTCCATTTAGGCCTGGTCGGGGTTTGGCTGTCATTTCCTATCACTAACCTTCTGGCGGTCGGGGTCTACTTAACTATTTTCTTCCGCGGTCGCTGGAAAAATAAAAAACTGATTAGCGATGACGCCCGAACGCAGACACAAATCATTCAAGAGACGGAAATAAATGAAATTGTAACAATTGAAAACTAAATTTTTAGTAATAAAAAACGGCGAAAAATAAAATTCGTCGTTTTTTTTATTTAAAAAAATTCAGCTCTCGGATAAGCACCTTATGCCACTACCTTGCATAAAAAGGTAGTAGGTGATATAATGGAATTAATAAAAATAAAGCAACAAAAAATATGGAAGATGATTTTAAAAAGTCTATGGAAAATGCCGCTGCCCAAATGCGTAAAGGTGTTTTAGAATTTGCCATTTTATTAGTAATCGCTAAACGCAAAATATACGCCAGCGAAATAATCAGTCAGCTAAAAAATGCAAAGTTGACGGTAGTTGAAGGGACAATTTACCCCCTGCTCTCCCGCTTAAAAAACTCCGAGCTCTTGGAGTATAAATGGGAAGAATCGAAATCCGGCCCGCCCCGAAAATACTATTCTTTGACAGCTAAAGGACGACAGTTTCTCAAAGGCTGCGAAGAACAATGGAAAAGCCTGGAGAGCGCGATAACAAATTTAAAAAAATAACCATATGAAAAAAACTATTTCTATCAACTTAAGCGATCAAAACTTCTCAATTGAGGAGGATGCCTACGAAAAATTAGCTTCTTATTTAAAAAGTATTAAAAATCATTGCGGTGATGCGGATGCGGATGAAGTAATGGCGGACATTGAAAACAGTATGGCCGACAAACTCAAATCATCTTTAAACTCCTACAAAGAAATTGTTACTCTGGAGGATGTTGAGTCTCTGATAAAAATAATGGGGACAATCGAAGATTTTGATCGTGAAGTCGGTGGCGGTGGCGAAGTAGAAAGCGACGAAGAATCTTTACCAGAAAATAAAACGAAACGTAAGTTATACCGCGATTCCGACAATGCGGTTATTGGTGGCGTCTGTTCCGGTTTAGGCGCTTATTTCGATATTGACCCGGTATTGTTCAGGGTAATTTTCTTCGCGTTGGTATTTGCCGGCGGCAGCGCTTTCCCACTTTACATTCTTCTCTGGATAGCTATGCCGGAAGCAAAAACTGCCCATCAAAAATTAGAAATGCAAGGACAAGCGCCAACGATTGCCGCCTTTAAAAATCTAGCCAAAACCGGCAAACAAATCCAAGACAATTGGAAAAAACGCTGGCAAAAACGTTCCGCGCTGGATAAAATATTCAGTCTCCCACTAGTTATTCTTAACGGCCTCTTCCTCGCCATTAAAAAAATCTGGCGGGCTTTATGGCCGATATGCCTTTTTTGCATCGGCATCTTTTTAACGGTCTTTTCCCTAATTGGCTTAGCCGGCATCAGTATCGGCGCCCTATTTATGTTATTGTTCAACAATCCGGTCTATAAATTTTCCTTTATTCCTATCACCGAATTAACGGCTGTTGTTCCTTACACTTGGCTGATAATCACCGGGTTTCTATCCCTAGCTATTCCGGCAATTTTATTTATTATCGGCGGATTAGCGATTATCCGCAAGAAAAATTTTTTAAGCTTTGCCGCCGGCTCTATTCTGGTCGCTGTCTGGATGATGTCCGGTATTGTCTTTTCCGCCCTCTGTTTGCGTTACGCGCCGGAACTGAAACAAAAATTTGATAACTACTACGCGACCGAGCAAGTTAAACAAGTAATTGACCTCGCGGGAATAGAAGAAATGGAAGTTTACGGGAACCGCTTAAATGTTTTTGTGAGCGCGAATACCAGCACCCCACCCATTATCAGCGGCCGACAAATAGATTTAAGCAGCTTAGAAATTAAGCGCGAAGACAAAAAATTAATTATTACTCAACAAAAATATCAACCGGAAGCAACCTGTATCAACTGTCATTTATCCTCGATGGAATTAGTCGTCGCTACCAGCACTAAATTAAAAATTACCGCTCAGGACGGAGCCGACATGTTTGATGAGACAGCTCCTATCCCGGAACAGATAATTGAAGATGAAGATTTACCGGATTATGAAGATTCCACAACTACGATTTCCGAATAAACAACAAAAATCTCCGCCGACGCGGAGATTTTTTTATCATTAATTTTGTAGAATAGATAAGTTATTTCTTGAGCGCCTTTTCCTTATTAAATAAAAGATAAGAATAAACGCCGGTCCAAACAATAATAATTATGATTCCGCCAAAGAGAATTCCCATGGCGATTGTCGGCTTCAACCACGGGGCAGCAATTAGCGCCAATCCCCAAATAACAAATAACTTGGCGCCCAGGCGATGGGTTTTGTTCCAAACATTCTCCGAAGATAAGGTCCAGCTAGTTCTGATGCCGATGAAGAAATTAGATTTAAGCTTGCCAAAATAATTACCTAAAACAATCATTAAAATGCCGATGGCGCCGCTGACGGTAGCGCCGATGTTAATAGGATAACCGAGATTAGCGAAGGTAGCGGCGCCAAAAGTGACCGCCAGCACCAGCATAATCATCGTCCTAAAAGTTAAATATACATTAGCAAACTCGCTATAGCGCTCACTGCGCGGATCAAATTTGGGCATCAAAGAAAGAAGCACATACATAAACGCCATCAAAACCGGGAACATAATTGCATGGAATTCTCGGCTCATCCAGCCGTTTGCTTGACCATTAAAATCCCAATGACTCACTACTTTGGCCGGCAACTGGGGATATGACCAAATACTTAAAGCGACAACTACCGCGATAATTAACAGCGGCCAAATTTCTGTCTGCCAAGAAAATTTAATCGGATTTTTCATAATTTTATTACTTATTAAAATTTATTTTTTAAACATTTTAGCGAGCCCTTCCATAATCTCTTCGGCCACACTCATATTAAGTTCATAAAAAATTTGTCTTCCCTCGCGACGAGAACTGACCAGGCCGGCACGCCGTAAAATATCCAAATGATGCGATAAGGTAGCGAGCGTAATGTTAACGCTCTTAGCAATTTCACTCACGGGAAGCTCTGATTTCTTAAGACATTTAATTATTTTCTGCCGATTAGGATCAGCCAGTGCGGCAAAAGTATTATTTAAAGACATTAATTTATATTTAGATATTTAGATATATATCTAATTATAACGCAAATTAAAAAGGGCGTCAAGCCCTTCTTACTTCCTCTCTATTTTTCCCATTCCGCCTTAATAAGCGGCACTATTTGCTTGCGCATAGTCATCCCCTCCCGAACGCCAACCGGACCGCTAAAACGGGCGCCTAAAACTTTTTCCAAAGTCATCTTCAGATTTAAATCCTCAGTCACAAAATAATTCTTGGCTTTTTCCAGCTCGATAATTGTCAAGAAAATACAATCTAGCTGACGTTCCGCCTTAAAAGTTCTTAAAATTTCTAGAATCTCCGCCTCTCTGTTCTCCACCACTTTCTCGGCGCCGATGAATTCCAATTGAACGATGCCTAATTTTCGGCCAGCAATTTCAAAGCTGGCAAACTCGTTAGCCATTAACTTAAGTAATTTATCGCCGCTCGTATCCGATTTAGCTAAAAATAATTCCTTCCAATAATCATCACTAATTTTCAGCTTTTTTCTCAACCAGGTCGCCGCCGCTCGGTCGCGCTCGGTAGTGACCCCGGCCTTAAAATTAAGAGTGTTAGAAATTATCGCGCTATATAATAAAATCGCCGCCTCAATCGAGATTTCAACTTTATTATTAATAAACTTTTCGGCAATCAAGGTAGCCGCCGCGCCAACGGACTCTACTTGTTTTTGTGCCCGCGAAAAACTATCAATTCCATTAATTTGTCGATGGTCAATAATCTCAATAACTTTATCGGCTTCTATTTTTCCATCCAAGCCATTAAGATCGCTAGCATCCACTAAAATAATTTCCGAATAACTTGAGGAATCAACAATGACTAATGAAGGCTCAATTTTAAATCTCTCCAAAACATACTGGGCTTCAATACGTGGCATGCCCATAATTCCGGCAACAGACCTTCTCCCCTGTTTATTTAAAAATTCCGCATAAGCAAAAGTACCGGCATAACCATCTAAATCCGGGTTAACATAACAAGTTATTAAAATCAGCTTTTTATTTTTCATATCACTAAATCTTTGAGCAAATATTCTCTTTTTCTATTATACCTTAAAGTTGGAAGCAAATGAAAGATGTGTTATAATTAAGATATAATTTTGGGTCTTATCAACTATGGGTTTAGGAAAAATATTTTCACGCGCGGATGCTATCGGCGGCTTAGAGATAAGCGATGATGCTTTGCGTTTTGCTTTATTAAAAAAGGGACGGCTCGGCCTAGAGACGGAAATTTTAGTTGAAGAAAAGCTCGATAATCAAAAAAAAATCCCTAAATTAGAGGCGCTCGCCAAAAAATTATCTCTTTTTGCCAAAAAAAACCACATCAAATATATAATCGCCTCCATCCCAACTAATAATATTTTTGTTAAGCTCTACAGCTTCCCGGCAAATATTTCTAAGGAAAAAATAAATGAATCGATGGCGCTGAACGTCGAATTACAGCTGCCTCAAAAAAAATCAGATATTTATTGCGACTGGATGGAAATTGAAAAAAATGAAATTAACCAGAAAGTTTTGCTCTCCTACATCAAAAAGGATTACGCCGAAAATTTAATAAATATCTTAAAAAAATCCGGCTTAAAATTAGTCGCGCTGGAAAACCATGCTTTAAGCTTATCAAGAATTGTTAAGCAGACTAAGGACGAAGCGTTGCTCTTACTGGAAAAGGATGAAGACAATATCTCTTTTTCAGTTATCATAAACAATAATCTGATATTTTCTCAAAGCATACCGCAGACAAAAATTGGCGACAACCTTAAAGGCGAGATAAGTAGGGTTATCAACTATCATGGCTGGTTCGACATCAGCATTAAACAACTGGCGCTGCTGGGAGACTTTTCTCCTCAAGAAATAAAGAAAATGCCTCTCAAGCCGATAACTTTGGAAAAAATTGATAACCAGAAAAATGAAAAAATTAATCCTAAATTCTTAATCGTTCTCGGAGCGGCCAAGCGCGGCTTAATCCCGAGAAAAGATGACGTAATTATAAGTTTAATGGAAATCGGCACCGAAAAAGCTTATGCCCACGAAAAAGCCAATCTAAATGCCAATTTTTTAATTAGCACCAGCGCCGTCTTAGCGACTTTCTTTGTGCTCATTTTTTTTGCCACCTGGTCATTTATGTCCATCATGCAAAACAACTACAATAGAAGAATCAGCTCTTTAAGCTTATTACCGGGTTCGGAAAATGGCATTTTATTAAAAGAAAAAGCGGATAATTTTAATAGCTTAATTTCCCAAGCTAACGCCATGGGCGGACAAGAAGTAGTTTGGAGCAAAGTAATTGAGGAGATAAGAAGCAAAACAAATGACAATGTTAAAATTAACACCCTTTCTCTTCCTGATGCCACAGGATTATTAACTATCAGCGGAACGGCGAAAGACCGAGATTCAATTAATAATTTTAAAAAATCATTTGAAGATTCTGATTTATTCGGCGAGATTAATATCCCCCTTAATAATCTCGGCAAAAAAGAAGATATACCATTCTCTCTTACCTTTAAAATTAAAAATAGCGAATTAATTCACAAACAATGAGGACTGTTATTAAAACCAGCTTTAAAATTAAAATCCTTGTTAAAATAATTATTATTCTAATAATTATTGTTTTGGCCGTGGCCGCGATTTATTTTTTTAGCAAACAAATAAAACATATTGATTCAAGCATGATGGAACGAAAAGAAATGGATTTTCTGGTTTCTCATCAAGAAGTTCTTAACGCCAGGATAAAAAATGACTTTTCTAATGTTGATCCTAACTACCAGGAAAAAATTACTGACTCGCTGCCTTCGGTTTACAACATTCTTGGCTTTGTCGATACCATGGAAAGTTTGTCGCAAAAATATTCTTTCCGACAAACTTTAAGCTTCTCGCCGCCGGCCCCTGCTCCGGAAATAGCGGGACCAATTCCAGTGATGGCCATAAATTTTAATCTCATTATTGATGAAATAAATATTGAAAGTTTCAGCGCTTATTTGCAGGATTTAGAAAATTTACCATATTTTGTTTCAATTAATAGTATTAACCATATCAGTCTAACGCCTAATGCCTGGCAAGGACGAGCCTCGGTTAATATTAGCGGACGACTTTATGCCAAACAATAAAAAAATAACAACTAAAAAAATTAATAAAGATAATTTAATTTATCCAGCGATTTTTATTGTCTATTTTTTAATTATGGCCTCGGCGTTTGCCTATTCAATCAAATTTTTAAGCGCGACCATTAACTCTGCCCTAGATGAACCGCAAAATGAAGTTTTAACGGAAGAATACGCCAGCCTTAAATTAAAAGAATATTCCTTGATAGCTAAAAAATTAAACTTAAACACAGTAAATAATTCCGAACCAGAAATTAAGACCGAAATTGAAATAAATAACGCTTCCAGCAGTCCGGAAATTTTAAACCCAACAACTGAGACCCAGTCCACAAGCACTAATCCAATGGCCGATGTTCAACCAGTCGAAACCCTTCCTAAAATATTAGTCATTAATTCGACTTTAAAGCCTGGTTTAGCAACTAATTTAAAAAATAAATTAGAAAGCAACGGCTTTGAAGTATTAACCCCAACCAATAACAATCTTAATTTAGGTACCACGGCCATAAAAATAAAAGACGGCTTTGCCACATCTTCTCATTTTACAACAATAAAAAACATCGTCTCCGAAAATTATAACTTTATAATTCTACCGTTAGAAGACGATGCGGCGCACGATATTGAAATAATTATCGGCAACGACTAAATTATTGCCAAGTATAGCTGGCGATTTTTCCGTAATTGTCTAAAATTGCATTAACTTGAACCGTTCGGGAAATATCATAAATATGACCTTCGGAAGTAATAACTATTTCGCTGCTAGTTGGTGCCGTTAACGGCGCGTAGTCGACAGTAATACACCCAGCTATACCCCCGGAACAGCCACCAACCAATGTTTCTATCTGAAAACTATTAGAACAAGAGTTACACGGTTGTCTGGCAATTTTAACCAACGCTTCTTTAGCGCCAATCTGGGCATATTCCAAAGCTAAATTTGATTTATCTTGATTGCTGGTTGCCAAACTATCGGACAGACTGATTGAGCTGATAAAAAGGCCAACCGAAATAATCAAAATTAATAAACCCAATACTAGAGGGATAGAGGCGACACCGCTTTTGTCTCTTTTTTTGATAGGCATACTAAAAATCTTGATTTAAATTGATGGTCGTTTTCTGGCTTTGCCCATAATTTAATTCCGAACTGGAACTATTATAGACACCGTCCAATTCTATCTCCACCCCGACACGCTTCTTGCCTAACACACTGTTGGAATTTTCTAAGCGCGTAAATTGCAAATCGTTGATTCTAATAAAATCAGAACTAAGATACTCGGCGGGCTGACTGTTTATTTGGCGGGTAATCCGGTTATTACTTAAAGTATATTTTATTGATTGCCCTTCTATTGTTAAATCTAAAACGCTAGAAGTCGCTCCAGCAGTAGCCGGGGTAGTAAGTGCTGTCGCCAATAAAACATCCCTTTTTAGTTTGGCATTGATGAAAGTAAAATTGGAATTAAGTTCGCTTTTCGCTTGAACATTGGAACCGCCCTTGTTAATCAGCAAAAAAGTATTGGCTAAAATAACCGACATGACGAGAAGCACCGATAAATACAAAAGTAGCTCCATTAATGTAAAGCCTGATTTTAATTTTGTTTTTAAATATTTGCTAGCCATAAATTAAGGACTCCAACTAATCATAATCTCATTTATTTGCGGTGTATAATCACCGCCACTAACGCAGTCACTGGAACAAATTCTAACCTTATATCTAAAGTAGCGCTTATTATTAAGATTACTGTAGCAAGAGAGCTGGACCGGAAGATCGGAATCAGGAGAATACCAATCACTATCACCGCCGATACAGCCGGCACCGATATAATTCCAGGGGCCACTAGAGCTGTCAGAGGCGGCAATCTGAAATTTTACACTTCCCTGATTTAAGGCCGGCCCGCCTAAACTACCACGCCACATAATTGAATTGTAAGCCGCGCCATTAACATTCCCAGTTGAATCAAAAACAACTGATATCAAATCGCCATAGGCGGGATAACCAACTGTTACTGCGCTAGGAATTTTCCACGCCACATAAATATAAGCGCCGCCAGAAGCATTGACTTCCGCGCCGAGACCGACTTGGAAGCCGCCAGTCACGAAGGCTTGAATCTTGTCAGCCGCTTGCGCGGTGGTAATAAAATATTGGGTTAAGTCGCCCGTTAAAGTTCGCGGTCTTTGGACGCCAGCGGAATTAGTATTTCTTTTCACCCAAACTAAGTCAGGATCAAAACCGGGGTCAGTGATACTCCGGTTATCTGCTCCGGTTCCAGTATATAAACCGACCTTGAAGTCAGTACCATTTTTGAAACCAAAGTAATAAAACATACCGGCCGCACTATTAACACTAGTGCTTGACCCCACTTGGAAGCCATTAGTCTGCAGGGCCTGGACATGATTAGCGGCATCGGCAGTGGCAGCATAGAAACTACTTAAATCACCGACATGGCTAGAAGTTCTAAATATACCAGCGACCGCGCCAACCACTTTGACGGCTAACATATTAGCTTGAAATGGCAAACGAGTAATGTTGCGATTATCAATTCCATTGCCATAATAGGCGCCGATATAGAAATCTCCGGAGCCGGAATTAATTTCCGGGTTCCAAGCATTGCCGAAGGCCTGCCAGTGATAGACAACGCCGGCGGTATTAGTCGTCGCATGAGTATAAACCGTGAAGCCGTTAGAGTCGATTGAAGTAATCGCCCCGGCGATATTAGTCGTGGCCGAATCTAGATATGAGGTGGTATCTCCAGCCATTTGGATAGTTCTAAATACCCCAGCCACTGTTCCAGTTGTTTTGACAATTACTAAATCCGGCTGAAAATCTAAGCCAGAAATACTTTGATATTGCCCGGTACCAGTATAAGTGCCGGAGGCCATTTTGTAGGTCCCGCTGGAGTTTCTGACGGCGTTGGCTCCACCGAAGGCGGCATAATAGACAGTGTTGCCGGAACCATTAGAGGTAGCATGCGAACCAACCTGAAAGCCGTCTGTTTGTTGAGCTTGAATGGAATTAACCAGATTGGCGGTATCGGTAAAATAGCTGGCATTATCGCCATATGATTCGTTCACGCTAAACATTCCGGAAACGGCCGTTGTGGCGTTGGCATTTTTCAAAAACAAAAAATCAGGCACAAAGCCGACGCCCCCAATACTACGATTGTCGACCCCATTGCCGGCATAGGTGCCGACATTAACTGAACCGGCTCCGGATTTAAAGGCGGCAAAATAGTAGATACCGGCGCTAGCGCTGTTGGTAGTACCGACCGAAAACCCAGTAGCATCGAGTGTGGTATACAGGGCTCCGGCCGTATTTTGCGTAGTGGCCATAAAATATTGCCCGGCATTTGCGGGCATCGCCGATGACCGCCAATTGGCCGCCACGGCCGTACTTTGTTTGACCATGACCAAATCGGGCTGAAAGCCGACTGTCACCGCTTTCGCCGCTCCGGTTCCGGTATATGAACCCACACAAAAAGTTCCGGTTGCCGAACAATCCGAACCGGAAAAAGCGACCCAAACATGCCGGACATTGGCAGTATTAGACAAAGCGCCGGTAACGGTGAAGCCGTCGGCGTTAATCATAATTGCCGAGGCAACATCGGCGGTAGCTACACCCAAATATGAACTATTTAAAACAGGCATGGCGCTAGTCTTGAGCAGGGCGCCGGTACCGGCATTAGTGTTAGCTTTTAAAATAATCATCTCTGGTCTGAATCCGAGACCGGTGATAGCTTTAGCGCCGCCATTACCAATATAATATCCTGTTTGGACTTGGTAGGTGGCAGCAGACGCCTGCTTAACTTGGGGTCGAAATAAGTTAGACATTTTTGAGTCAATGACATTAGCATCATTTAAAGAAAGATATAGTGAGTCAACTACATTATGGTCACTAATTATTTTAGCCACTTTTTGTAACAGCGGTTCGGAAGGAAACCCGGAAATAAAAAAGACTAACAATAAAATAGCCGCGAAAATTGATTGTCTTAATTTTTTAGTTCTGGGAAATATAATCATAAGCTGATTTTGATAATTCTTTCATAATTTCTTGGGCGCGCTCAACCCCGCCACCATCTTTAACTTCGACCATAATCGTTATTAAATAAGGGCGGCTGGGAACATAAACGATCCCAGAATCCAAAAAAACAATCTCTTTAAACTCTTCCCCAATTTTATGAGAAAAAACAGTATTGGGAGCTAAACCAGAGCCCACAAATTCGTCAAATTTACTTTCTGACAACCATTGTAAGAGTTGTTGGGAATTATTACGGTTTAAATAGCTGGCATTATACAAAGCCCGAAAAATACGGGAGTACTCTTTGGCCGTGATATTATAATCTTCGTTAAAAAGCTGTTCCATTCCTAAAGCCTCAAACATCTCAGTATATTCTTCACTGCTTAAATTTCTAACTAAAATTTTATGAGCGGTATTATCGGAATTGATTAAAGTTTCTTTTATTAGCTCTTCAATCGTAAACTTGGTACCCACCGGCTTCTTGTAAAGCTCACCGAAACGATCATCTTTATCCTCTTCAAACAAGACCAACTCATTGGAGAGCTTCCATTTCCCCTCCTCTACTTGTTTCATTACGACAAAAACCGTCGGCATTTTACTAAGCGAAGCTGGCCAGAATCTAGCATCTTGATTAATAGAAACATTGGCGCCGGTATTTAAAAACTCAAAATAAACGCCAATTTTATTTCCCTCTTTTTCATACCGAGCAACGATTTCTTTCATCTGCTGACGAGCCGGGTCAATCGTGCTTAAAAAATTCTCCTGGCCAACAATACTGCGAGCGGGGTCCAATAAATTATATTTGGCAATTTCGGCTTGAACGGCATTGAAATCTCGTTGATGCATTATAAAAATTGTCACGCCAACGGCCGCCGAAATAATCAACAAAACTCCCAAAAAATAAAAGACTAAACGTTTAAAGTTTATACTTTTTCGTATTTGATTATCATCAAACTGATGTTTGCCTTTATGTCCCATAATTTTTATTAATTAGCCTGGAGCTTAAGACTACCCTGAGAACTGCTAACATCCATACTAGTAGCGCTATCATATAAGGTACTCGGGCAAGCAAGGGGGCCGGCGCCAGTTCCTGTCCAATCGGTCTGATAACAGGCCTGGTTATGCCAACGCATGACATAGGTATTTTTACTGATACTCCTGTCATTCCAAGCGACCGTGATGATAATTCTTTGTACCGACGGGTCGTCGCCCAAACCGCCAACACACGGCGGTACATTACTATCATTTATTATATTATTAGACGCATCACGGCAAACATTAGAAACGGTAAAATAACGAACATAATCCTGACCACCAACATTAACAGTCTCGTCGCCACTAGTAACCGTCCAGGCACCGAGCGACATCAGCGGATAATAATGAGTATTGGCATTTTTAGTTAAATTATAAACATCATTCCAGCTAGAAAAAGAGATATTTTCGGTGGCACTAATCACCTCATCCATTAAATTTAAAGCGGCCGCATTTTCAATAGCCACTTTATTAACATTAAGACTGACCATAATTATCTGCGCCACTATCGGTACCAAAATCGCAAAAACGCCAATCACCACCAAAAGCTCTAACAAGAGTGCGCCACTTAAATTTATTTTTTTAAAATAATTAAACATCATTAAAAGAATTAATTAACCAGACCCTCGGCATTAACTATGATATTTTTTTGGTCTTGGGCGGATATAATACCAATGGTTGAGCTGGAACTAGTTCCACTTAAACTGCTAAAAATAACATCCAAATTATTGCCCTCGCTCGGCGTTGAAAAACTAAGGCCACCGCTTAAATATGTGGTCGTTTTAATAGTTGTCGAAGCGTGCGCATAAGCGCCGGGGCTGGAAAAAAATTCATAATAATCGGAAGCGCCATTTACAAAATGAATCCCCCAATTATTGCTCTCTTGGCCGCTCATGGCGTTGCTCCTGGCTACCCGTAAATCAAAAATGATAGTCTTGGAAACACTATCAATGTTTTTTCCCATGGCAAACCCGTTGTAAACTTCCCGGCTAGCCAACGCGACAATTGTTAAAATCGCCATCACCAATAATAGCTCTAATAAAGTGAAGCCCTGCTTGTAATTATTACAATTTTGCATCTTAATATTTAAAACTGCCAACCATCTGATAAATCGGCATTAAAATCGCCAAAGAAATCAAGCCGACGGTTAGCCCCATAAACAACAGGAGAAGCGGTTCTAGCAAAGTGGTTAAATCTTTTAAGGCCCCCTCGACATCTTCTTCGTAGAAATCGGAAAAATTCTTTAAAACGTTACCTAAAGTGCCCGTTTTCTCACCCACAGCCATTAAACTAGTCAGAAAATTAGGAAATAAATCCGGATTATCTTTTAGAGCCTCAGACAATGGAGCGCCATTTTTTATATCTTCGCCCGCTTTTAAAATAGCCGCTTCATACCGTTCATTGCCAACAGCCCGAGCCGTTAAACTTAGGGATTCAGAAATTGATAAAGAGCCGCTAATTAAGCTGCCAAGAGTTCTGGAAAAACGAACTAACATTACTTTTTTAATCAACTTCTTAAAACCTGGGGCATTAAACATTATAGAAGAAATAATTTTTTTACCAGCGGCCGTTTTTTTGAAATATTTAATAAAGGCAATTATAAAAATAACCACGACCGCATCCAATAAAAAACTAAAACTCAGGGCCTGGCTGATATCTATCAAAATTCTGGTAAGCAGCGGTAATTCGATATTATTTTGCGTAAAAGATTTGGACAGTTTAGGCAAAACAAAAATCAACATCACAACTACAATAGAAATTGAAGCAATTATTAAAACCAGCGGATAAGTCAAAGCGGCTTTAACCTTTTTAATCAAACTATATTCACGATTAAGATGATGATTTAATTCTTCCAAAGATTTATCCAGGGTGCCGGAGCTCTCACCCGCCTTAATCATGCCTGAAAAAATCGGTGAAAAAACTTTAGGGTGCTTAGCAAAAACCGAAGATAGCGCCTGTCCATTTAAAACGCCCTGCTGAGCTTCAATTAAAAAATCTCTAACTATTTTTTTATTATTATCAGCCACCATAATTTCCAAGGCTTCACTTAAAGTAAGGCCAGCCTTAATCGTTGAGGCTAAATTACGAATAAGGATTATGCGATCTAAATAAGTAAAGCGGTCAAAAAGCACAATCGAATTCAACTCCTTGGCTTTTTGGCTATCACTTTTTAATTCAATCTTTATCGGAGTTAAATGTTTCTGATTAATAACGGCAATCACTTCTTCCCTATTTAAAGAATTGATTTCAGCGACGACAATTTTCCCCTCCTCATTAATCGCTTCGTAAATAAATAAACTCATATATGATTATTCGCTAGTTACCCGCAAAATTTCGCTAACCGTGGTCAAGCCCTTCTGGACTTTTTCTAGACCATCCTCAAACATGGAAATCATCCCGCCGCTAATAGCCGCTTTTCTGATTTGACCGGCAGACATTGATTTAGTAATTAAAGAGCGGATCTTGTCATCAACCAATAAAACTTCAAAAATACCGACTTGTCCAGAAAAACCACTGCCTTCACAAACCTTACATCCTCGACCGCGATAGGCGGAGCTAGGAACAAGTTTAGCCTTCTTCTTGGCTGGCACTCCGGATAAATTCAACTGTTTAATCAAAGAAGTTTTCTCAAGCGCGGAAAGCTTATAAGATTCCACGCAAGAAGTGCAAATTTTTCTGACTAAGCGTTGAGCGATAACCAAATTAAGCGTTGAGGAAAGCAAAAACGGCATCGTCCCCATATCCAGTAAGCGCGGGATTGCGGAAGGCGCATCGTTAGTATGCAACGAGGATAAAACTAAATGTCCGGTTAAGGCCGAGTGGACAGCAATGTCCGCAGTTTCATTATCACGGATTTCTCCAATCATAATGATGTCCGGATTTTGACGAAGCAAAGCCCTTAGCCCGTTAGCAAAAGTCACTCCCGCTTTAGCGTTAACCTGGGTTTGATTGATACTAGCGACTTCATATTCAATCGGGTCTTCAATAGTTGTAATGTTAACCTTAGGAGTATTTAAAATATGTAAAATAGAATAAAGCGTGGTTGTTTTTCCGTGACCAGTCGGACCGGTGACCAAAATCATGCCGTGTGGTTTTTTTATTTCTTCGCCAATCAGGCCCTCTAGACTCTCATTAATCCCTAAATCCGATAAAGACAGGGGTTTGGCCGAACTTTTCAATAAGCGCATTTCCGCTTTTTCACCATTTAAAACCGGCATCACATTAACCCGGACATCAATCTTGGCGCCGGCTTCCAAATTAAAATGAAAACGGCCATCTTGAGGGATGCGATGTTCGTCGATCTGCATGCCAGCCAAAATTTTAACGCGCGCCACCAGAATCTGACTGATGTCATTAGGCAGCGATAAAATCTCCTGCATAATGCCATCGACGCGATACCTGACTAATAATTTTTTAGGCAAAGGCTCAAAATGAACATCCGAAGCGTTCATCATAATCGCATTTTCTAAAATACTGTCTAAAATACTGACAATCGGAATAGCTTCGACAATTTTCGCTAAATCAGTTTCTCCACTTAAAGAGGCTGATTGTTTGATACTCTCTTCAATGATTTGATTAAAGTTAGCGCCAATCGTTTTGCGATATTGTTTAAAAACAAAAGCTAAACTAAGAGAAGAGGTTAAATAAACATCCGGCCATAATCCATATTTGGAGCTGATAAAATTGATAGTATCTAAATCAAGCGGGTTAAGCATGGCGATTTTGGCGCTCTTAGCTTCTTGATTGTATTCAAAAATTATCACTCCGCGACTCTTGGCAAAAGCCTCGGGCAACAACCTTAGGGTTTCCGGCTCAATTATCACTTTCTTCAAATTAATTATCGGAACATTAAAATAAGGAGCCAAAAGTTCAAGCAAATAATCTTCGGATATTTCTTCGCGCCCCACCAAAACATTAATAATATTTTGGCCGGAACGGAAAGCTTCCGCTTGAGCGTCCGCAAAGGTCTTGGCGTCAACTAGGCCGGAATCCAATAAAATTTCTTTTAATTTTTCCTCTTTAATATACATGTCAAAAAAATTACTATTTTAATAAGAATATTATAACATATTTTAGCTCTGGAGCATATTAAAAAACCTAAATTTAACTAAATAAATAGGGTCCCTAAACCGATTAACCTTAAAAAATATCCGGCCCCTAAAAAACTTAATAAAAGGGTGAAAATTATTAAGCGCGGCCAGCTAATGCTCATTTTTTTAAAAACTAGAAAATTAAACAAGCTAGATAAAATACCGAGCAGAAGCAATGATGAAATAAAAAATAATATTTTTGGCGAGGCGATTAAAAGACTGGATAAAAAAAGCAAATCCAATTCCCTTTCCGAGATAAATTGGGTTTTATATTTTTTAAAGGCTTTAAAAATTAAATAGAAGAATAAAGCTAAGAATAAGCTCACGGCGTCCGCTAGAAAAAAATGAAAGAAAGAATATGATAAAAAATAAGACCAAGGCTGATAAGGCGGCAGAAAAAAAATACTAAAACTGTTTGCCTGCCAAACAAAATATTGCACTCCGCTTAACCCCAGATCAAAAATAAGCGTCGCCACTATTAAAAAATAGGCTAATTTTTTAAAAGAGAGTTTTTGAAAAATCTTTAATTTTTTATAAAAATCCGATAGATAAATCAAAATCATTAAAATAATGATTATTCCGGAAAAAATTAGCGGGCAATAAACTAAAAATTGATTCAGAAAAAAATACAACATATGGGACATTAAGGGCTCTTAAAAATTTAATTAAGCCTTATTAATTTATATCTAAATTATAGCAAAAAAACAGCCCCTAAAGAAGGGGCTGTTTAATAACTTTACGACTAATATTTTAGAAGTCTGTTCCAGTACCTAAAACAGTTAAATCAGTGCCAACTTCAAATAGATTGGCATTATTGCCGCCATCTTTCGACATCTTATTATCATCTGAAGTGTAGGCATTACTCTCTAAACGAGCATTAATTTCATATTTACCGGTAGTTTGCAAACAAGCATAACGATAAACTAAATCGGTACTAGCTACCGCTCCGACAGTCATCGTGTTGACTGGGTCAATCGGTAAGTTAGAAATTGGCGAACCTCCTGGTAAGCCGGAAAGATTAACCGGTAACCATCCGTTACCATCTGTTAAACCAATATTAGCGTTAGTAACTTGTTTTCCGCCGTAAGTAGTGGTAAAGGTAGTCGCATCCAGAACCTTATCGGTAATAGCTGCTCCCGGGGCGTCACTTGGATAGCTATAATAAATTTGGTCTTCACCGGTCTGCCAAGTAGTTAACGAGGCTGTTCCTTTACAAGCAACATTGGAGGCGCCGGCCATCATCGGTGAAGTAGTACTGGTCGAATAAAATCCGAGCGCAGTCTTCATCGTTGATAAGTCGGACATTCTCTGGGAATCACGAGATTTTTTCAAAGTTTCTGCTGGGTCTAAAACCAATACCAAAATAACCGATAAAATAGCGATGATGGCTATTACGATTAAAAGCTCTAGCAGGGTGAACCCCTCATTCTTAATTGTTTTTTTGTTCATAATTTTATTAATTGCTTTTTAAAAAATTACCAAAAAGCGTTTAGTTTTATATATAATATTAGCTATAAGGAATATTAGCAAATTTTAAATATTATCACAATAGCGAAAACTAAATATAGCTGAGCACAATCTATTTTAATTAATCAGATTATATGATAATATTCAATTATAAAATAGAACCATATGGACAAAACTCTCAAGAAAAGAATTCTACTAGCTGAAGATGAGCGTTCAATTTCGCGCGCTCTAAAACTGAAACTAGAACTTTCGGGATTTGAGGTGGAAATTGCCGTTAACGGTGAGGAAGCCCTTAATATGCTAAAGGCTAAAAAATTTGATTTATTGCTATTGGACATCATGATGCCAAAAGTTGATGGCTTTAGCGTTATGGAGGAAATGAAAAAAAGAAAGGACAAAACTCCAATTTTAGTTTTATCTAACTTAAGTCAAGAAGACGACGCAAAACGCGCCAAAAGCTTTGGCACGATTGATTTTTGTATCAAATCCAATAGCCCTCTTGCTGAAATAATTGATAAAATTAAACGATTTCTGAAAGTTTAACTTTAAATTAAAACCGCCAAAGCCCGAGAAGTAATATTTTTATTATGAGTGCTTCGTCAATTAAATATAAAATAACCAAGAGCACCGCTTGGATACTTTTTAGCTCAGGACTGATTACTATTGTAGTCGTCATGGCGGTTACCTATCAACAAACAAATTCTCAAAAAATCAATGATTTAAAGAGTTTATCTTTTGAAAAAAGTGATAAAATCTCTATTTTATTACAAGAATCAAGCAATCTAGCCTCTTATTTAGCCGCCTTCCCTCAAGTCACTAAATGGACAAAAGATCCTAACCCTAAAAATATTGAAGCGGCTCTAAGTTTTTTCAAGGATTTTAATATTAAAAAAAATTACGCAGCCATTTATATCATGGACAAAGATGGCTCCGTCCCAATCTCCACTGATGCCACTTTTGTGGGCAATAATTATTCTTTTAGGCCTTACTTTAAAAAAGCAATTTCCGGAAAAGCCAACATGGATGTTTCCATCGGCTCGACCAGTCTAACTCAGGGATACTATTTTGCCGAGCCAATAAAAGATATTGATGAAACTGTAATTGGCGTCTTAGTGTTAAAATTATCGCCGGAAAGTGTTTACACGGTTTTAGAAAATACCCCCCGTAGCCCCGATTCCCATATAATGCTGACTGATCAATATGGAATCATTATCTATTCGGACTTAAAGGGTCGTATTTTTCATAGCCTGGGAGCTTTAAGCACTACTACTATTAATCAAATAAAAGCTGATAGGAAATATCTTAATTTAGAAATAAAGCCAATCCAATATCAAAAAGCGCAAGATATTATCGGTACGACTGGCGAAACCGGAACCAATATTTATAATTATTTGGATATTAATGACCGAGCTATAGAAACTATTGCCTTAACTCCCGTCAACCGCTATCCATTATATTTAGCAAGCGAGGACAGTACCTGGGAACTTAGCCTTGGAGCTTTAAAATTAGCGGCAATTAGCGGTCTTCTAATTTTATTATCAATTTTAATAGCCTTATTATCAATATTTAAATTGCTAAGCCGCCGCCTGGAGCCGTTAATCGAAATTAATGACATGGTTAAAGAGGTTGGCTCTGGTAACCTAAATATTGAAAATAATATTAAAAGCGGCGATGAGCTGGAAAAATTGGGTAACTTTATCGTGCAAATGGCTAGAGAAGTAAAAGAATATTATAATGAGCTGGAGGAAAAAATAAAAATGAGGACTAAGGAGCTGGCTTCCAAAAATGAATATTTAAACAAAAATCAAAGTGCCATCATCAACATCTTGGAGGATGTTGAAAGTGAAAAAGATAAAAATGCCAAACTGGCTGATGATTTAAAAAAATTTAAACTAGCCTTAGACAGCTCGTCCGACCATATTGTAATTACCGATAGCGAAGGAATAACAATTTATGGAAATAGCATGGTTGAAAAATTGACCGGATATAGCTTAGAGGAGGCGCTAGGCAAAAAAGCCGGCACGCTCTGGAGCTATCCCATGCCGACAGACTATTATGAAAAGCTCTGGAAAATCATCAAAACCGATAGGCTGCCATTTTACGGGGAGCTAAAAAATAAAAAAAAGAATGGTGAAGTGTATGAAGCGCGCTTGGATATTTCACCGGTTCTTAATGAGAAGGGCGAGGCGGAATTCTTTATCGGCGTGGAACGAGACATTACTCACGAAAAAATGGTCGACCAAGCTAAAACCGAGTTTGTTTCTTTGGCCTCGCATCAATTGCGCACTCCGCTATCCAGCGTTAATTGGTACGCCGAAATGCTCTTGGCGGGCGACGGCGGCGCTTTAAAACCAGAACAAAAAACTTTTGTGGAAGAAATATACGCCGGCAATCAAAGAATGGTAGAACTAGTCAATGCCCTGCTTAATGTTTCGCGCTTAGAACTGGGGACCTTTGCAGTTGAGCCGGAACCAACCAATGTTATTGAAACGGCTAATAGTGTTATCAAAGAACTACAACCGACAATCTTAAAGAAAAAATTAAATGTTAACTTTAATTACCTTAAAAATATTCCGATTATCCAAGCCGATCCCAAACTACTGAGAATTGTGCTGCAAAACTTAATGTCCAACGCCGTTAAATATACCCCGGATGATGGCTCGGTGTCCTTGGAAATCAGCAAAAATCGCAAAGATTTGTTGATTACTGTGGCCGACACTGGTTATGGAATACCGAAAAAAGACCAACCGCAAATATTTGAAAAATTATTCCGTGCCCAAAATGTCAGAGAAAAGGACACTGAAGGCACCGGCCTGGGTTTATATATTATAAAATCGATTATCGAACAAGCCGGCGGTATCATCTCCTTCAAATCCAAAGAAAATAAGGGTACAACTTTTTATTTAAGCATTCCCCTAACCGGGATGCGCAAAAAAACTGGGACTAAAAAATTAGAATAAACATATGATAAAAAAAGATGTTGAAAAAACAATTTTAGTAATTGAAGACGAGCGCCCACTACTAGAAGCCATTAGAACTAAATTAGAAAAAAATAACTTTTCGGTAGTTACCGCTCGAACCGCCGAACAGGCTTATGGCTTATTGGAGGATTTGAAAAAAATTGATATTATCTGGCTAGACCATTATCTCCTCGGTAAAGAAAACGGCCTAGATATTGTTACCAAGCTTAAGGGCCATGAAAAGTATAGAAAAATACCAATCTTTATCGTTTCTAATACCGCCAGCGCTGATAAAGTTAAAAGTTATATTAACTTAGGCATCAATAAATATTACACTAAATCTAATTACCGCTTGGATCAAATTATCGGCGATATCAGAGATTGTTTAAAATAAATTAGGGAATAAAAAAAGACCGTCATCTTAAACGGTCTTTTTTGTTTATCTTAAGTACAAAAAATATTATTTTCCAGACTTTTGCTTGCTGGGCGCGCTCTTTAAGCCGTCTAATTCTTTCTTAAGCTCTATCATCTTTAATTCACGGCCAATCATCAAATTATTCAATTTTTCCAATTCGCTTTTTTGGTGTTGAAGTTCAAATTCCTCTCGCATTCTGGAACTAATATCATGAAAAACCCCAACTAAATATCTTTCCGGGCCGACGTCGGCAGATGAAAAAGACAACTCATAATATTCAGAGGGGGCGCCCGCTCTTTCTTTCAATCGAAACTCAAACAATTTCCCGACCAAATTTTTATTTACCGAAAATTCAAAATCCGGGATATGTTTTTCGGCTTCAAGATCTAAAACCATATCCGGTTTAACCAATTCAGAAAATTTATGACCCAGAGCCTTCGCCCTAGGAAGTTTAAAAATCTTCTCGCTTACCCTGCTCCAAAAAATTATTTCATTTTCATCATTGACTACCACGACCGCGTCACTAATCGCATCACTGATAGCTCGAATGCGTTGCTCATTAGTTTTAAATTCATTGCGACGCTTACGCATATTGCGCAAATAAAGAAAAACCAAAAATACTAAAATAGCTACGGTCGACCAAATTAACCAAAAAATCATTAAAGCTTTGGCGAGGCTGGCCTGATAATGATTATAATCAACATCAACTCCTAAAACACCGACTTGTTCTCCGTTAGCGGGGTCCTCCATGGGCGCAAAAAGTGAAATATAAGTTCCAAATTCGTCGCTATATTTTTTAGTATAATAGGCTTGATTATTGGCAAAAGCCCAATAAGCTTCTTGGGGCGGCTTAATATAAATTTTACCGGGAGAAACGGCTAGCGGCTCGCCTTCAGGGGTTGATTCGACAATAAAATAAAGCGTCCCACTATTTATAGTCAATAAGTAAATAGCATCAATCCCGTCAAGAGTAAGCGAGTCACCTAATTTGATAATCTGATTCTTCACTCTTAAATAATCTTGATTTTGAGAGATATCTTCTGGTAATAAATCCGCCAAATTTTTTACTCTATCGGGATTAACTGCGGCCAGAGAAATGTCAGCGGCTAATTTAATTCTCCCTAAAAAATTCTGATAAACCAGACCTTTGAGCAAATAAGAGCCTCCCAAACCAAGGACTAGAAAAACGATCAGCGCCAAAATAATCTTAGAAAAAAAATAAGATTTTTTCATAATATTAAAATTTAATTAAACTATTAAGCGATCAGACTATTTTCGCTCCTATTAACAGGATAGCAGAAACAAGCCTATTTTACTAGAATTAGACAAACAAAAAACCCCTTGGATTTCTGTGAACCGAAGTTCAAGATTTCCAAAGGGGTAAATATATACCGCCAAAGGAATCTTAAAATTCTTCAGCGGTAAGGCGTCGGGCAACGACACGGGGGCGGCTTTTGTCTTTATAGCCGCCAGACCAATAATCAAAACGATTATTTTGCAGCCTAGTGACATGCAGATACCAACCGTCATCAGAATAAAGATAAAAACTGTAATAATTTCTCCCAATTCTCGTCGGGAAAAAAGTGCCACAGTCGCCTTGAGACAAGTATTTAGAAAATTTTAGACAGAAGCGCAAAATTTGCGCTGGCGTCAAAATAATTTTTTCTAAATCTTCCGATAACTGCAGAAATATCTGCTTCAGGGTCGCATCTCCGGATTTAAATTCTTTAACGTCTACTAAAATAGGGGCAGTTTCCGAGCTCGGTTGATCCAGGTCGTAAAGACGGAAGTCGGGGTCAATAAAGCGAAACATGCTCGCAAAATCAGTAATCAACATTTTTCCGTCGAGAGATTCAATCAGCAAGTTTTCAATTGCAGAATAAAATTTAATTTTACCAGCCTTAGGCGCGGTAATAATTTCTAGCGGCTCCGATTCCATCGTCCGCAACTCTTCTAAATACTTAGCCGTCGTTGTCATAATATATGATTTTGGGTGTTAATGTGCGTTTCCGCACTTTCCCAGGGCGGAATCGGGTATGCTTAAATCTAAAAAGCATCATAGTAATATACCATGATGAGCACTTAGAGTCAATAATGTAAAAGTTTTGGCTTATGTTATAAGAATGCCAGTTTCCCCGCCCTGAATACCGGCGGCGTTGGCTTCATCCGTGTCTAAGTGCAGATTCCAAACGAAATCCGCCCGCACACGCACGACTACTTGCCTAAAAATTACTGCGCGCTGGCCACTACATTCCACGGCAACGATTTGCCCATCATAAAGATGATATTTTTCCGCGTCTTCCAAAGAGGCGTGGATATGCCTCTGAGCGATAATCGCGCAATGCCTACTTATTTGTCCTTGAGGACCAATAACAGTCAACAGAGCCGCCTGAGCGACATTACCAGAGACGGCGAGCGGGATTGCAAGCCCCAGCTGGCGCGCTTCCGTTAAAGAAAGCTCGACCTGTGTTTCCGGACGCTCCGGACCGACAACTCGAATATTTTCTATTTTTTTATCACCATTTTCCAATATCACTTTTTCCGCTGCCGCATACTGACCGGTTTGGGAAATATTTTTTAAAGGCGCAAGCTGATGGCCGGCGCCAAATAATAATTCTAAATCTGGCCGGCTTAAATGAATATGCCGCGCCGAAACCTCGATGGGAATCGTAACCATATATGTAAAGCGTTTATTTAATTATTTTTTAGCCGCTAAATTTTCTTGATCGGCGCGTCCGGAATAGAGGCTCTCTTGGCGGCTAATGAGTGCCTCTTGAAAATATTTGTAAACTTCATAGGGGGTGTCAATGTGGAGTAATTTATCATAAACTGTATTCACGCTCGTTACCCCATTTTTATCACTTGTGCTAGCAACTTTGCCGGTGTCAACATTAATTGTCCCCACGGCTAATATTTTATCAAGCAGGCCCACATTAACGTTGGCTGATTTAATTTCCGTAAAATAAATAGAATTAAAATCAGTGCCGATTAATCCGGATTTAATTAAAACCCGCTTATCCGTAATAACGTATTCTTTAACATAATTAGAGAAAAAAACAACGAATGATAAGATAAGACCAAAAATTAATATTAAAGAAGCGACCGTGGACCCGCTCATAGTCTTGGAAAGGCCATTAGAAAAATAATTAATGGTATCTACCGAATAAACTGAGCCGGAGATTGCCAAAAATAAAATTAATGACAATACCAGGTTAATTCCGATGACCGTGCGGTTGACGTTGCCGCGCCAAGAAATTTTTTCGTTGCCGCCTAAAATTGTTTGTATTTGTTGATCAGGCATCATATAGATTTATTTTTAGATTTTCTAGAAGCGACTTCTTTGAGTTCAATCATTTTTAATTCTCGATCAACCATTAATTTATTAATTTTTTCTAAGTTAGCATTTTTTTCTCTTAATTCCTGTTCAATCTTTTTAATAGCCGTGATGTCAAAAAATAGCGTAGCAAAACAATCCTTACACCACGAACAGGCAGAAATATAAAAATATTTTTTTAAGGGTTCAAAAAAAACTTCAAATTGAAGCGGTTTTCCGGTTATTAAACTGGCGTATTCTTTAAGATAAGGCGCTTCCTTTACTTTATAGGCTTTAGTAGCTAGTTTACCGACAATATCAAGCTTCTTTATTTTCAAAATTTTTTCAAAAGCCGGATTAACATCCTCAATTGTATAGTCAACAATTCTCCCTTGTTTATCATAAACATATTTGTGCAAAGCGACTCCTTCGGCCATGCTATTAAATAAAATATTAAACTTATCGATTTCTTGAGGCATAAAATTATGACTTTTATTATATTTTATTTAACAAATCAATAATTTCGCTCTTGTGCTTTTCAATCACTTCCTGAGAACGAAAATCTTTAGAAAACTCACCCAGGGCATTAATAACTTTTAAAATCCCCTCTTTGCTGGGATTATCAAAGTCAACCCCCTGTTCTTGGAATTTCCCCTTAACTAGAGAAAGACAATATTGTCGTAAATCCAATTCATTGCCCTCAATTTCGGTGGCGGCGCAATGAGCTTCATAAAAACAATTAGTTATCGCTTTAACCACTTCCTGAATATTACTTTTTGTCATGTTATTTATATATTTTAATAAATATCTAAATTTACTGTCTGGCCGCTTTTATCGGTAAATTCACTTAAATTAATTTTGCGGTTGGCATAATGTTCATTGATACCAGCCATTCTTGTCGTAATCGTCTCTTGTTGTCTTTCCAAACCAGCAATCATTTTTTTAAATTGTTTTTCCGAATCGCGATTAGTGGTATTAAGCTGTTTAACATGTAACTTGGTTAGCTGACTCTCAACTTTGTCCAACGCTTTTTTCAGGCTGGAAACCCCTTGGCTATTTATTTTATCAAAACTATTTTGTACAACGCTCAGCGGAACGTCTAAACATTTGCCGTTGCCAAGATGAAACACAAATTTTAGTTCTACATTATCCGGTAAATTATGCAAAACCTTTAAATCTTGCGCGGAAAGAAGCTGTAAAGCCTCATCAGTATTGATTAGCATTAAGGTTTTTTCCTCCGGCTTAATCTCGGCACCAATTTTATCCCAAGCGGCAGCCGGAGCCTGCACCGAGGCTTCGTGATCACTGCCATAACCAACATCAGCTATAATTTCCTTACTCGCCTCAACGTTGTCGGTGGGAATAAGTTTCTGTAATTTATTAGAATAATGGCCAATATAAAATTTAATCTCACTTAGCTTTTCCTGTTGAGCTTCAATTTCTTGACTTAACATTTCTTTATCATCCCGCATTGAAGAGCTATTATCAAAAAGTAAAATAACGTTTTTGTATTCCGGAAACATCTTTACCAAACTTTTTAAATCTGGTTTTTCGATATTTTCAAAATGTGGCGCTTTATTCGGCATCTTCGGCAACGATTCAACAAGACCCATTTCTTCCAATTTAGCTAACGGGATTTCCGCGCGAAACTGAGAAATCCGATTCTGAGCTAATAAAGAAGAATATTTATCAGGATCGTTTTTCTTAATTTTTTGTACTTCGAAATCGGTATAATTATGACCGGTTTCAGGGTTAATAATATCGGTAATTAAAGTTTCGCCTTTACGGTCTTCATGGGCGACGACAATCGCATTCTCAATATTTTTATTTTTTAAAGCCCTAACTTGTTCGGCGCTTAAGCCGGAGAATTCATATTTTTGTAAATCAGACTGTAATAAATTAATAAGCGCCTTGCCACGAGCAGTGGCTAAAGCTTCATTCCCTTTTTCGCCCCAAACATTAGTCGGCCGCTCATCACAGGAACTGACAACCTGCCAATTAGCTTCTTGCGCCGCCGGAAAATTAGCTTGATTAATATTACCCAAAAAGGTAGTAAATTGCTCGGCAATTTCCGCTTGGGACTGTTCAGCTAAATCAGCCTTATCGGTCTCATAATTAACATCAAAATCTATTTTAACTAATTCAAAATTATTGGCTACTTCCATCTCCAGCATATCTTTATCGGAAACGACATAAGTTTTTTCATCTCTAGCTAGAGCAGATTTATCGGTGTTAAGGGCGATTATTTCTTTAGCACTGGCGGCCTTAGATTCGGCATTCAAATTAGATTTTTTTGTCTCAGAATTAGATAGCGCTGTTTTACCGGCTAAAAGCAAAAGGGCTGTCGCGACGACACGGGTAGTTTTCTTATTGGCCACTTCTCTGATTCTTTCAAAATTCATAAATTTGGGCTTAATTTTAAAACTATTACCTTTTCATTTTCCCATAATCACCAAATAAAGTAAATAAAAAGACCAAAACAAGCCATTCCTGCGACTATTTTTATTTAACCCTTGCCAAACCAAAAAAAATCTTTTATATTAACTATGTTAACTTAAGCCGACTTAGCTCAGCTGGTAGAGCAGCTGTCTTGTAAACAGCAGGTCGTCGGTCCGAGCCCGACAGTCGGCTCCAGATACAAACAAAAACCGTCATTTACTTGACGGTTTTTGTTTATTGTTAGTGTGGAAAAACAGAGCATAAATTGTGCTTCCAGCCAACTTGAAAAAACCCTCCCATTAAGTTAAGATGGAGGGGCAAAGATTTTAAGTAATTAACGCCGCGTCTATGTCTAAAGAACAAGAACTATTGGAAAAAGTCCCGCCTCATAGCCAAGAAGCGGAAGAGTCGCTTCTGGGCGCGCTCTTAATCGATAAAGACGCTATTATTAAAGTTGCCGACAATCTAACTGCCGAGGATTTTTATCGTGACGGTCACAAAATTATCTTTGAGGCAATGCGCGAGCTCTATGCCAACCAAGAACCGATTGATATTATTACTATTTCTAATCGACTGGAAGATAAAAAGAAATTAACGACTATTGGCGGCCGCAGCTATCTGGCCAAGCTTTCCAACACCGTGGCCACCTCCGGTAATATCGTTCATTACTCCAACATCATCCAAAAAAAGGCAACTCTCAGAAGACTACAGCAAGCGGCAGCGGAAATTTCCAATATTAGTTTTAACGAGGAAAGAGAAATTGACGAAATTTTAGATGAAACTGAAAAAAAAGTTTTTGGCGTTTCCAGAAAGTATTTAAAAAATGCTTTCATGCCAATTGATAATCTTTTAACTGACGCTTTTGAACGCATTGATGATCTTCATAAGCAAAGCGGCAAATTGCGCGGCCTGCCGACCGGCTTCCCTGATTTGGACCATGTTTTGGCCGGCTTACAAAAATCGGATTTAATCATTTTAGCCGCCCGTCCTTCAGTCGGCAAAACTTCTTTTGCGCTCGATATTGCTCGCCAAGCGGCAATTAAGAGCAAGGAGGGTGTCGGTATTTTCTCGCTGGAAATGAGTAAAGAACAGTTAGTTGATCGTATGCTTTGTTCTCAAGCAAATGTCAGTTTATGGAAGATGCGTACCGGTAATTTATCCGATAAAGAAGAGGACAACGACTTCGCCAAAATCGGCCAGGCGATGGGCGAACTGGCAGAGGCTCCAATTTATATCGATGATTCCGGAACGCTATCAATTATGGAAATCCGCGCCAAAGCTCGCCGCTTACAAATGGAAAAAGGTTTAGGCTTAATTGTGATTGACTACTTACAGCTCATGGAAGGTCGTGGGAAATATGGCGATAACCGCGTCCAAGAAATTGCCGAAATCAGCCGCGGTTTAAAATCAATCGCCCGCGAATTAAATATTCCGATTCTTGCTCTAGCGCAGTTATCCCGCGCCGTGGAACAAACTAGCCCGGCGATTCCAAAACTTTCTCATTTACGCGATTCCGGTTCTATTGAACAAGACGCCGATATCGTCATGTTTATTTATCGTAAAGCGGCTGATAGAAGCTTTAATCCAAATGATTTGCCGCAAGATGAAAGGCATAAAGCGGAAATCCATATCGCTAAACATCGTAACGGTCCAACTGGCCGGGTTGATCTCTTCTTTGATGAAAATACTGTCAGTTTTAAGAGTTTAGCTAAACAGCCGGGAGAAATTATTCCCACCGAGTTTTAAATGATTTATAATAAAGATAAATAATAAAAATTAAACAATAATATGTTCAGCAAATTAAAACAATTCCGTGATTTAAGAAGCCAAGCAAAAACCATCCAAGATGTTTTGGCGCAAGAAGTGATTACTGAAGAAAAAAATGGCGTCACTATTAAAATGAACGGCAACATGGAAGTCTTGAATATTACTTTAGCGGGCGGGATGGATAAGGCCGCTCAAGAAAATGCTTTAAAAAACTGCTTCAATGAAGCGGTTAAAAAAGCCCAGAGATTAATGGCTAAAAAACTTCAAGATATGGGTGGTATCCCGGGCCTGACTCAATAAAGTAAAATAAATTAAGGAGCTAATATTTTAGCGACATGAAATATCCGCAGGCGCTACAAAATTTAATCGACCGCTTAGCAATTCTTCCTAGTGTGGGACAAAAAACCGCCGAACGCTATGCCTTTCACCTCTTAAACCAAAGTGAGGACCGTTTGGAATCTTTGGCGATGGCTATCAAAGAGTTAAAACAAAAAACAACAATCTGTCATTCCTGTTTAGCCATCTCGGAAGCCAGCCCCTGCGCGATTTGCGCCGACACCAACCGTAATCGAAGCTCTTTATGCGTCGTCGAAAATAGCCAAGACTTAAATGCCATTGAATCCACTAAACAATTTAATGGCTTATACTTTGTTCTAGGCGGATTGATAAATACGATTGAAGACGTCGGGCCAGAAACCCTGAATATCAACAAACTAATTAAACGCATCCAAGCGGAAGAAATAAAAGAATTAATTTTAGCTTTAAATTTTACCTTGGAGGGAGAAACTACCGCTTTGTATCTGGGTAAAATTTTAAAAAATAGAATTAAAATAACGAGACTCGCCAAGGGCTTGCCAGCTGGGTCGGATTTGGAGTACGCTGATGAAACCACCTTATCCAGCGCTTTAAAATTTAGAAATGAAATAAAATAATATAGTACTTAAACAGAAGGAGGCGCAACAATGTTAACCTTAACAATTATCGGAATTATTATTCTCTTGGCTTTAACCCTCGGGATTTTTTATATTATCGGATTCTTCAGTAGCCGCGTTTCTGGTCAAGTAGAACTAATTCTATTTGCCCTGGCTAATTTAAATCCTAATTCTAAAAATGCCCGGCAATTACCAAGAAAATTGGCTAAATTAGTAAAGATTCTGATTTACAAGAAAAAACTTTTCTTGAATAAAATAAAACTTAGAAGAACACTAAAAAAAGCCAAACAAAAAAACCGCTCCTAAAAACAAATTGAAGCGGTTTTTTATTGCTAATGCTAATTAACGAATTTAAGCAATTTTAGAAACTTTGATAGCAGTGAACTGTTGACGATGGCCGACAGTTTTTTTGTATCTGGTCTTATTCTTATATTTAACAACGGTAATTTTTTTAGCTTTGCCGCTGTCAATAATTTCTACTTCAACTTTTTCACCTAAACTTGGTTGGCCGATTTCTATTTTATCGCCATCAATAATTAAGAGGGTTTCCAAATTAAGCTTAGCACCTTTTTCAGCTGCTAATTTTTCTACCTTTAAAACTTCTCCTTCTGCGACCTTATATTGTTTGCCGCCGGTTTTGATAACTGCAATTTTTGACATATGTCTTGTAAACGCGCTAATCTAAGTCTAAGTTTTAAATCAGCGTTTTTTATAATAAAAAATCAGAGCTTATTCTGAATAAGTCCATATTATACAAATATTT
>JBAYKT010000011.1:0-43702 GCA_041664445.1 Patescibacteria group bacterium | reverse complement strand
TTTTAGAAGAAAAGCTGGTTAATATATATAAATCAAGTAACAGCAATAAATATGGGTAAAAAAGTTAATCCGAAAATTCTACGCATGGGCATTACCAAAACTTGGCATTCTATTTGGTTTGAAAGTGGCGAGCAATATATCAAAAATATCAAACAAGATATTTATATTCGCAAGTACATGATCAGAGAATTCCGTGAAGCCGGGATTGATAAAGTCGAAATCGCGCGTGGTATCAATAAGATTGAAATTACTATTTTCACTGCCAAACCGGGTATCATTATCGGTCGCGGCGGCAACGGTTCTGAAGATTTAAAGAAAAAATTGCATGATAAGTTTTTAAAGAATTTCCGCATGCAAGAAATAAATTTAAATATTAAAGAAGTTAATCGTCCGAACCTAAGCGCCCAAATTATTGTCCAAAGCATGATTTTAGATATTGAAAAAAGAATGGCTTTCCGTAAAGTGATGAAGCAGTCCTTGGGACGCGTGGAAAGAGGCGGTGCTTTAGGAGCCAAAGTTGTTATTTCTGGACGTTTAAATGGCGCGGAAATCGCTCGTACTGAGAAATTAGTTTGGGGCAAAGTGCCACTACAAACTTTACGCGCTGATATTGATTACGCCCGCGGAGCCGCTAACACCACTTATGGCGCTATCGGTATCAAAGTCTGGGTTTATAAAGGCGAAGTTTTTGAAAAAGAAAAATCCGGCGCCGGTGAAGTAATTGAGAATTAAAAATTTTTTGAATCTGTTTACAAAAATATGTTAATGCCAAAGAAAACTAAATGGAGAAAAGATCAGAAAAGACGCCGTGGCGGTAAAGCTACTCGTACTCTGAACATCAGTTTCGGCAGCTATGGTCTTAAGAGTTTGACCGCTTGCTGGGTGACTTCTCGCCAAATTGAATCTGCTCGTCGCGTCATGACTAAATATGTCAAGAAGACTGGTAAGATTTGGATTAGAATTTTCCCTGATAAACCGGTAACTGCTCATGGCGGCGAAATCCCGATGGGTAAAGGTAAAGGTGCTGTTGATTACTATGTAGCGATTATCAAGCCGGGAATGGTGATGTTTGAAATGGAAGGCATTGATAAAGAAACAGCCAAAAAAGCTATGGAATCGGCTGCTCATAAATTGCCGGTCAAGTGCCAATTTATAACCAAGGAATAAAATAACAGCGAATAATAATATGGAAACAAAAGAATTAATGGCTAAGGACGCGACTGAATTAAATAAATTATTAGAAGTTAATCAGGAAAAATTACGCGATTTGCGTTTTAAGGATTCTAATAAGCAATTAAAAAACATTCGTGAAATCAGAGTCATCAGACAATTAATCGCTCGGATTTTAACCATAAAAAATAAGCAAAAATAATATGACCGCAAACGTAGTCGACAAAACAACCAAACCAGAAATTATCAGTCGTAAGTTTTTTGGAGTTGTAGTAAGCGCCAAAAGCGATAAGACCATCGTGGTTAAGGTTGAATCCGTAAAAATCCATCCGAAGTATAAAAAAAGATATACCGTTAGTCGCAATTATAAAGTTCATGATGAAAAGAATGCGTATAAGGCTGGCGATAAAGTTTATTTTGTGGAATGCCGCCCGTTGAGCCGCGACAAGAGATGGCGCGTTATCTCCAACTAATACCGCCAAGATTAATAAATCACAAGTTCTAAAAATATGATTCAAGTGCAAACTCGTTTAAAAGTAGCTGACAACTCCGGTGCCAAGGAAGTAATGTGCATCCGGGTTTTAGGCGGGACCAGAAGACGCTATGCGCATGTCGGCGATATTATAATTGCTGCCGTGAAGAGCGCAACACCGCACGCCGCTGTTAAAAAGAGCGACGTCGTTAAGGCTGTTGTCGTCCGCACCGCTAAAGAAATCAGACGCCCAGACGGTTCTTATTTGCGCTTTGATGACAATGCTTGCGTAATTATTAACGATAAGGAAAAGAAGGATCCGAAAGGAACCCGCATCTTCGGCCCAGTGGCCAGAGAAATCAGACGCGCCGGTTTCGTCAAAATCGCCTCTTTAGCCCCTGAGGTTTTATAAACAACAAAAAAGATACAGTTTGCGAAAATATATGAATATCAAAAAGAACGACAAAGTAAAAATATTAAGCGGTAAGGACAAGAACAAAATTGGTAAAGTTCTGCAAGTTCTTCCTAAAGAAGCTAAAGTTAGCATTGAGGGGCTTAATCTTTTAATTAAACATTTGCGTCCGCAAAAGCAGGGAGAAAAAGGTCAGAGAATTGAATTCCCGGCATTTATCAATGAATCCAACGTCGCTTTAGTCTGCCCGAAATGCGGTCAGACCACCCGAGTCGGCTATACGATTGTCAAAGGCGAAGGCAAAAAGGATAAAAAATTCCGCGCCTGTAAAAAATGTAAGGAAATAATCGAGTAATAACAATACTATGAGACTTAAAGAAAAATACCAAAAAGAAATAGTCAAACAGTTGAAAGAAAAGGTTGGCTATAAAAATAATATGTTGGTTCCGCGTTTAACCAAGGTGGTTTTGAATGTCGGTTTTGGCGCTCACTCCAAAGAAAAAGAATATATTGCGAGTGTCGTCAAAGGTTTAACCAGCATCAGTGGCCAAAAACCGGTTATGACTTTAGCTAAACAATCAGTTTCCGCTTTTAAAATTAGAGAAGGAATGGTTATCGGCGCCAAAGTTACTTTAAGAGGTAACATGATGTACGATTTTATAGAAAAATTAGTCGGTATCACTTTCCCCCGCGTCCGCGACTTCCGCGGTATCAGCGAAAATGGCCTTGATAATAAAGGTAATATGACTATCGGCTTTAAAGAGCATGTCGCTTTCCCAGAAATCAGAGTTGAAGATATTGATAATATTTATGGTTTAGAAGTTTGTTTATCAACTACTGCTAAAACTAAGGAGGAAGGTTTGGAACTTTTCCGCGCCTTCGGCTTTCCTTTTAAGAAAGACAGCAAATAATTTAAATAAATATGGCAAGAACTGCATTAATCGTTAAGGCAAAAAGAAAACCAAAATTTTCCACCCGCACCATTCATCGTTGTTGGCGTTGTGGCCGCAACCATGGCTTTATGCGAGATTTTAAATTATGCCGTATCTGTTTCCGCGAATTAGCCGACAATGGCGATTTGCCGGGAATTCGGAAATCTAGCTGGTAAATTAGAAAATTAAGTTTAATCTAAAAATATGATGGATCCCATCGCAGACATGTTCACAAGAATCAGGAACGCTTCCGCCGTTAAAAAGCAGGAGATTGTTTTACCTATGAGCAAGTTGAAATACGAAGTCGCCAAAATTCTATTGAAAGAAGGCTGGATAAAAAGAGCGGAAATTGTTCCGGGCGGTTTGGCAGGCAAGCACAATAATTTTGACGAATTGCTTATCGGTTTAAAGTACCGCAAGAACGGCAAGCCACAAATAAACTCTATCCAAAGATCCAGTAAGCCTGGTTTGAAGATTTATGTTTCTAAAACAGAAATCCCAACCGTATTAAACAGTTTCGGTACTGCTATTATTTCCACTTCCCGCGGCTTAATGACCGGCAAGGAAGCTAAAAAAGAACAGATTGGCGGCGAGCTAATCGGCGAAATATTTTAATCAATTATTGTAATTATAAGTCTATATGTCACGTTTAGGAAAATTACCAATCAAAATTCCCGCCGGCACGAGCGCCGCTTTAACTGATAAGGAAATTATTGTTAAAGGTCCAAAAGGCGAGCAGAAGGTTGCTCTTAATTCGCTAATCTCCATTAAAGTTGAAGGCGAAGATATTGTCGTGGCACCTTTTGATAGAGCCGCTAAAAATGCCAGCGCGATGTGGGGTTTGATTTGGAGCTTGGTTAGAAATGCGGTTATCGGCGTTAGCGTCGGTTTTACCAAAAAATTAGAAATTAACGGCGTCGGTTATCGTGCCGCCGTCAGTGGCAATAAATTAAATATGAGCTTGGGCTTTTCCCATCCGATTGAATTTCCGTTACCAGTTGGTGTGACCGCCGTGGTTGAAGGCAATGCCATTACTCTAGCCAGCGCCAGCAAGGGACAGCTAGGAGAGGTAGCCGCTCAAATTAGAAAATTAAGAAAGCCGGAACCTTATAAAGGAAAAGGCGTTAAATATTCCGATGAAATTATCCGCCGTAAGGCCGGTAAAGCCGCAACTAAAGGAAAATAATTTGCGAATTAAAAGTATATCAATTATATGGATAAAAATAAGGCAAAAAATCAGAGACAAGCTCGCCGCCATGGTCGGGTACGCGCTAAGATTTCCGGGAGTGTTGAAACTCCAAGACTCAGCGTTTTCCGTTCTAACCGCGGGATGTTCTTGCAGCTTATAGATGATACCGAAGGCAAAACTTTAGCCAGCGCTTCTTCTAAAGAACTTAAAAAAGCGCTTCCTAAAACTGAAGCTGGAAAAGAATTGGGCAAGTTGATTGCCGAAAAAGCGAAGGCAAAAAATATTGCGGCCGCCGTTTTTGATCGCGGTGCTTATAAATATCATGGTCGCGTTAAAGCAGCTGCCGAAGGCGCCCGTGAAGGTGGTTTAAAGTTTTAAAGACCGTAACCCATATTTAATAAAGAATTAATCTATATGTCTGAAGATAAAAAAGTAAAAACCAGCGCGCCTAAAGTTGATGTTAGCGCCGGCGCCGCCGCTACTGCCGCCAAAGATATTTATGGCGACAAGAAGCAGCAACGCGGACCGCGCGGACCAAGACGCGGCGATAAGCGCGATGAAAAGCGTGATGAATTTGAGCAACGAATTTTAGAAGTTGCCCGTGTTACTCGTGTTATGGCCGGTGGTAAAAGAATGAACTTCAGAGCCTGTGTTGCGATTGGCGATAAGAAAGGCAATGTTGGGGTTGGTTTAGGAAAAGGCGCCGATGTCACGATGGCTGTTAATAAGGCTGTTAATCGCGCTAAAAAGACCATGATTAATGTCCCGATGTATAAAGAAACTATTCCTCATGAAATTTATAATAAAATGGGTGCGGCTAAAATCATGTTGAAGCCTGCTAAACAGGGACGCGGTGTTATTTCCGGCGGCGTTACTCGTACAATTTTAGAACTAGCCGGTGTCAAGAATGTTACCACTAAAACTTTAGGTACTAACAATAAAATTAATAATGCTCGCTGTACGATTGAAGCCTTGTCTCTTTTAAGAAAATCAGAAAAAAAGGCAGAAGCGACAGTTGAAGTAAAAGCGCCGGTTGTTTCTCCAGAAACAGCGCCTAAAGCCTAAGTAATAATCAAGATTAAAGAAAACAAAACTTATACATATGTTATCACTTAACACTATCAAACAAGCCAAAGGCGCTTCCAAGAAAATTAAACGCGTCGGGCGCGGTAACGCTTCCGGTCACGGCACCTACAGCACCAGAGGTCAGAAGGGTCAAAAATCTCGTTCCGGCGTTTCCGGTTTGAAGCGTTTAGGTATGAAGAAACAATTGCTTCAAATTCCTAAAGCACGTGGTTTTAAATCTTTACAGCCGAAGAATCAAGTTGTCAGCATTCCGGCCATCAATAAGAATTTTAAAGATGGTGAAATTGTTAATCCAGAAAACTTGGCTATTAAAGATTTAATCGCTTCCTCCGCTTTGCCTGTTAAAATCTTAGGTAAAGAAAAATTAACCGTTAAAGTTAAATTCGAGGGAATCAAAATGAGCAAAAGCGTTGCCGACCAAACAAAATAATTAAATTTTATGTTTGATAAATTAATCCAAATCTGGAAAGCCAAGGAGGTGAGAAATAAAATCCTTTATGTTCTCGGCATGTTGGTGGTTTTTCGTTTAGCCGCCCATATTCCGATTCCGGGTGTTAATCAAACCGCTTTACATAATCTTTTTGCTTCCAACCAAATTTTAGGCTTAATGAACTTGTTCTCCGGTGGCGGCATGGAAACTTTTTCCATCGTCATGATGGGCGTTGCTCCTTACATTACTTCTTCTATTATTTTTCAACTTTTGGGCATGATTGTGCCGAGCATAGAAGAAATGCAAAAAGAAGAGTCTGGACGCCAAAAAATAAATATGTGGACCCGTTGGTTAACCGTACCTTTGGGTGTTTTGCAATCTTACGGTATGATAACCTTGTTGCGTCGTTCCTCTTCCGGTATTTTAGGGAATGTCAGCACTTTTGATTTTATTTCTATCTTGATTACTATTACTGCCGGCACCATGCTCTTGATGTGGATTGGTGAACTGATTACCGAACAAAAAGTCGGTAATGGTATTTCCTTGATTATCTTCGCCGGTATTGTGGCTGCTTTGCCGCAGATGGTCCAACAAATTATTATTACCTTTGATCAAAGCCAACTCTTTATGCTAATCGGCTTTGCCGTAATCGCGGTCATCACCGTTGTCGGGGTGGTTGTTATTAACGAAGGTCAGCGTAATATTCCGGTTCAGTACGCGCGTCAAATTAGAGGTAATCGTGCCTTTGGCGGTACCAGTACTCATCTCCCTTTGCGTGTTAATATGGCCGGCGTAATTCCAATTATCTTCGCCGTTTCTGTGGTTTTATTCCCACCGATGATTGCTCAATTCTTAATCCACGCTAAGACCGCTTGGATTGCTTCAGCCGCTAATGGTGTTATCAACTTGTTTAACAATCAGCTTTTCTATGGCATTATCTATTTCTTGATGGTTTTTGCCTTCACTTATTTCTATACTGAAGTTATTTTTCACCCGGCACAAATCGCCGAGAACTTACAGAAACAAGGCGGCTTTATTCCGGGTATTAGACCAGGAAAAACCACCAGTGATTATTTAGCGGCCACGACCCATAAAATTATTTTGGTTGGCGCTTTATTCTTGGGCTTAATCGCCGTCTTACCTTTGGTAATGCAAGCGGTGACCGGTATCCAAGCCTTTGCTATCGGCGGCACCAGCTTACTCATCGTCGTTTCTGTAGTTATTGAAACCGTTAAACAGATCGAATCCCAGCTGACTATGAGAGAATATGACGGTCTCTAATATTTTGACTCAAATTGGATAGTAATAAATGGCGGCTTTTAAGGCCGCCATTTTGTATGGTATAATAATCTTAGAAAGCTTGAATGTTGAGAGCTAACTTTGATATTTATGGAACTTAAAGACGTTACTAAAAATCTACGCGATCAGAACAGTTATCGCTTGGAACAGCGCTTCAAAGAGATGATGCGCACTAATCCTCGCTATCGCAATCTGGATAAGGAAAACCAGAAATTGATTTTAGATTTAATTTCTAGAGAAAGGCGCAAGTCTATGCAGGGGATTAAAACTTCGGGCTATACTATTCGCCAAGAACTCTATCATCTCTATCAAGACCGTATCAAATTGGGTTTAACTTATCATGACCTTGACCAGATTAAAGAGCTCTTAGAAAGTTTTAAGGATTAATTAAGTAAATTGAGAATTATGAGTGATATTAAAGATTTGCCGGGAGCCGGTAATGATTTTCGAGTTTCTAGCGGCGCCGGTAATTTTAGTAAAAAATTTAGTGCGGCTACGCGCGTCGGTAATTTGCATAATTTGGCTGATAATAAAGCCTCAATTTTAAGAGTGATTAAAAGCCATGAGGGGGCGATTAAAATGGGGAAGTTTGACCGTTTGCGTCAACTCGGAGCCGTCAAAGAGGTTAAAAAATTGGAAGGTAATAAATTAACTAAAGACGATAAGAAGGAAATTAAAGAACTTTTCAAGCATTTAGGCTCACATCATGACGCTGAAGAGGAGGCCCCAAAAATAAAAATTCAAATTCAAAAATCCTTGGATGAGGGCTATGAAAAAGAACGTTTGGCTAATATTAAAACAAAAGTTGGTTTAGTGGCTAATAGCCAACTAACTGGCGAAGCCCGTTTAAATTTTGCTTCTGATCCTGGTTTTAATAATGATAAGACTGATCGTGAATCTAAGCAGACCGAATATAAAGAGGTTAAGCAGGCGCCAGCAAAAAAAGCCGTCAAAAAAATTAATAAGGCCTTAGCTAAGAAAGAGGTGGAGGCGGAACCCGAAGAAGAAATGGGCACCAAACGTTTTAATTTGAAAGAAGAGGCCGGTGATGATCGCACTTCTTCGGCAATTATCAATCGGGTTTTGAATCGCCATTTAAAGCCGCGCAGCGATATTTTAAAAGACCGCTTGTCGCCAAAAATATTTGAACCAACTAAGGCTCAAAGTTATATGGCCGATGAAGATAAAAAAGATCGGCGGACTGATTTACAAAATGAAAAAGATGGCGAAAAACCAAAAGAGGGACTTAATCCGGAATTTTTCCAAAATCTGTAATTAATATGGTTTATCTAAAAACAAAAGCAGAAATTAAAGTTATCAGAAGTGGCGGGCAAATTTTGGCCGCTATTTTACAGGCGCTTATTAAAGAAACTAAGCCCGGTGTCAGTACTGCCAGCTTAGAAGATTTAGCCAACCGCTTAATTACGGCGGCCGGCGGCTACTCCGCTTTTAAAAATTATCCGATGGGTGGCGGCATTTTTTTTCCTTCAACCTTATGTGTTTCGATTAATAATGAAGTTGTCCACGGAGCCGCTTTACCGGATAGAATTATTCAGGCAGGCGATATCGTAGATTTAGATATCGGCATGGAATGGCCGATTACTCCAGAATTGCAAGCTAAAATGGAGGCGCCCCGCAATCCTTATTCTAAGCATGGCGGCTATTTTACCGATATGTGCGCCACGGTTGCTGCCGGCAAAATTAGTCACGATGCCAAAAAGCTCTTAAGCGTGACTCAGGAATGCTTGGCGGCGGGCATCGCGCAAGTTAAGCCTGGGAATACCCTTAATGATATCGGCCGGGCAGTTTCCCAAATTGCCTTGCGGCATGGCTACGGCGTGGTTCGTGATTTAGTCGGACACGGCGTCGGTTATTTGGCTCACGAAGAACCGGATGTTTGTAATTTTGAAATTAAACAAAATTCTCCTGATAATTTAGTGTTAAAACCAGGGATGGTGATTGCCATTGAACCAATGATTAATATCGGCGATTGGCGCGTGGATGTGGCTGATAACGGTTATACGATTGTCACCGCCGATGACTCTTTAAGCGCCCATTTTGAGCACACAGTGGCCGTTACTGAAGACGGTCATGAGATTTTAACCGCTTTATAATTATTATATGAAAGAATATTTAGGCGTTGATTGGGGCGAAAAAAGAATTGGTTTGGCGGTCGGCAATGATGAAATTAAAATTGCCACGCCCTTTAAAATCGTCGCTAATTTAGAGGAATTATTAGCGGTGATGGAGGCGGAAGCGGTTGATTCTTTGGTTATCGGCGACCCACGCAAAATGTCCGGTGCGGCGGCCAATAATCCCTTGTGGCTGGATTTTATGGCGCGCCTGCAAAAGAAATCGACCTGCGCCGTTATCTTGTTAGATGAGCGTTTAAGCAGTTTGGCGGCCGATGCTTTACCGGGGACTAAAAAAACTAAGGCGAGTCGCGATGAAATTGCCGCCACTTTAATTTTACAAAGTTATTTTGATCAAGCTATTTAAGAGAATTGCCAGCGAGAAAAATTATGGAGGGAAGCAAAAGAACTTTAGCTTTAGTTTTAAAACGCCAGGATTATCGAGAGTATGATAGCCTGGTTTCTTTTTATACCAAAGAATACGGAAAATTAAGCTTAATGGCGCGCGGTACCAAGAAATTAAAATCGAAATTAGCCGGCCATTTAGAGCCGCTGACTTTAGTCGACTTAATGATTATTCCGGGCAAGGGACGCGATTATGTCGGTAGCGCGATTGGGCAGGAGGCTTTTGCTAATCTTAAAGCGGACTTAAATGGTTTATATTATACTGGTCTGGGCTTGCGTTGGTTTAATCGCTTGGTGGGCGAAAATGAGGCTGACCAAGAGTTATTTTACTTATTGCTTAATTATTTAGATATTTTAAACGCCCAAGAGTCGGCAGGACTAAATAAAGAAATGGGTGAACTGATTTTTTCTTTTTTTGTTTTTAAATTCATGGCAATTACCGGCTATCGTCCGGCAACTAGTGATTGTCTTAGCTGTGGCCGCAAGATTATACCGGGAAAAAATTATTTTAATCTTAAAAATGGCGGTTTGATTTGCGCGGACTGTTTTAGTACGCGTCCACCCGGAGAAGACACGGAATTATTGACGATATCTGATAATTGTGTCAAGTTATTGCGCTTTATGCTGGACAATAATTTGGATTTAAGTCAAAAACTAAAAGTGGATAAAAAATTAATCAAGGAAATGGCACTTTTAACTCGCGGTTTCTTGAATTTTAGGACTTAAAAAGCGCTTATTTTGCCTTGCTAAAAGGGCTAAAATAGGATAATATTAAGCTAGTAAAATAATTTATCAAAAACGTGAATCACGTTTAATTTTTATGTTAAGAACGCATACTTGTGGAGAACTTACCGCTTCCCATGTTGGCCAAGTTGTAACGCTGGCCGGCTGGGTAAATAGCGCTCGTAATTTAGGAGGCTTGATGTTTATTGATTTACGCGATCATTACGGTTTAGTGCAAACTAAAGTTGATCCTTTAGCTAACCAGGCGGCGGCCGCGATTGCGGAAAAGCTTCATTCTGAATGGGTTGTTAAAATTAAGGGCCAAGTGGCAGCGCGACCGGAAGAAATGAAGAACCCCAAGATGGCGACCGGCGAAATTGAAATTATTGTTTCGGAAATTGAAGTTTTGAGCCAAGCACAGGTTATGCCTTTTGAAATTAACGAAGAAAAAAATGGCGAAGCTAATGAAGCTTTGCGTTTGAAATATCGCTTTTTAGATTTACGTCGCCCCAAGCTGCAAAAAATGTTGGCGACTAAGGATGCTTTTATAACTTATCTGCGCGAATATTTTCACGATCAAGGATTTACGGAAATTCAAACGCCAATTTTAGCAAATTCCTCACCGGAAGGCGCGCGTGATTTTTTAGTTCCGTCTCGACTTTATCCTGGTAAGTTTTATGCTCTGCCACAGGCACCGCAACAATTCAAACAATTGTTAATGGTGGCCGGCATGGATAAATATTTTCAAATTGCGCCTTGTTTTCGCGATGAAGACCCGCGCATGGACAGACATTACGGCGAGTTCTATCAACTGGATATGGAAATGAGTTTTGTGGAACAAGAGGATGTGTTTGCGATTATGGAACCGCTCATGAAAAATTTAGTAACTAAATTTAGCGAGAAAAAAATTATTAATTTAGCTGAAGATGGTAATTTCAAACATTTAAGTTGGCACGAAGCCATGGATATTTATGGCAGCGATAAGCCGGATTTGCGTTTTGAGATGCCGATTGTGGATGTTAGCGAAGTTGTTAAAGGCTGTGGATTTTCTGTTTTTGAAGATGCCTTAAATAATAAAGGTGTGGTTAAAGCGTTGCGAGTTGAAGGCGGCGCTAAATTTAGCCGCAAAGAAATTGACGAACTGATTGATTTTGCCAAGCGCAAAGGCGCGAAAGGTTTAGCTTATTTAAGTATTAAAGAAGAAGTTGTTGGTGCCTCATTTGCCAAATTTTTAAGTCCGGAAAAATTAACTGCTCTCGCCGACGCTTGCGCGGCTAAAAACGGAGACTTAGTATTTTTTGCCGCTGACACTTGGCGCGTAGCGGTTACGGTTTTGGGCGCAGTTAGAAATGAAACCGCTTCTAAATTAGGTTTGAAGGATAATACTAAAGCAGCCTTTGCTTGGATTGTTGATTTTCCGATGTATGATTATTCTGAAATTGAAGAAGGCAGAATAGATTTTGGCCACAATCCTTTTTCTATGCCCCAAGGCGGACTGCAAGCGCTTAAAGAAAAAGACCCGCTAGATATTTTAGCTTATCAGTATGATTTAGTTTTAAACGGTTTTGAAATTTCTTCCGGCGCGATTCGCAACCATGAACCGGAAATTATGTATGAAGCTTTTAGAATTGCCGGCTATACAAAAGAAGATGTGGAAGCTAAGTTTGGTGCGATGCTTAATGCTTTTTCTTACGGCGCGCCTCCTCATGGCGGTAACGCTCCGGGTCTTGATAGAATCTTAATGATTCTAAATGACTGGGATTCCATCCGCGATATTTACGCTTTTCCAAAAGACGGCCAAGGACGCGATTTAATGACCGATTCACCGAGTGAAGTTTTTCCGAGCCAGTTAGCCGAATTATCAGTTGAGCTTAAAAAAATCAAAAAATAATTAATAATTTTATGACTAACAATCACAACGCTAAGTATGCTTTCTACTATCTCTTGTCTCTAGTCGCTTTGATTTTCGTCTCTATTTCCGTCGGCTTAATTGCCTTCGGCATCATCAGTCAAACCGTGGCTGACACGCTGGCGCTTAACAGCTACAGCGACTATAACGGCCAATTCCGTTTCGCCATTTCCGCCTTATTAATTGCCACGCCGATTTTCTTTGTCATCAACCGCTTTATCAATCGCGGCCTGCAAGCTAAAGAGCTGGATCAGGAATCTGGTATTCGTCGCTGGCTCACTTATTTTATTCTACTCGTTTCTTCAATCACCGTTTTAGGGATTTTTATCAGCGTGATTAACAATTTTTTAAACGGCGAACTGACTTTAAGCTTTATTCTAAAAGCGTTGACCATGTTAATTATTTCCGGTTCCGTATTTTCTTTTTATCTTTATGATATCCGCCGTGCGGATGCAACTAAAAAAGATAAGGTGGTTAAAATTTTCTTCTTTGTTTCCTTAACTTTAATCGTCGCCGCTTTTGTGTCTGCTTGGTTCTTTATGGAATCGCCGAAAGAAGCGCGCAATCGCCGCTTGGATCAAATTGTGATTAACAATATTTATAGCTTAGAAAGCGCAGTTAATACTTATTACGAAACCAGAAATGCGCTACCTAATAGCATGGACGACCTCAAAAACACTCCGGAAATATATTACAACTCTTTAGCCGAGCCAATCGTTGACGCCAGCAATCAAGAAATAGTTTATCAAAAAATAAATGAAACCAATTTTCAGTTTTGCGCGACTTTTCTAACTACCAGTTATCCGAGCAACATGGCGACTCGCCCAACCATTAATTATGGCGCCGGCAGTAAAGACCACGAAGCGGGCTATCAATGTTTTAAGAGCACAGTTTGGAATGAAAAAGATCAGGCTCTAGAAGAAAAACTACAAATGCTCAAGGATAATACCGCTAAGGGTCAGTCCACAACTGCTTATCCGGCAGAATAATTTATGATAGAGTTCACTCAGGAAAAATTTTCCGGACCCCTTGGCCTCTTGCTCTCTTTAATCGAGAGCGAAGAAATGGATATTACCGAAATTAATCTAGCCAAGATTGCCGATGAATATGTTTTGTATATTCGTTCGCTCGCCGATATTAATCCGGAAGAGCTGGCGGATTTTTTGGTAGTGGCCGCCAAGTTATTGTTTATCAAATCCAAAGCCCTCCTGCCATATCTATATGCCGATAGTGAAGAAGATGATAGCGGCGATTTAGAAAAGCAATTGCGCATGTATAAGGAGTTTGTGGAAGCCAGTCAGAAAATTAAAACGATTATTGAAAATGATAATTTTTTGTTTGTGCCACCGCTGGTTAAGAGCCGCCGTATAAGTTCTAATTTGCCAGCTTTCTCACCGCCACCAAAAGTAACAGCGCCCGTGCTTCATGAACAGTTTAAAAAGATTCTAGCGATGTTAGTTAAGCGCACCGAACAAAAACTGCCGGAACAAAACTTGGAGCCGAAGATGAATATTGAAGAAAAGATTGCCTTAATCAGAGAACTACTGCTTAACAAAATTAAAATTAATTTTTCCAAGTTGCTCGCTACGGCCGAAAATAAAACAGAAATGATTGTCAGTTTTTTGGCGGTTTTAGAACTAGCCAAACAACGAGAACTGATTTTTGACCAAGACGAGCTCTTTAGTGAAATCCATATATCAAGCACTTAATTTTATGAATTTAAAAGCCCAATTAGAATCTTTATTGTTTGTTTCCATCAAGCCTTTAAGCTTGAAAGAATTAGCGACCGCGCTTAACGTTAAAGCGAAAGAAGCGGAAACTGCCTTGGAAGAATTGGCGGCGGATTATCAGCGCGCCGACAGCGGTTTAGCGTTGATTAAAAATAATAATCAATATCAATTAACTACCCACGAAAAGCACGCGACGCTTGTCAAAGATTTTTTGAAAACCGAAACCAGTGGGGAACTATCACAACCGAGTTTAGAGGCGCTGACCATCATCGCCTATCGCGGACCGATTAGTAAATTAGAACTGGAAAAAATTCGCGGCATCAATTGCAGTTTGATTATCCGCAATTTGTTAATGCGCGGGCTGATTGAGGAAAAATTTGAAAAAACAAAACAGGAAAATTTTTATACCGTCAGTTTAGATTTTGTCAGGTTCTTGGGCCTGCACGACATTACTCAGCTCCCGGATTATTCCAAACTCCATCAGGCTTCCGAAATTAACGAAGCGCTAGTTGATAAAATTATTGAACTCGCTTCCAGTGCTAACGACTAAGCCATGTTTATAGATTTTTTTGTCAATTTAATATTAATAGTTTTTTTTGCAGTTAGCGGCATTCCGACCACGATTAGCAATAATGCCGATATCATCGCCTTACTCCCGACCGACTCGGAAAAAATTGTCGCTGCCGATAAGGCGGCCGTGCTTTCTGAAGATGGGCGTTATTTACTGTTTAATAAAAAGGCCGATGAGCCCCAGCCGATTGCCAGCATCACTAAGCTCATGACCGCCCTGGTATTTTTGGACACTAAACCGAATTGGAGCGCAACTTATCAAATCACCGCGGCCGATAATATTGAAGGTGGCAAGCTGCATCTTTTTTCCGGCGATACTTTAAATTTAAAAGATTTATTTTTAAGCAGTTTAGTTGCTTCGGATAACGGGGCGACAATAGCCCTTGTTCATGCGAGCGGTTTAAGCGAAGAAGATTTTGTTCTTAAAATGAATGCGAAAGCTAAAGTCCTTGGTTTAAGTCAGACTTCCTTTTCCGATCCGATTGGACTGAGTGATAAAGATGTTTCCACAGCGCGCGAAGTGGCGCTCTTAGCGCATGAAGCTTTAGATGATCCAGATATTAGCAATGCCGTTAAAATGAGTGAATACCGTTTTCAAACTTTGGAAGGCCGGGAAAAATTTATTGAATCCACCGATTATTTATTGTTTGATTCTGCGACGGGCGAATTTGCGCCCTTGGGAGGCAAGACTGGATACACGGATAAAGCTGGTTACTGTTTCGTCGGCCGCTTTAAAGGACCAAATGGCGAAGACTTAATTGCGGCTGTTTTAAACAGCGCGGGGAAGAATGATCGTTTTAAAGAAAGCAAAACCATAATTAACTGGGTCTTTGACCATTACTTAAAAAAGTAAGCCGCAAATTTTAAATTATGCCCCTGATTAATAGTTTATATTTTAGATTTAAAAATTTTTTTTCTGCTCATTGGCCAAATTTATTTGCCCACTGTGAGAAGCAAAAATCGGTAATTAAGTTTATCTTTGCCGGTTCCTCCGCGGCGGCGGTTGACTTGATATTTTTATATCTCTTCCACGGCCTCTTTAGGTGGGAGTTAGTGTTATCTACCAGTTTAGCTTTTATCCTGTCCTTCATTGTCAGTTTTACTTTGCAGAAATTTTGGACTTTCCGTAATTATAGCCAGAAGAAGATTCCGGTTCAGTTCGTACTATACATCGCCAACGCTTTTATCGGTTTGAATTTGAACGGAATTATGATGCATTATTCCGTTAACAAGATGCATGTCTGGTATTTATTCGCGCAGATTTTAGTCAATATTTTAATCGGTTTCTATAATTTCTTTATTTATAAATTCATCGTTTTTAGAAAACATCCCCATGAAACTAATCGCCCGCAAGAAACAACTGCAACAAGCACCGGAGATTTGGCTTAGAAGCGCCGGTTATACTTTTATCCCTGAAAAAGCTGACGGTCAGCGCAGTTTTGCGCGGCGTTTGACGCGCGATTTTTATCCTCGTTTTCATGTCTATTTTGTCGAACGCCAAGATTCCAAAGGTGAGGAATTCGTGATTTTTAACCTCCATCTGGACCAGAAGCGCCCTGGATATGTCGGTCAGAGCCGCCATAACGCCGAGTATGAGGGCGAGGTGGTAGAGAATGAGGCTCAGCGCCTAAATAGCCTGCTATTGCCGGAATTTATGGCCTAGGCTAAGCTTAAGAGTCAGTCAATTGAAATATATGTCCGATAGCGAAGAAGTGAAGGCAAAATTGGATATTGTGGAAGTTATCCGGGAATATGTCCCGGTCAAGGCGGTGGGCGCTAACTTCCAAGCGGTTTGTCCTTTCCATAACGAAAAGACACCGTCTTTTGTAATTTCTCCAGATAAGCAGATTTGGCATTGCTTCGGTTGCGGCCGGGGCGGTGATGTTTTATCCTTCGTGATGGAGAAAGAGAATATGAGCTTTATTGAAGCGCTGCGGATGTTGGCCGCCAAAGCCGGTGTAGTTCTGAAACATGAAAATCCGGAGAAAACTTCTAAGCGCAGCCGCTTGTTAGATATTATGGAAATCGCCGGCAAATATTATGCCCATGTTTTAAAATCCCCGGTCGGCGTCAAGGCTCGCGACTACTTATTGGCCCGCGGTTTAAAATCAGAAACTATAGAAGATTGGCGTTTGGGTTATAGTCCTGATTCCTGGAGTTCTTTGTATGACTTTTTGCGCGCCCGACCTTTAATTGGCAAAAAATATACGGACGAGGAAATTATGGCCGCCGGTTTAATTATCCGCAAAGAGCAGGCCGGTTCCGGACGCAACTATTATGACCGCTTCCGCGACCGCATTATGTTTCCGATTTGGGATGTGAATAATAATATCGTCGCCTTTACCGCTCGCGTTAATCCGGAAAAAGAAAAGACCGAAAAGATGGGGAAGTATATCAATAGTCCGCAGACCGAGGTTTATGATAAGAGCCGCGTCTTGTTTGCGCTTAATAAAGCGAAAGGTGTCATCAAAAAAATGGGCTATGCGATTGTGGTTGAAGGCCAGATGGATACCATTAGCTGTCATAACCATAGCTTTGATAATGTGGTTGCTTCTTCCGGCACGGCGCTGACAACTGAACAGGTAACTTTAATTAAAAGATTCACCAACAATTTAATTCTATCCTTTGATATGGACGATGCCGGCCAGATGGCGGCCGACCGGGGAATTAAAGAAGCGTTGGCGCAGAAATTAAATTTAAAAGTAATCACTTTGCCTTATGGCAAAGATCCGGATGAATGTTTGAAAAATAATCCTGCTGATTTTAAACAAGCGGTCTTAGACGCTAAACCGATGCTGCAATATTATTTCAGCAAAGTTAGTGCAGATTTGGATTTGAATAAGTTAGAAAATAAGATGTTGGTTCGCGATAAGATGTTTGAGATGATTGGTCTTGTGGAGGACAAGCCGGAACAAGGCTATTGGCTTAAAAAAATCAGCGAAGAATTGGATTTTTCCGAAACCGATATCCGCGAAGAATTTGCCAAGTGGCAGGCGAATAAAAGACCGGAAGCCAGCCGCGGAGCGACCACTAGTTCTAATCAGGATGCGCCGGGCATTAGACCCTTAGTGCGTGAAGAGTTATTATCCGAGCTATTTTTATCCCTAATTATTAAGTTCCCTGAGTTTATCAGCTATAGTTTAGATAGCCTGGATCCCGATCAAGTCTATCCGACAGAAAACGTCAGGTTTTACAAGACTTTAATTATCTATTATAATAAATCTGCCTCCTTGGACTATAATGATTTTCGCCAATATTTGACTGAAAATGAGGAGGGCCTGGATAGTTTCTTGGATAAGTTGATTTTGCTCGGTGAAAAGGACTATTATGCCCATACCCCCGAAGAAGCCAAGTCGGAAATTATCAAGGTGATTATGGAACTTAAACGTTATTTTTATCAGAAAAAAATTAAAAGTTTAGAGAAAGAAATCGCGGTGGCCGAAAAAAATGAAGTGTCGGAAGTCGGTGGCGGCGAAATCATGGCTCGACTAATGTCGGAATTAAAAAATTCCGCGGAAGAGTTAAAAAAGCTAATTTAAATCATATGGCTAAGAAACAGCCAAAAAAGTTGCCTAAAAAACAACCTAAAAAAATGATAAATCAACCTAAAAAGAAAAGCGTGTCTGTTAAGGCCGCTAAAAATATTAAGGTCGCCAAAAAAGCGGCGCCGAAAAAAGCCGCGCCAAAAGCGAAGGTGATTAAAAAAGCGCCCACCAAAAAAGCAGTTAAGGCACCAAAAAAAGTGGTTAAGGCTTCACGACCGATTAAAATCAAAGCGCCAGTCGCGCCGAAGGAAGTTGTTAAACCAACTGAGGCTCAGCTCCAGAAATTAATTGATAAAGGACGCATGCGCGGTTTTGTGACCGAAACTGAATTATTATATTTATTTCCGGAAATTGAAGAGTACGTTTACGAGTATGATGTCTTTTTGGGTGACCTGCAAAAGAATGGTGTTCGCATCGCCGAAGATTCCGGTCGTATTTTAGATACCGCCGAAAAGAAAGCTCAGGAACCGGTTCTAACCGGCCGCGCACTGGCTCAGCAAAACGCCATGCAGGTTGATTTGTCCAAATTAAGCGCTGATTCCATTCAGATGTATTTGAAAGAAATTGGTAAAGTCCCGCTTTTAACCGGTGAAGAAGAAACTGAACTCGCTAAGCGCAAAGAAAAGGGCGATAAGGAAGCGGAAAAGAAAATTATTGAAGCCAATTTAAGATTAGTTGTTTCCATTGCCAAGAAATTTGCGGGGGCTAAAGGTATGAGCTTGTTGGATTTGATTCAGGAAGGGAATATCGGTTTATTTAGAGCCGTGGAAAAATTTGAATATCGCAAAGGTTTTAAATTTTCCACTTACGCGACTTGGTGGATTCGCCAAGCAATCACCCGCGCTTTAGCCGATCAATCCCGCACCATCCGTATTCCGGTGCATATGGTCGAAACCATCAACAAGTTCCAACAGGTTCAGCGTAATTTAATTCAAGAATTAGGCCGTGAACCGATGGCTGATGAAATTGCTTCCGAGATGGGCGAAGAGTTGGAAAAGGTTAGATATATCATGAAGATTTCTCAAGATACTATTTCTTTAGAGACCACTATCGGCGATGACGAAGAAGATTCTACCCTGGAAGATTTTATTGAAGACGTGAAGAACGTAACGCCTGATAGAGCGGCTGCTCTGCAGTTATTAAAAGACTACGTGAAAAATATTGTTGCCCAGCTTTCCCCGCGCGAACAGAAGATTTTAGAAATGCGCTTTGGATTGGTTGATGGTGTCGCCCATACTTTAGAAGAAGTCGGCCAGGAGTTTGAAGTCACCCGTGAACGTATCCGCCAAATTGAATCTAAGGCCTTGGAGAAGATTCGGAAGTTTAAAGGTTTGGAAAAACTAAGAGACTACTAAAAATAGTTAAGAATATGAACAAGGCAATTAAAGTTGGTGTTGGTTTTGGTTTAACTTCAGCGACGATTACGACGCTCGGACTCATTATCGGTCTTGATGCTGGTACCGGTTCTAAACTGGCAGTCGCGGCTGGTATTTTAACAATCGCGGTGGCTGATTCTTTTTCCGACGCGCTCGGTGTGCATATCGCTAAAGAGTCCGAAGGGAACTTCAGCGAGCGTGAAGTTTGGCAGGCAACCATTTTTACTTTTATCTGCAAATTTTTCTTTGCCCTTACTTTCTTGATTCCGGTTTTGTTGCTTAAAGAAAATTTAGCGATTATTGTGGCGATTGCCTGGGGGATGCTGATGCTAATTATTTTAAATTACCAAGTCGCTCTCGCCAGCAAGCAAAAGCCGCTTAAAGTAATTTTTGAACACGTACTGATTGCCGTGATGGTTATTGTTTTAAGTCGGGGTGCGGGACTCTTGATTGGGAGATGGTTGGCATAGAGCATAAATAAAATTTTTACAAATAAAAAAACCGCTGTTGTTTGGCGGTTTTTTGTTTTTTTTGGTGGCTATCTTTTGACAGCCTTAGGAGTTAAACTGAGGGCGGCGGCGAAAGCAATTTTTGCTAGAGCGGCGAAGCAGGAGAGAGCTAAGAGCCCAGTTTTTAAAATGGCTAAGAGTAACCATTTTACAAACTTCGCGTGAGCAAATAATTCAGTGGCGCCAATTCGCCAAGGGTCAGAAGCTTTAAGCTTTTGAGCCCATTTCGGCAAGCCGATCAGTTTGAGATTTTTGAGAGCCTTTAAGGGGCTCAAAATGAGTAAAAGAACGAGAATTGCGACTAAAAGTGATGTAGTATCCATTGTTGAGTTTTTAATGTTCTGGGAGCATTATAACATATTTTTGTTTAATTGTCAACTTTAAGCCTTTTTGTCAAGAAAATTATATTTGACATACTGACCAGATTTGATATCATATTAGTAAATATTTCTTGTTGAAATATTTTATTTTAGTAGGAGCGGACTAGTATTTATATTTCAGTATTTATATTGAGATTATATTGATTCCGCTAGCCACAATTTAATATTCCCGGGTAGCGCAGCGGTAGCGCAGTTGGCTGTGAACACATTTTTATTTTTTGCTATAATATTATTATGACAAAAGATAAAAGAAAATATGCCGATCGTGCCGAATATTTAAAGGCAGCGGTTGATAGGAGGCGAAAGCAAATCCGTCAATTAGCCATTGAATATAAGGGCGGTGAATGTTCCATTTGCGGTTATAGCAAGTGTTTTAAGGCGCTTGAATTTCATCACCTCGATTCTTCTAAGAAAGATTTTGGCATCTCTGCCAAAGGATATACTAGAAGTTGGGAGATGATAAAAAAAGAGCTTGATAAATGCATTCTGCTATGTGCAAATTGTCATCGTGAAATACACGAAGGTATCACGCAGCCCCTTTGAGTAATCAAAGGGTGAAAACGAGGTGAACTGTCTGGAAGCCTAAGTCGCAAGATATGGTAATCAGCAGCCAAGCCCTGACTTGTCAGGGAAGGTTCAGAGACTATCCCGAAAGGGAGTAGGTCCGTCTAGTATAGACGGCCCGAAGCGCCTTGCATCCATAAATATGGATGATGATATAGTCCACTCCATTAAGAAACTAGTGGGTAAGTGTAACCAATTGGTCGTCGGTTCGAATCCGACCCCGGGAGCCAACATAGATTAAGCGAGGTTAAAGCCTCGTTTTTTCTTTTATTTTCGCCTAATTTTGACGGTTCTAACCTAGCTAATTCAGAGTTAAATTTTTCTACATTATTTATCAATGGAATAAGCCATTTATAGTAAGAAATGCTAATGTTTTTAGCGATTATCTCTTGGTTCGAACCTAATTTTTTAATGATGCTATTTTTAGTTTCTTTGTCTCCTTTTTCAAATTCTTTTCGAGCTTGAGCACAGAAAATAAAGTTTTCTTTTGTAAGCTCTACAAGTTCTGCTTTACTGGGTTTTTTGTCTATTTCATCTTTTATTAAAAGATTAATTGAACTTTTCAATTTCTTCTGTTCGGCAAGATAATCTTCATCATCAATCATTTTTTTCATTCGCATACTGTTAAGTTCTGAAAGTTGGCTTTCTAGCTCTTTTTTCTTTTGTTCAGTATTTGAAGCAATGATTTTATCAGCATCATTATTTTCTTTAATATCTTTATCTAAATATTCTAAAGCTAGGTTTAAAAATTTAGGATGCATTTCTAGTTTTTTTAATTCATCTTTGAGTTGTTTTTCTAAAATCTCTTGCTCAATAGAACCCTCTTTGCAATTAGCTGATTTTCTTTTATGAGTACAATGATAATATTCATAACTTCTCACTTCATTTGATTCTTTGATATATTTTGTCTTACGTTCTGCAGTGATAGAGCAACCACAAAAGCCACATGAAAAAATCCCGGAATACATAAAATCGTGTTTTTTTGAGTTTCTTTTACAACCTCTTAGACCTAATAATTCCTGTATACGATTAAATTCATCTATATTAATTATTGGCTTATGTCTACCTGGACTTTCTTTGCCATTATAAATAATCACACCAGTATAAAACGGATTAGTTAGCATTTTATACCACGTGCTACGAGCCAATGGACGACCTCCGGTTTTAGCCTTAGTCCTGGTTTTGTAGTCCCATTCATTATTTAACTTATTAAGCACTTCTTGAGCTGTATAGTTGCCAGTTAAAAACAATTCAAAAGCCTTTCTTAAAAGCGGTGTTCGTTTCTTATCAGTAATTAGTGTCCTTTGACCCTTTTCAAGCCTCACGTCGTTTAAATAGCCTTCAGGAGCAACACCAGGAAGCCATCCGAGAGAGATTTTCTTCTCTAAACCACGTTTAACATCCTTACCTAATTTAGACGAAAAATACTGTGATTGGCTAAGAGCTAATTGAAGCATCATTATACCTTCCGGGGAATTATCAAAATTATATGATGCAAATTTTAAATCAAGAATAATTCCAGTTCTTACTAAATAAGTAATAGTTGAAGCATCTATTTCATTTCTTGATAATCTGTCTGGATGCCATGAAATAATACCTTGAGCCTCGCCCTTTCTGATCCTCTTTATCATTTCGGCAAATACAGGGCGATTGTAAGGTGAAAAAGCACTATGTTTTTCTTCCATTACTTCAACAATTTCTAGGCCACTAAAAAACTCTGTTACTTTGTCCATTTGGCTTTCAATGGATAAAGCTTGTCTTTCGTCGCCTTCACTTGATTTGCGGACATAAGCAAAGTATTTAATTGGAGCTTCGCTATTCATATAATTATTTTTAGATAACAAAAAGGGGCAGTCCTGAGAACCCAACTGAATATCGCCAAAAGCAATACTCGTCAGCAGAACTGTCCCTTTTTGGGGGCGAGCATAAAAAAAGCCTTTGGCTATGTTATTCAGTTGGGTTCTACTTACATAATACTACAACTTACATTTTTTTCAAGGTGCCATAGTATCTCCTGTGTTCTGTCTTAGTCATCGGCTTATATGTTATTTTAACTAACCATAATAAAGCCGAGGCTTGCTGATAAGCGTCTTTATCGCTTATCTCTACTTTATAAGTCTCCTGATAGAGCTTTTTAAATTTCTCTAAAAAGCTAGGCGTAATTTCCATACAAACCGGGGACTATGTTTAATTCAAAGGATAATTTTAAGGTGTATACAGACGGTAGCGAATTTTTCCCAACCAGTCAGAACGGTATAATTTATCAAATATAGGTTTTATGTTACCAATCGCATTAATCATAAATTCTTTAACTTCTTTATAAACGGTGATTATTATTGGTTGCTCCAGATTTTTAGAGGCTAAGATCTTCCGCTTACCAAAATAACGAATATCAAATAAATCTTTACCGACATATTTAGAAATATACATTCCTAAATTATTTACGTGCTTAACTTTGTTAATCATTACAAAACCTTGTCCCCATATTTCTTGAAGTGTATCGTGAGCCATTTCAGAATTGATAAGTACGTGATAATGAACCGCTCCACGTTTTTGAAATTCAGGAACTGCTAAATATTTTAAATTAGTAATTTTTCTTTTTAATCTTTTAGTAAATTTATTAAAAATAATGTTGGCCTCTGATAATTCTTTTATATTTTCCTTGAATGTTAAAGTGACAAAAACTTTTAAATCTAAATTGGAATCAATTAATCTAGTTATTCTTGCTCTAGTTCGTCTTAAAGAAAAATCACGCATCACTTCCATTTTAAAAGCCGAACTTTCGTTGCGTTTGACCGTGGCTATTATTTCTTCTTTGCTTCGCCTCTTCGTGTTCTTTCTCGGTTTTTTCTTCCTGCCACTCGCAATAGGAGTCTCGTATTGATAGAGCTCTGCTTTCTTCCCGCAAATTATTAGCTTGTTTCTGTATGTCATCCGGTTTAAGTAAGAAATATAACTCATCTACAACAGAGTCAAATTCTTGTTTATAAGTTTTAAGTTTGCGAGTTAATAAATCAAAATCTCTAGTGCTATCAGTTTTAACTCGTCTAGTTATTCCAAAATTAAGTTTATAAATTCTTTCTCTTAGCCAAAGAATATATTCAAATTCTTCTTTTATATTTTTAAATATCATATTGCTGTAATTATTATTTTGTCGTAAACGTCTTGGTGTGTGCGTATGGTCAAGTTAATTATATAGGGAGGGAACAGGGCTACATTTCAAGTCTAAAATCTCATTTACTGGCCATCTCATTTTCTTTTTTTGGCTACCTTCGGTGTGCCGCCAAAAAAAGAAAAAACGAAATCTTAGGCCAGTCGTACTATTTTAGAAAACGGGGAAAATTGTCTATCTAAGTCCTCTCATTTTAGCGTCAGCTTATCACCCATCAAGGTAGTACTAGTCTCCACCTTGACCGTCGCAAGCAATCAGACGCTGTCTTATTTCGTGGCCGATAGATAATCTAAGGCGACGTTATCAGGCTATTTAAAAATCAGTCGTCACATTTTAAATTTATGACTATATTAAACAAGTCAAATTGGACAGGTTCGGAAAATACTTCAAGTATCGTCCGCAGAGAAATCGCTAAACGCTGGGGTGAAGATGAAGCTAAGCGTTATAACCCTTATGAGAATTGCTTAACCTTCAAAAGATGGCTAGAAAACGGTTATGTCGTCCGTAAGGATGAAAAAGCGATTCGGTCGTTTATCGTTGTTGAGAAGAAAGATAAAAAAACTGGCACAGTCGTCCAAAAGAGACTTAAAAGTATTTATCTTTTCTATGAAAAACAAGTAGAGCCACGAGCTTAAACAAGCTAAGGAGTTAACCCTTCGGGGTTGACTCCTTTTTTTGTATAGACTATTTGCGAATTGTTAATGCTTGTTGCTTTAAAAATTCTTCTTCAGTAATTCTGCCTTTGTATCCGCCACGTTCTTCATGTCCACACTCATCACAAACGCTAACGGGTCGCCAATAATGTTTTTTAGGTCTAAGTTTAATATCGTAACAACTATCATAAATACCAGAGTCTTTAATAATTAAGTTATGATTACATTTTGGACATTTATCTAAATCATAATCTTGTCGTTCGTGACATTTTTCGCAAAACTTATGGTCTAATTCTTCTTTATATTCACTCCATTTTTTATAAACTAATTTTGATTTAAGAAAACTTCTAATTTCTGATAACCAGGAGAAGAAACCATTATCTTTTGGCTCAGGTTCTTCTTTAAGCATTTGACCCCGGTCAATAGAACGCTCACGCAAAATAATTACCCCCGGAAGAAACTTTAAAATTCTAAAACAATCAGTCCATTCATCAATTACGATACGAGCACTTTTTGCCACTAAAGTTATATTTTGAGTTGTGCCAAAAATATCAATATGATGATGGCGGTGTTGCTGAAAAAATCGTCTCACGCCTGAACCTTCATTTTCCCAATTTCTAGGATCAAGCGGCTCGGCGATTTCATCACACAATACAATGCAATTTCTAACATCAACAATATCTTCCATTTCTTGATAGTAGTGAAGATTATTCTTTTCCGTATCCCATTCACCAACTCCATCACTTCGTTTCCAATTAAGCCAGATATTGGAATAGACTTGATATCCTGCAATTAGATATGGATAAACGAAAGTCGCCATTAATAGCGATTTACCACTACCAGGAAGTCCAGTTATTAATTTAAATTTTGAACCATCGAGTGACATATATTTATTCTCTTAAACCTGAATTATTAATTAATACCTTGATAGCCATAATTGACCACATAAATGGGTAGATAGAAAATATTAGGCCAACAATTTGCCATAGGGTATCAGTTGGGAAAATAAAATCTATTAAGCTTGACCACTGTCTTAGCATCCCAAAGAAAATTGTTATATATTCCCAAGGTATAAGTTCATTAACTGCTTGTCCGATTCCGTAAAGCAAGCCACCAATAAAAACAGAAATTAAAATAACCTTGAAAAATTGAATTACGCTGTTCATATAATTTTATTTATTCACCACCAGTTAATTTTTTTACAAAAGATTGACCGTTACGCACGACCCAAAAACCAAACAAACCCCAAAGAGCCCATTTAATAATTGTACGAATAGCTACAAATAGTTGATTTATTTTCGTCGCATTATTTCCTCCTAAAGTATCAGAAGATGTAAAAATGCTAGAACCCCAAACTACGAAAGAAGTAGAAGAACCAATTGTGCCATTTGGCACTTGAACGCTTAAATTACCGTTAACTGGCGATAAAAAAGATAATTCAGGAAGCACTTCGGAATAAGCTGAATTTTCCCAAGACTCATTTAAATTGGTGTAGATGTTAAAAGGAAAAACATTTTTTAACATATTGCCAATCTTGGTAAAATAACCAGTCATCTTATCAATTACTTTTGTGCCTAGTTCTAAGACAGCTAATTTAACCGAGCATTGAAGTCTAGTAAAATTTAAAGCGGGAAAAGTCCAAACACCAAAACCAAAATCAACTTGAGGGTCAGGAGTTGCCCACTCCGAATCAGTACAAGATGATTCATATAAAACGCCATGAGCTAATTCAGTTGAAACAGTGTGCTCATAATCAATAATTTCTTGAGCTGTTGGTATTTGAGTTTTTTGCCAGTAAACGGAAAAGACAACAGGAACCGAAGAAGTGGCTGGCATATCGCCAACTCCTGGTAAGTAATAAGGAGCAAAATATCCGGTGACTTCGTAATTATAGCGACCTCTAATTTCTGGATCACCGGCTAAGGTAAAAAACGAATGACCATTAGATGAAAGGTCGTGAGCTGTTGGAGAAGAAGTGGCAATAAAAGTAGACGTTGCCCAATCAGAACTAAGTCTTCTTATTTCTATATAATCGTAAGGAGTAAAAACATTAGTGTTGTATGTGTAATCAACTTTAGCAGTTGATTCATAAGAAAATGTAAACGGTGAAACAATTGTAAAAGGGAATGAAGTGTCAGGATAAACTGGAGCGACATAAGTACAGTCTTCTCCTAGAACAGGAGCCACGCTTTCTACATCAGTATAATTACAAGCAGTTGGCGTAGAACTTAAAATTGTTCTCGTTCTTCGTCCGCTTTCATTACAATAACCCCAGTCAGAATATGAATAATCAGTGCAAGGAGGTAAACTGTTTGGTGTATCGTTTATTTCAATGTAATAAGGAATATCACTGCTATAAAAACCACCACCTACCCAATCATAACCCCGATGTTGTGAATTTGAGCCCCAAGACCAAGCATCGTTATAACCCAGTCTTAAAATATCGGTGCCACAAGATAGATTAGAACCTGCAATCGCCCTAGCACTAAAGAAATAAGAATCGCCATTATTAAGTTGTATATTGTTATATTGCCAAGTAACTTGATACATTGTTCCTGTATAAGCTATGTCGTAAGCTGTTACTACGTTTGTGCTAGTGGCTATAATTGAATTACTAGAATTTATAATAACGCCTTGATACCAAATATCAGACCCGTTTACACTTGCTCCACCGTTTTTATAAAAATCTACATAATTTACAACTTTAGAGACTGTAACATTAGTATTGGTAGTCCATTTAATACCTTTCAGTGGATAGCTACTCGGAGAACAACCGTCCATATTATAAATTGCTTGTCCTCCTTGAATTGTCCCTGTTGTATTACTTAAATAAGTTGTGCTAGCGTTTGCGTTTGAATAACAAAAAACCAAGCCCAAGACCAAGAAAAAAGTAAAGCATATTTTATTTAAATTAATTTTCATTTTTTTGTTTTGTTATTTCTTGCCAATTTTTATACAGCTCATCCATTTTTTGTTTATCGTGATATAAACGTGGCTCAGTATATGTTTTATAGAATTGGTAATCCAAATGGCAAAGAATAAGAATTACAACTATTAATAAAATATTAGTAAACATAAGTTAGAAAAGTTTTACCCTCCCGATCTATAAAGAACGGGAGGGCTGAAACTATTTAATCGTACCCTTGATTTTCTTAATACCCCACATGATACCCTTAATAATAAGAGTAAGAACGATAACTGCACCGAAGATGCCTAAGATATAAGGGATGAATGCAAAAGCATTATCCTTTAATAAATCAGTCGTACTTGCTAGAGAACTAGTAAGTTGAGGGTCTGCAGCTGCACTAACGTGTTGAGTTGTTAAACTTACAGCACCGGCAACAATTAAAGCGGACGCACTAACCTTCTTCATTAATTTAGTCATATTGTTTTATCACCCCCTTTCTAGTTGGAATTACTTCCTATTAATAAAAAACGGAACTAAAAGCAAACCCATAAGTGCGGCGTATAAACACCAAGTGAAAATATTAGATACTGCTTCTAAGTCCGTCATATTATTTAAAAATATTTTTTATTTTATTTAAGCCCCACAATAATAAAACCAGTAAAATAAAAGGAGTATAAACCTGAACAAATTGTATGCCGTCTATTTCCATAGTTTTGCGACTGAAATCATAACCCACAAACCAAGAGCAACTTTAACGAATAGAAAAAGACCCGCTAAAGGCAATATGAATGTGGCTTGAAGATTTACAATATTGTCTAAAGAATCTAAAGCCTGATAATTTAAGATGATTTCATTAAAATTCATAAGTATAATTTGTAATAAGTTGGGTGGACTTACAGGACTCTAAGACTCCTAGCCACCCTATTCTTATTAGTTTTTATCTGTTTCTTCTGGCACATAAACAGAGAGATACGCCCTCTGCCTTTGCTTGTTGACGAAGCAGAAAGGGAAGACGTTAACCTCAAGTTCTATTGATGAGCCGATTTGACCGTAGTCTTTGTCCATTGGGACGTTAACTGTAACCGGATAAATGCTTCCAGTTGGCTCAATAAATAAAGAGCGTTTAACACCGGAAGTACCATCTTTGCGAACAAACTTTTCATTTTTATCATCTTTGATGATTCCTTTTAAAATAAACATAGTTTTATTTTTTACTTTATTCGTTATTCTGCCCCGACCTTTATCCGGCAGTTTATGTCCTAATCATAGATAAACAGTGTTTAGAAAAGTTTAGTGGCCGTTTTTCTTAACAATAAAAAAAGACCTGTTTTGCAGGTCTTTTTGTATATTTTCTTTCTTAACTTTAAATGTATTTTTTGTTTATTTTAAATTTTCCTTTTCGCCCAGTATTGAAAATAAGGAAGTCTTTTATCTTAATTGCATCTTCAATTTTTTTATTTACCTCACAGCAAATAGCGTGATATCTACGCCAACGTTTATGATTTTCTTTGTATTCATCAAAATCATCAAACTCATCTTCTGCCATTTCTGAATAAAATAAGTCATCTTCTAAATTATCTTTATTATCAATTAAGATATATTTAAGAAGTTTATGAGCATTACCAATTTTATCTTGTTTTCCGATTGTAACTTTTTCACCCTTTATCCATAAAATGCTTCTTTTTTGGTCGAACCAAGTTTTTTTATCTTCTTCCTCATCATTTAAAAAATTGTTTTGGTCTAAGTGTTCAAAAATACTACTATTTACCACCTTAAATGATAATTTTAAGGAGTCTTTTGAATATGGTTTAGAAAAGAGACGACATAAATCGTCATATTCTTTCTTTTCGCAAATCTTACACTCTTTAATCTTTTTCATCCGACTGTATATTATTTTTAAATTAGAATAATATACCCAAAATTCATTGGTATGAATTACCTCGCTTTTAACATTGAGAAATTTATCCTCGTTTAGCTCTTGTCCGGCCTCACCCATTACTTCGGCAGTATTATCAAATATCTTCTGCAATACGCCTTTTGTTATTGGATCCTTATCAATAAGGGTTACATATTTATAAACAATAACAAAACGCTGAAAGATATTGCTTTCTATACAAAAAAGCCTAGTTAGTTCCAGCATTTTTTCTTTTAGTGCAGGGTAATAGGCTTTCATATAGTTCTTTTTATAAAAATATTCCTGCTTTCTGGCAGGGAATATTCACATTTTTTATGTTAACTTGTCAAGATGTCATGTTTTTAGGGAAAAATTATATTCATATTATGCTTATTATAGATTAATTTAGAATGAGGGACAAGTTGATAAATATTGGAGTGTTTTTGTTTGTTTTTTTAATTAAATTATGGTATTTTGAAGTTGTGTATAGCCACTAAATATAGGCATTTTTTAAATTTATAAAAACTTTCAAGATTAAATTATAATAGTAATGACTAAAGGTATTAAAACATCAGATATATCAAATAAAAAGGAAAATTACATGTACGTTCCTCAGGCAAAAGTAAATCACGTACAGTTACATAATAGAAGATATATTGGTAATAAGCACAAACTAATTGAATGGATTTTTTCAGTCATTCAAACCGAATGCGATGGTAAAACATTTGCAGATGTATTTGCGGGCACAGGAGTTGTTTCTGCAGTTGCGGCTAGGCATTTTAAAAAAATAGTGTTAAATGATTTTTTATACTCAAATTACTCAATATACGAGGCTTTTTTTGGAGATGGCTCTTGGGATAAAGAGAAAGTAGATAGTATAATAAATAGTTATAATAATATTAACCCATCAGGTTTGAAAGAAAATTATTTTTCTAAAAATTTTGGTGGCAAATTTTTTGATAAGAATTCATCTAAAATTATTGGGCACGTAAGAGAGAATATTGAAAAGATTAAAAAAACTTTAACAAATAGGGAGTACCATATTCTTATCGCTTCATTGCTTTATGCGGTTGATAAAATAGCTAATACTGTTGGCCATTTTGATGCATATTTTCAAAATAAAATTCCAGTAGAAGGATTTTATATGAAATCCATCGATCCTGTTATTTCGAAAAACGTATCTATTTTCAGGGAGGATGCGAATATTTTAATAAAAAAAATTAAATCAGATATTATTTATATAGACCCACCTTATAATTCAAGACAATATAGCAGATTTTATCATATTCTTGAAACGCTTACTAAATGGGACAAACCAAAATTATATGGCGTTGCTTTAAAACCGGAACCAGAAAATATGAGTGATTATTGTCGAAGTAGTGCGGTAAATAAATTTGCAGAACTTATTAAAGATGCTAATGCTAAATTTTTAGTTGTTTCGTACAACAACACTTATGATTCAAAGAGTAGCTCTTCTAAAAATAAAATAACGCTTGAAGAAATAAAAAAAATTCTTCAGTCAAAAGGAAAGACTAAGATATTCGAAAAAAAATATAGACATTTTAACGCCGGAAATACAAATTTTAATAACCATAAAGAATACCTGTTTGTAACTAATGTAAAAAAATGAATAATAAAATAAAAAGGTCGCCGCTATTTTATGTTGGCGATAAATATAAATTAATGAAACAGCTCATAAATATATTTCCTAAAGAAATTAATAATTTTTATGAGCCTTTTGTTGGTGGTGGAACCGTTTTTTTAAATATTGAAGCAAAAAAATATTATTTAAACGATATTGATAAACATTTAATAAGTATTCATAAATTTTTAATTTCTAATTCAAAAAATATACCGCATTTTTTTAAAAGTGTTGAAAAAATAATTTACAAATATAAATTATCTCGTTCTTATAAGGAGGATGTGATTCCTCCACTACTTAAAAAAGAATACAAAAAGACATACTTTGCAAAATTTAATAAAGAAGGTTATGAAAAATTGAGAACGCTTGTTAATAATTATAAAAAAAATGACCCATTAATTTTATACATATTGCTCATATACGGTTTTAATAGAATGTTAAGATTTAACGGAGGCGGTCGATTTAATTTACCGGTTGGTAATGTGGACTTTAATAAAAATGTTTTTAATGCATTGAAAGGTTATTTTGATTTTGTTGGTGATAAAAAAATTGTTATAACATCTTTAGATTTTAAAAAATATTTTATTGGAAAAAAATACTATAAAAATGATTTTGTTTATTTAGACCCCCCATATTTGATAACTTCTAGCGAATATAATAAACTCTGGAATCAAAAACTAGAACTAGAATTATTGAAGAAAATTGATTACCTTAATAATAAAGGTGTTAAATTCGCTTTATCTAATGTCACTCACTATAATGGAAGTAAAAATGATATTTTAATAAACTGGATGAAAAAATATAAGGTTCATAAAATTGAAAGTAATTATATTAATTATCATAACAACGGTAAAAAAGAAATTAAGGAAGTCGTTGTCACTAATTATTAAATTTATGAGAAAAAAAGAATTTAAACCATTGCTTTTTACCACAACAGTTAGAAATCCTAAAAGAATGAAAGGCTTGCTTTATGTCCTTGCTAAATTTAACGGGGAAATACTAAATAATGTTGTGGCTGAAAAAATCATGGGTGAATTAATAAAATATGGATTATATCGCCCTGTTAAACAAACAAGTGAAATTAAAATTAAGTGGCGAGACACTAAGAAGGGTGAATTTTCAAATACCTTATTAACGGATGAAGAGGTTTTGCAAATGTTAAAAAATAACCCACAACATCACACAGAGGCTGGCTTTGAAAGAGGCTGGTCTTCAAGATTTGCTACTGTATTTGATTTTTCTAAAGAACTTGGGTTTGTTTATTATTGGCAAAATGAAAAAATAGAATTTTCAGAATTAGGATTAAAGTTGGCAAACTCAGTAGATGTTAAATTGGAAGAAGAAAATATTTTTGTCTCTGACTCTCATCCTGAATTTGAACAACAAGCATTTCTTCATGCAATGGCTAAGTATCAAAGAAATAACCCATTCGTTAGAGTTTTAAATGAAAATGTTCCTTTAATATTATTACTGCAAGTTATTGAAAAAATAAATGCAGATAAAGATTTGAATAATGCTGGAATTTCTAAAATGGAATTACCACTCTTAATTTTTTGGAAAAATAATAACGCTGAAGAATTATATAAATTAATTAAAGATATTAGACTGAAATATAGATACTCACCAAGTTCCGAAGTTATAATAGATATATGTGTTAATAAAATAATGGAAGGCAATTTTAAAAAATTTAAACCAAAATCTATTATTAATGAATATCCCGATGAGTTTATAAGAAAAATGCGTTTAACTGGTTTAATATCTTTACGCGGAGGAGGAAGATTTATCGATATTAATAAAAATGAGCAGAAAAAGGTTGATTACATATTAAAGACATATACAAGCTATGCAAAGTACGAAACAGAAAAAGAATATTTTAAGTATATGGCGGATACTGACAAAAATCTTATATCTTTAGAAAGCGAACCAGTTAATGTAAAGGAAAATAATAAAAACCTTACTAAATGGACCGCTATATATTCATGGCAAAAAATTAAAGAAGAATTGGCTATATTATCCAAAAGGGATATATCTAAAGATGATATTTTAAAATATTTATCGGGACCGATTAGATTAGAATTTTTAATATCACTAGCAGTTAAATCTAAACTTCCTCATATTAATGTTATACCTAATTATCCTTGTGATGATGAGGGGATTCCAACGTCTACTGCTGGTGGTGTTGGAGATAAAGGCGACATAGAATGTTATGAAAATAATGACGGAATACTTATAGAGGTTACATTAGCAGAAGGTAGATCCCAAACTGTAATGGAGGTTTGGCCAATTACAAGACATTTGGAAAAATTTTGTGAAAAAATAAATAATTCTATTTGTTATTTTATAGCCCCTTCTATATACAAAGACTCTGAACGTCAAATTAATTTTGTTAATAGTGAGGAAAATGTATATATATTACCAAAAAGTATAGATGAATTTATAATGTATCTTGATAAAGCAGACGTTTTGTATCAATCAAAATAATATGACTCATCCTAAGACAATTACGATATATTTAGCAAACGGTCAGCCAAATGGTGTTAAAACAGCTGAATTAAGCAACTGGATTGGCAAAGCTATAGTAATACCAAGAAGTATGCTTAAAAGCGTAAAAGAGAGAGCAGAATGCAATCAGCCGGCAGTGTATTTTTTAATAGGAAAAAACGATGAGGATGATATTTTACCTTTAGTTTATGTCGGTGAGGCTGAATCTCTTTGGGACAGATTAGCAAATCATGATAGTAATAAAGATTTTTGGCAGACTGCAATTGGATTTGTCGGAAAAGATAATGGGCTTACTAAAGCACACATAAAATATTTGGAAAGTAGATGTTTAAAAATAGCAAAAGATAATTCTAGGTGTATCTTACAAAATACTGTCCAAAGTGCATTGCCAAGTTTACCTGAGCCAAGCGTCGCTGAAATGGAGGAATTTTTAGAAAATTTAATCACACTTTTATCTAGTATTAGTTATTTGTTTCTACTAAAACCATTAGTAGACGAAGAAAAAACGGGACAAATATTTTTTTGCAGAGCAAAAGGAGCGGAGGCTAAAGGACAAATAACAAATGACGGTTTTATTGTTTTTAAAGATTCAACAATGACAACTAATATAAGCAAGGCTGTAAAAGAAAGAAATAGCAGGATTATTGAATCTTTATCTAAAAGCGGACACATAACTCAATTATCTTCAAACCTCTTTAAGTTTGAAAAAGAGTATGTTTTTAATAGTCCTAGTGCAGCATCAGATATAATATGCGGTAATTCAACTAGTGGATGGGTTAAATGGGTCACTAAAGAAGGAAAGACCTTAAAAGATGTAGAAACAGAAAAACTGGAAAGCTAATTTATTTATGAGTAATAAATCTGTAAAATTTCATGTAGAAAGTAATGATTATTTCGGGACGCTGGCAACTGTTTTAAGTATGATTAAGCAAACGCCAGAACATATAAATAAGCATATTAAATCACTTAATAAACTAGAAAAAGATTTGATGTTTTTACAAAAAGAGTACAAAATAGTAAAAAAATAAATTAGCCTTGAAATTTATGTCGATAATCGAAACAAAGCTACAAGAATTATTGGATAAAGAAATAAATCTTACACAGAGTCATATTTCTCAAGGGTCTACAAGTCATCAATATATCCGTGGCTTACTTTTTAATAGAAGGAATACAGATACATCTTTCCCGTGGGTAATTGACGATTATTTAAGCGGTTCTTATGCAAGAGGCACAAAATTACACCCGTTAGATGATATTGATATAATGATGGTTTTAGATGGAGCTGGTCTTGTTCCGATTGGTTTGGAGCAAACCCATTATGTCAGAGGAAATAGTGATAATGAAAAAAGTCCTGTTCATAATCATCTTGGTCAGGATAATCTTCTAAATTCTCACTCTGTTTTACATGCTTTTCATAAATCATTACAACAATCTCATCCAGATTCAGAAATAAAGAAAGACGGGCAATCAGTAAATGTTAAACTAGTTTCTTATGGTTTAGGAATAGATATTGTGCCATGTTTTCATATCAAATCTCGTACTTCTAATGAACAAGATTTTTATTATATACCAATTGGTAACGGTGACCCTGGATGGTTAAAAACAAACCCTAAAATTGATGAGAATATTTCTAAACAATTACATGAATATCATAATAAGAAACTAAAGAGCGTTATCAAGCTTCTTAAATACTGGAACAGAGTAAAAAATAATGAACGAATTAGATCGTATCATTTGGAAACCATTGCTTGGAATATATTTTCTAAACAACCAACTTCAATTATTTCAATGATTCAAGGCATAAAGTGTTTCTTTAATAATGCAGAAGAATATCTTAAATCAAATATTTATGAAGCAACCGGTTTTGGTGGTATTGTAGACAAGTATATGACCCCGGAAGATAGACAACTATCTATTAATGAAATAAGAAAAGCTCAAGCTAATTTATTTCCAACAAGTGCACTATTAACAATCGAAGCTACTATAAGTAAGTGGAGAACTGTTTTTGGTGATAAATTTGGCGTTTAAATATATGAATAATCAAGAAATTTTAATGAAGTATGCTGAGGAGGTTGCTTATTCCTCTAAAGGGCACTATAAAACAGCGAGTTGGATAAAAACCTCTTTAAATATATATATACTTCTGCCAATTACGTTGTCAGTCATTCTGATAATTTTCCCTGATTCGCCACAATTATTAAGTAGGTTATTAAATTGCTTTATTTTTATTTTTTCAATTTTAGCGTTAACCTCACCACTTGTAAGCAATCAAGAACAGGCAGTTAAAACTATAAGTAGCCACATGACTTTGGGCAATGAATACCTTAGTATTTATAAAGAAATTAGAAATATTTCCGCAGAAAGTCAGATTACAAAAGAAATTATAGATAATATTTATGAAAAAGTTAAATCACTAGATGAAAAAACAAGCAATTTAAGAATTAGTTTTGCAGGAAGAGTAATTTCAAAATGTTTAATAAAAAAAGAAATGGATTTAGATTGGATATATAAATAATTTATATTCAATTAATTTTGTTTACAAAAACGCCAGCAAGAAAAAGTTCGGAGCCCTTCTTTTAATTTTTAGTCTAGCTCACTTTAATCGCTCTCCAATTGCAAATCTTATTAAGGTTTGTGACTGGGGAGGCGGATTAAAGGTCAGACGCTTCTATTTATTCATTAGATAACTTCAAACCTATGCCTAAAGTTCAGGTAAGTACAGGAGGATTCGCGAAAGTGTCTGGTCAATATCGACCAGCCGGTTCTCGAAAAGAGATTACTCTCTCACGAGGAGACCGCGTTCCACCTTACGAAAGCGAAGCTAAGAAATTTACGTTAGTCGATAAGACAAAACATAAAAATTAAAGCCTAGTCAATCTTGCTGGCATTTTTGCAAATAAATTTAGAGTTAGCTTGTAAAAATATAGTAATTATGCTATATTTTTTTGTTATTTAAATTTTAATTAGGTATATGAAAAAAAGTTATACAACTGGTTATGATTGGATAGATATTATTGTAATGGTTATATCGGCTCCATTTAAGCTAATTAAATGGATTTTTAGATTACTAAAAATTATAGTCCATAATGTGCTAGAGGAGGTATATAAAAGATTTGTAAAATTTTTAGGAATCCTTATATTTATTGGAATTATATTGTTTTTTTTGGTTATTTTAAATAAACACTAGATTATTTATTCAACTTCATTACTTTGTTATATTTCTAGCTTTAATTCTTAGCTATTATTAGTCACACTATTTCTAACTTCATCCACGACCCCGAGCCAAGCGATCCGTTTCGGGTCCCCTCTATTAAAACAAACGAGATTGCTCTCGTTTGTTTTTTTATTTGAAAATAAATATATTATGAAAACTGTTAAAAACGTGATTAGTATAAAAGAAGTTGTTTTCATTGTAACATTAATTTTTTGTTTTTCATTTTTTGTTTTGGGGATAGTTTCTGCTCATCCTGGCAATACAGATTCTTCCGGGTGCCATACCTGTAGAACAAATTGTACATCATGGGGTCTATCTTATGGAGAATATCACTGCCATAACAGCAAGACTACTTATTCCGCGCCGGTATATACCCCCTCAATTCCATCGTGTCCTTCTTTTTCAAGCTATAGTTATACTAGTAAAACATGCGAATGTTATAGTGGATATACGTCAGATAAAAATGGCACTGGTTGCATCTCCATGAGTCAATGGTGTAGAGATAAATATGGCTGGAATTCAAATTATAATTCTTTAAATAAAACATGTGAATGTGGTTATGGCTATATTTTTGGGAAGAGTTTTCTAGGAGAAACACAATGTGTTTCTGGGGACATCTATTGCCATGATTTGTATGGTTATAATTCTGATTATGATACATTGTCTAAAACATGCGAATGTGATTACGGTTTTTCTTTAAAAAATGGTAAATGCGCGAAAGATGATACTAGTTATTATAATTTTGGAGCGCTGGACAGCCTTCTTTCCGCTACGACTAAATGCGGACTTAACTCTTATGCAACCGTTGATGATAAATGCAAATGTAATGACGGTTATATTTGGGAAGATGCGAACGATGCAAAAAATTTCGATTGTATTAAAAAAACTTGTTCTGTTGGATATGTATTAAAGAATAATGATTGCATAACTTATACAAAAGATTGTGAAAATTATTTTGGATTAAACGTTTATGGTGTATCAGATAGTGCCGGCAAGTCTAGTTGTTATTGTAATTCTGAATTTGAATGGAATACGGAAAAAACTGCCTGTGTTGTGAAACAAACTACAAATATTATTGTTCCAACAACTGCCATTTTATCAGATAATAGTAACTTTTTAGAGATGGAAAAAAATAAAATATCTAAGGTTGATAATGTTTTATCTAACAAGCTAAGCGGTAAAATATTATTGCAAGTTGAGAATAAAGGACAAGCCTGGTATGTAAACCCAACAGACAAAAAAAGATATTATATGGCAGACGGAGATCAGGCCTACAATATAATGAGATCTCTTGGTGTTGGTATTACTAACGATAATTTACAAAATATAAAAACAAATCAAAAATTTGCTAAAGCTAACAGTGGTAAGATATTTTTACAAGTAGAAGATAAAGGACAGGCCTATTATATCGATTCTAATGGAGGAGCTCATTATCTCAAGGACGGCGATGCGGCCTACGACGCTTTAAGAGAATTGGGATTAGGGATTTCTAATGATAATATAAATAAAATAGATATAAAATAATTATTTATTAATTAATATTATGGCCTCATATTATAGAAAAAAGAAAAATAATGATCAAGATCAGGCTATTGGTTGCATTACTGTTGCCATATTTATTTATTTAGCAATTTTGGTAGCATCCCTCGCTACTGGTGAATTTTTATCTTTTTTTATTTGGCTAGGACTTGGGGTGGGGGCATTTCTTATTTATAAATGGTATAAGATATCTCAAGAAGAGAATAAGCAGAATAAGATAAATAACATTCTTAACGCTATTGAACAAGCGGGACTAGAAGGTCATATAAATAACTTTATATCTCGATTTGGCCTTGGGCAAGAAAAGGATCGTAATGTATGGACGCGAAGAAATTATAAAATTAGTTGGAATAGAATTAACGATTTGCGAGATTTTTTGCAACAAAAGGGAATTGAGTTTTCGCCTGCAGAAATTTGTATTTTATTATCAAATTATATTGATAAAAAAGAATACGATGTGACCTGCAATAGTATAAGTGCCATCACCAATAATTTTTCTAAATTAAGTGGTAGTGATTTTGAAAAGTTATTGTATAGATTATATGAGTCTATGGGGTATTCGGTGCAATTAAATGGAAAAACTGGAGATCAGGGCGGAGATTTAATTGCCACTAGAGATCAAGAAAGAATTCTAATTCAAGCCAAGTGCTACAATAATTGGAGCGTAGGAAATAGTGCCGTACAAGAAGCCGCAGCGGCTAAAGTCCATTATGATTGTAATAGGGCCGTGGTTGTAGCAACAAATACTTTTACTAGGGAAGCAATCGACCTTGCCAAGACTAATAATGTTGATTTAATATCTAAGGATATATTACAGAAAATGTTACTTGATAATCTAAAAGAGAGCTGGGGGTAGATAATTTTTTCTTTGACTTTTGGCTATAAAAATCGTAAAATTAGGGGGTAGAATATGAATTTATCCTCTTTTTATATTAGATTTGTTAAAATATGGTTACTTCTAAAAAAGTCAAAAAAATTAAGAAAAAGACAAAAAAAGTGTTAACCCCATTTTTTAAAGATAAAGACTTCAAATTATACCAAGCTAATAGCTTGGAATTTTTGGCTACTCTATCGGAAAACTCGGTTGATATGATATTCGCCGATCCGCCTTATTTATTGTCTAATGGTGGATTTTCCGTTCATGCCGGCCGTATGGTTAGCGTTAATAAGGGCGAATGGGATGTCAGTAATGGTTTAAAGAAAGATTTTGAGTTCCAGTTAGCATGGATTAAGGCTTGTCATAGAGTTTTAAAGCCAGGAGGCACAATTTGGATTTCTGGAACTTATCACTCCATATACCAATGCGGATTTGCTCTTCAAGTTAGTAAATTTCATATTCTAAACGATATCGCTTGGTTTAAGCCGAACGCCTCGCCAAATTTAAGCTGTCGCTTTTTTACGGCCAGTCACGAAACCTTAATATGGGCGAGGAAAGAATTAGTCCATCCTAAAACCGGAAAACCGATAACTACTAAACATAAGTTTAATTATGATTTAATGAAGAACGGCAATTGGCCGGAAGACTTCTTAAAAAAACCTAATCTTCAAATGCGGAGCGTTTGGTCTATGGGTACACCGAAACCTACCGAAAAGAAGTTTGGTAAACATCCAACCCAAAAACCAATCGATCTATTGGTTCGTATTGTTATGGCTAGCACCGATAAGGGCGATATAGTTATTGATCCTTTTACTGGTTCCTCAACAACCGGTTTAGCTTGCGCTCTTAACGATAGAAAATTTATTGGTATTGATTTGGAAAAGAAATATCTTGAATTATCGGTTAAGAGATATAAGGATTTAATTAAGTAAAATTATATGGCAAACAGTACATCTTGGAAAAAAATTTTTGATGATTATGAAATTTTAAAACACGATTTTAGTAAATCGCCGTTTTTATTGTCAGCCTCTCAAATTAAAAAATCTTGTCAAAAATTCAAGAATACTGCCGAGAAAGAAGTTCGGATTTTATGTAAACAAGATTCAAGAGAATCCAGGCCTGAAGTTTTTCGAAAAAATAATCTTTTTCTTTTACCAACAAAGAATGGATATTATAGTATTATTAAGGGCGAAGGTTATATTGATATACCGGAAATCAAAAAAGATATTGAAACTTATGACTCTAAATTGAATTTTCATTTAGACTCTTCTGAAATTGGAAATTCCGAAATGCAACATTTAGATTTTGCCTACGCGTCAAGTCTTATAAGAACATTTATGGGTGATCCGACTCTCGTGTTAACTATAAGGGGTAGAAAATATACTCCGGAATTTAATTTTCTTGTTGGAAAACAGAAAATAGAAGTTGGCGGAGTGCAAACTGAAGTTGACGCAGGCTATGAGGGAGAAAAACAAATAGTTTTAGTAGAGGCAAAAGGCACTGGCAGTTCAAACACGATTATTAGACAGCTCTATTATCCATACAGACAATGGCAAAGCTGTACAGAAAAAAAGGTTATAACGTTATTTTTTGAAAGAGATATAAAAGAAAATTCTTATTCTATTTGGGAATTTAAATTTGACGATGAAAAAAATTATAATAGTATTAAGCTAGTCAAATCTGGTAAATATAGGATTAAAGAAAAAAGTACACCAAGTAATAAGAAATAATTTAGTTAATTAATTTAATTAAAATAATATGGAAAACGAAAAAAAACACGACGATAATGACCATGGAAAAAAGGAGGTGACCATTATTGTAAATACTAGAGAGAAAAAATGGAGTGAGAAAGAAATCTCCTATAAACAAGTAGTAATATTAGCCTTTGACGTCTTTTCTGAGGATGAAAATGTGGTTTATACAGTTACCTTCACAAGAGGGGAGGAATCGAGACACGAAGGCTCTTTAGTAAAGGGAGAAAGTGTGAAGGTTAAAGAAGGAATGATATTTAATGTTACACAAACTAATAAGTCTTAGTCCTGACTTAAAAAAATTAAGAGATGAGGGATTCGAGGTGGAAATTAATGGCGCCTTTTTGTTGGTACATAATATTCCTTATGTAAATATTAAAAAAGAAATTGCTTTTGGCACGATTGTATCAAAACTTAATTTGGCGGGGGATATAACAGCAAAACCAGAAGATCACGTAGTTTATTTTATTGGTGAGCATCCTTGTAACAACGACGGTACTGTCATAAAGGCAATTCAGCATTCAAGCCAAGATCAAGTCTTTGATGGTATTACCATTAATCATTCTTTTTCGAATAAGCCGACCGATGGATATCCTGATTATTATGAAAAAATAACTTCTTATGTAAAAATAATATCTCATCAAGCAGCGTCAATCGATAATTCAGTTAATGCAAGAACATTCAATGTGATAGAATCGACTGATTCTGAAATTTGCTTTCATTACATTGATACAAATTCTAGCAGAGCAGAAATTGATGTAATTTCATCAAAACTTAAAAGTTTAAAAATTGCTATTGTTGGTTTGGGCGGAACGGGTTCATATATTTTAGATTTAGTCGCTAAAACGCCGGTAAAAGAAATTCATCTTTTTGATGGCGATACTTTTTTACAACATAATGCCTTTAGAACTCCAGGAGCTGCTTCAATTGAAAAATTAAGAGAAAAATCTAAAAAAGTTAATTATCTTCACGAAGTATATTCAAAATTACATAAATATATTACTCCGCATGACCAATATATTACCTCATCTAATTTAAATGAATTGTTTGGTATGGATTTTGTGTTTATATGTGTTGATAAGGGGGGAATTAAGAAACTACTTATTGAAAAATTAATTGAAAATGGGGTGAAATTTATAGATGTTGGCATGGGTGTTGAGGTTGTAGATGGATTAATAAATGGAAGTGTTAGAGTCACTACCAGTACAACAGAAAAAAACAATCATATTAGTAGAAGAATCTCATTTTCAGACGCAGGAAACGACGGATATTCTCAAAATATTCAGATAGCAGAATTGAATGCGCTAAATGCCTCTCTCGCTGTAATAAAATGGAAAAAAATATATCAGTTTTATCATGATTTGGAAAAAGAATTTAATACGGCTTACGATATAAATGTAAATAAATTGCAAAACGATGAAAATATCTCATAAATTTGTAAAGAATATTCCCGACAAGATTGAAGAGGGCGTAGTTTATATTTCAATAGAATACGCTACCGCTATTCATAAATGTTTTTGTGGATGCGGAAACGAAGTTGTGACGCCGTTTTCTCCCACTGACTGGGAACTAATATTTAATGGCAAAACAATCTCCATATACCCATCAGTAGGAAATTGGAATTTTGACTGCCGCTCTCATTATTGGATTACTAGCAATCAAGTGAAATGGGCGCCTAAATGGACTAAGGGGCAGATTGAGCGTGGCGTGGATAGTGATAGAAAAAATAAAAAAGAATATTACTCTGCTAAGGATCGTAAATCTATATTTAGTTTTTTAAACAAAAAATAAATATTGACCTTACCACCTCCTCTTGTATTGCTAGCGAAACAGAAAGTTATTACGTGTGATCCAACAAAAATAATGATGGTTAATTAATGATAAATTATAAAATTATCTAATATTAAGCAAATTTTTTGTAATTTTAAGGTTTTATTAGTATTATTTTCTCAAAAAGCGTATAATATATATTGACATTACTTTGTGTTAGTGATAATCTTTCAAATCTATGTCTATTACAAAACAAGCCAAAGACTATATAGTTAAATTTTTTTGGAATGGCGCCGATCTTGTGCCGGCTGGTCTTTTAGAATTAAACCAATATTTTAGAATTAATGGAGGAATTACATTTGATAATAAAAAAGAAGGCAACGTTATTGTAGCTGTTAGTCAAAATTTTAGATACGGATCTATTATAACTTCAGCTAATTCTCAAGAGGAGTTAGATAAAAATATTAAAGACGCCATATTAACTTCGTTTGATATTCCATCTTCTTATGCTAAAGAAGTGGGGTTGCATAAAGTAGGTTCTGAGGCTAGAGAATATGCCCTCGCTTAGTGAATTGCCAAGCAATTTAAGCAGAAAAAGTTTGACCAAGGCCTTGGAACGCCTTGGTTTTAGTATAAGTACTAAGGGTGGTAAGGGTAATCATATTAAAGCGACCCATAGAAACCAGAAATCAATAACTATTCCATCTTCTAATTTATGTAAAGACGTCTTGAAATATATTCTGAAGGAAATTGAGACAATTACTGGAGTTACCTGGGAAGATATAAAAAAAGAACTTTAATTTACCACCTCCTCTTGTATTACCAGCGAAACAAAAAGTTGTGACGCTATTGTGACTGAAAAGTGGTAAAATCGTGATATTTCGGACTAAAACAGATGAATCAAAAAAGTTAAAATATTCTCTAATGCTAGTAAAAATTTGCTAACA
>JBAYKT010000010.1:0-44428 GCA_041664445.1 Patescibacteria group bacterium | reverse complement strand
ACCAAAACCCTTATCGGTTAAAGTTTTAATAGTACCAGTCATAATTTAAGACTTAGTTTATAAGATTGCAATTTAATAAAGAGTTTAAAAATCGACCACTTTTTTGACACACGATATCGTTGCCCCCTTAGTTTGACATATAAAAATAAAAATGTCAATGATTTAAAAAAACCGCCAACTGAAAGCTGACGGCTCTAAAAAAACAAAATTTTCTATTTATAAATCGCGTATTTTTTCAAATCTTTAGACGATTTATTGACTAAATCATAGGAGAATCTCTTATGATACTTAATTTCGGGAAATAAAATCATTTTGGTCATAATATTAGCTCCCGGGTCCACTAAAAGATTAACCGCCAAATTATCAGGACGATAAAGAGCAAACGCTCTAGTATCTTCCACGGTCCAACTTTTGGGCATCAAGTTCCAAACTAATTCTCCGGTCTGGGCGATAAACCAAGACTCTTTAACAAAATTACTTTGTAAATCGCGATGCCTATTTTTTACCGCTTTCCGAGTTAAGCTAACCCAAAGCATAATAAATTGGTCGCGCCGCAAATCCTTAAGACTATCGCCAAACAAACAGACTGCCACTCCTTCGGCTAAATGAGCTACACGCTGGGCAGCTCTCTTTTCCGTTAGAGTGAGTGGATGCTCATGGTTAGCTTTTCTTTGCCAATCATCAAGCTCTTCACAAAGGAAAAATCCTTCCGGCTGCGTAATTGTCGGTTCGCTATCCATGAACTTTTGGAAATTAACTGTTTTCACAGGATTTTTTTCCAGAAAATTCGTTCCTAAACTGAGGGCTTTAGCTCTAATGTTCAAACAATCTTTTCCATTAACCTGAGTAATCTTCAAATAATCATACTTATTCTGACTATCTTGAGCAAAGATTGAAAAAACAATCAGTAACAACAGAAAAACAAACATTACTTTTTTCATGAGTCACATTTTTTAAATTTATTTCAAATTAATCTTACATTTGAGCTTTTCACTCAGAGCCTTGATGTTAGCGCCGCCCTTGCCAATAATAAAGCCTTTGTAGGCTTCGGGAACAAGAATATTCACCGCTCGTTTTTCTTCCACTTCTATTCGGGCTTTATTAATCAAAACAAGCCGATAGGTAGGAGTGATGTTTTGCCGGCTGTCATAAACTGCCGATAGCAATTGACGATGAAGTTCAAAAAAATGTCCCGGAACATGTTCCAGTTCAAATCCAGTCTCCCCGCCAACCTCGATGGTCGAGCTTAAACCAAAATCTTGAGAAAGCCGAAAAAATTCCCCTTCAAATTGCGCCTGTTTGCGACGCTTCCATTCTTGTCGAGCCTCCTCAATTTTAATAAAAACTTCATCGATTTCCGAGTCAACAACCACTTTACCAACATGCTCTTCTTCAGTGTCTAGAACAAATTTGTCATGGAAAAAAAGTTTTTTAGTTAATCCCACCGCTTCTTTTTGCCGGCCGCGTAAAGCGCCGACGATGAGCAGAGGTTGCTTAAATTCATAAGTAATCGGATTAATTTTGCGCACCAGATATCCGTTGCCGAATTCTAAAGCACAATCACCCCGATACTCCAGTTCATAGCCCCATTCTTGAAGAACCGAGACAAGCCCGATTTCATGGGCGGGAATTTCCGGCCAAGCTTTTTGGAATGGCCCTACCAAAAAATCTTCGTTCATTAGATAACCAAGCACCGCTTCGCCAAGTGGTAAAACTTGCCACGGGCCACGTGTTTCCAAATACTGACGCTGTATCCAATACTGCTTTCCAGTTACTTCTTCTACTGTCCTGAGTTTCATGATTTTTCATCTTTTAAGATTTTGTTTATTTACTATTTTTTGTTTTTAAAGTTCTAAATTCACAATTAATTAAACTACTATAAAATTTATAATTAGTCAAATTTGATTTTAGCGCGAATTGACATAAATTTAAAAAAATCATAATATTCTGAGAAAACAAAAAAAAGTACATTTACAAGTTTAAACCTAAAAAATAGAAATCATGAACAAAAAAAGAATGAAAGCGGCTTGGGCTGTTGTAAATTTTATTAACAACGTCCGCAAGATTGAAGAGTTGCCAATTGGTATTATATTAGGAACTGGCTGGGGTGACACTCTGGAATTCGAGGAAAAAATTGAAATCCCTTTTACGGATATTCCTGGATTCAAAAATCTACCGACTGTGGTTGAGGGCCACAAAAGAACTTTAATTATTGGCAAAATTGCCGGCAAACAAGTTCTTGCTTTAAACGGACGTCTCCATCTTTATGAAAAACCATTCAGCAAAAGTTGGTTAAAAATGGTTCGTTTGCAAACCGAAATGTTAATTCAATTAGGAGTTAAAGAATTAATTATTACTAGCGCTGTGGGAACCTTAAAATGTCAGCCGGAAAAATTTTCACAACTAGCAGACGAGTTTTGGAAAGCTGGTGGCATATTCCCTTTCCCGGACCCCGAACTTCAGGTCGGTGACATCGCCGTGATTGATGGCTTTGTAACTGTTTTCGCGCCAGTAATGCCTTTATGGGGTGACGAATTTTGTTCGGCTGACGATGCTATCAGTAAAAACTTGATTGATCTTGCTCTTAAATCCCAGGGTGATTTAGTTATCGCTAAAAAAACTGGACACGTCATGTTGCGCGGCCCTCAATTTGAAGGCAATAAGTACGACAAGGATATTCTAAGTCGAACTGGCGCTGGCGTTGCCGGGATGAGTATGCTCCCGGAAGCCTATATTGCTTCCTCATACGGAGCAGAGATACTGGGTCTGGGGTTTGTAACTAACGACTACAAAGAAAAACACTCGCATGAAGAAAACTTAGCCCGCGCTAAAGAAGCTTCCACTCATTTGGGCGAATACTTAAAAAGTATAATTTCTCAAATGTAAAAACAAAACGTACATTTCAAAAAAATCGTCTCCAAACAAGAGGCGATTTTTTATTTTCTTTCATTAAATATATCGGCTAATTATTTCATCAAAGTCTTTAGTATAATTATGGCCCGCTTCGGTAGCTTCGATAACTTTTATTCCCTGTGCCTTTAAACTTTCAACGACCGCCTTATTATAGAGATAGTGGTCGTGGGCGCCGTAGATAATTGTTAAATTTTCAGGAGATAACTCCTTTAAAATATCGGTTGCCCTAATTTTTAAAATTTTCTTTAAACTGAATAAAGCAAAAATAATAGAAGAAATTGATAAAGTTTTTATTAATGAAGCAGGGACACCTTCCTGAAAACAATATCGTAACCAGCGCCAAGATAATTTTTGGCCGGATACAACTGGATTAATTAAAATTATTTTAAAATTATGATGTAAATGCCAATTATAAAGTGCGACCATCGCTCCCAGACTATGAGCAATAACCGTCTCTACTTGAAAATCCTTATTAATATCAGTCCTTGACCGCCAAATATCTAAATAATTAACATAGCCAAGCCGACGGCCGCTATCCAGCCAGCCAGGAATAAATAAAATTTTATTACTTTCTTTAAAATTTTTCATCAATCAATTTATAAATTATTACTTAACTCTATCAAAATTGTTTTACTAAATTCTAAAATATAAGGAATAAAGCGGGATTTTTCTTCATCATTTAAATCCATTAATTTATCAATCGCCCAAGTTTCAAAACCGACCGCCTTGCCGACCTCAACTTTTAAATCGCTGATATCGCCCTTAAATACATAGGCATAGCTCTCACCAAAAACACTATTTATCTTGCCGGTCGCCGGATCTTCGGAGTAACGCCGAGTTTTGTTGATAAAAATAAAATCTTCCGGTTTTAAATTTAAACCGGTTTCTTCCCTGCTTTCTTTAATAGCGGTTTCTAAATAGGAATCACCAATTTCCACGTGGCCGCCGACAGTCGCATCTAACAAATCAGGATAAGAATCCTTATCGGGCGCGCGGTGTTGGAAAATAAATTTTTTATCAGGCGTCAAAAAATAAACATGGATTTCGCGATGCAACAAACCGCGGCGATGAATTTCTTCCCGCTCCTCTGTTCCAATTATCTCATCATTCTCATTAACGATATTGAGTAAAGATTTCATAAGCTTCTTTTAAAAATAAAGAATCGCGGATTTTAATAAACTTCCCTTCGTAATCTTCCGGATTATCAAGCTCTAATAATTTAATCGATTCTTCAAAGCTGACCCATTTAATAACATAGCCGCGCTCAAGTTCTTCCGGCGTAAAATTTGGTTCACCTTTAGCGCCAACAACGTTGGCCAAAAAACAAAAAGAATCGTTTCTTAAGGACCACTTATCGCGGTATTCGACGATTTCTCCAACTTCAGCAAATTTTTCTACCTGGCAACCGATTTCTTCCAAACATTCTCTTATTAGAGCCTCATCGATCGTTTCTCCATCTTCCACGCCACCACCTGGTAGTTTGTGCCGATTATGTTTGGCGACATAAAGCAGGGCAACATTTTTATCATCATCAAAAACTACCGCTCGTGCTGCGGCGCGTTTTTCAAATTTTTCTAATTCTTCAGCTGGCAAATCTTTAAACTGAATGGTTTTTAGGAGTTTCATATTGATTTTGATGTTTATAACTTCTATTTTTAAGTCTGGAAATGATAAAGCGATAAACAACAATAAAAACAAAAACGGAGCTAGTGCTGATATAAACCAAACGCATAGCTAGTGTTTGCGAATCCGTCCCGAGAAATAATCCATGGATGAAAGAAGATGTAAATAAAACATAAACAAGATAGTGAACACTGCGCCAAGCACGCTTATATTTTAAACGGAACCAAATAGAAGTAAAAATAACCGCCAAGAGAATATAAAAGCCAAATATCCCTAAACTTAAAAGCCAGGGGCTGAAGTCTGAAGAAAAAGGAATCAGAATATCTTTGAGGTGCAGATTAATAAAACTATCAAATAGCAAAGCCGTCATATGAGCTAGAAGCATCAAAAACATCGCTAAACTCAAATATTTATGAGTAAGCCAAGAACGCACCGGATTAAGATATTTATATAAATAGCCAGTAGTCATTCCCGCCCCCAAGACTACTATTAAAAACATTAAAAGATAAGCAGAAATTCCAGCGGCACGCGTAATATACCAAGGAATGCTGCTGGGAGCCTCATTCTCTTCCGACTCGGAGTTTTGCTTAACTAAGCTGGCGGCAGGATCATCAGAATTAAGGACATCACTACCGCTTAAAACTTCAGCCGCATCTAGATAACCGTCGCCATCGGTATCCACCTTTAACGGATCGCTGCGATAGGTATTGGTCTCTGCTTGATCAGACAAGCCGTCGTAATCGCTGTCTTTAGTATAGTCACCGGCGGAGTTTGTCTGGGCGCTCGCAATCAAAGCATATCCCAAAAAAGCCAAACTGAAAATTATCAACCCCCATCCCAAAAAGCGAAATTTTTTCACTTTTTTAATATTTTGAATCATATCTTTATTTCTTTAAATAATTATTGGCGCGCGAAGATATAAGCGTTCCTTGATTTTTAGTAAATATTATACAAGCTGAATCTTTTTCATTTTCAATAAACTCTAAACCTTTTTCTGTTCCTAAAATTAAAACTGTTTTAGCATAAATATCAGCTTTAACGGCATCGGCGGAAATAACCGTCACCGACAAAATATTATTTTCTACTGGCAGCCCCGAACTGGGGTCAATAATATGATGAGCTTCAAAATTACCTCTTTTCCAAGTTCTTTCTAAAATTCCGGAAGTAGCAATTCCTAAACGTTCACCGCGTGTGTTAAGAAAAAAAATATTTTCTTCCGGAGTAAGCGGATTTTGCACGGCCACGTCCCAGCCCTGAGCGCCCTCTTGATTACCAACCGCCCAAATATCACCCCCGGCGGAAATAAGAAAATTTTTTACTCTTTGAAAAATTGTGGCTCCTAATAAATCAACAATGTAGCCCTTAGCAAACCCTCCTAAATCAACTCTAAATTCGCGAGGCCGATAAATTATACGGCCGACAACTTTTAAAGTTTCCATTTTTGAGCGCTTTACAAATTCCTTCCGAATTTTTTCTAAATCAATTTTCTCAAGCTCTGCCTCCCCCCTCTTAATTCCTAAATCCAGAAAATTTTTATCATAGCCAATTCCTTCTAAACTGCCAATAACTGTTGGATCAAAATTACCACCAGTTTTTAAATAATAGTATTTAGCCAAGCGCAAAAGTTCGGCCATAGTTTCAGTAACTTCAATTTCTGTTTCCTCTGAAGCATTAAAAATATTAAGTTCATTGTCGGAAATAAAACGACTGAATCTTTTTTCAAAGTCCAATACCGCTTTCTCTGCCGCCGTTAATATTTTATCGGATTCCGATACCTCAGGCAGAAAGAAAATAATATCTGTTCCTAGAGCTTTAAATTCACGCCACTTCATTCAAATTATTTTAATAATTTTTCTAAATCGTCGCCAACCCCATTTTTATTTTTATCCAGCAAGAAATAAGCAAAATCGTCTTCGCCGGAATATTTATCAAATGAATCTATAACGCCATCCTGATCGGAATCTACCAAAGTCGCCAAATTAAAAACCATATTATCGGTGCTAACAGCTGTTGGGGTCTCAATAATATTTTCAGTGCTCGGCTCCTCCCCTTCGTCTTCATCCTTATCCTCGTCCCCATACTCTTCCCTCTCTTCTTCTTCCCACTCCTCTTCTTCCCACTCTTCTTCGTTATCCTCCCATTCGCCTTCTTCCCGCTCTTCTCTTCCTAAAAACCAAAAACGCTCACCTTCTTCATCGTCATCTTCGGCATGGCCCAAAGAGGCAAAAGAAAAGGCGGAAATAAATAGCATGGCTATTATAAAAAATGGCAGTAATATTTTTTTGAAATTAATTTTTTCCATAAATGAAGTAATTAATTAAATTATCTCGCTCGGCTAACTCCGGTAGTCGGAACTGGGGACGTTTTTGGCGGCGTATAAACCGGAGCCGGAACATAAACCGTGGCCGGCTTGTAAACTGGAGTGGCTGCTGGCGCGCTTGAAGAGCTGGCCGCCGGCGCGTTCACAGAATTTGCGGCTGACGTCGCTGCCGCCTTGTTAGCCGCACTTGTAGCCGCTAAAATTTGCTGGTTTAAATCAACAAGCGCCTTATTCTTGGCATCATAAATAGTAATCATCCGTTCATAAGTCGCCGAATTTATCATTGCTAGTTGATTGGCATCGTAGTTCTTCTTAGCAGTCTTCGGGGCTGGCTCATAAATAAAACTAAAAAAAATAATGGCCGCGACTAAGGCGGAAAACGCTAAGGCATAAGAAATATTTTTCAAACGTGCGCCCCAAGATTTATCGGGAATCATAGAAAACTCTTCCATCTTAATCTGCGCGCGCGACACCCCTAGTCTTAGGAGATTAGCGACCATGGCGGCCATAAACAAACTAGGACCGCAGATAAAAAAAGTTTTACCACTAATATCGCCAACAAAATTTTTAATTTGCTCGGCGCTAATTCTAGTATTTATCACATTAGCCTCAGTCGCCCCCGTTTCTTCCGTAAAAGAAAAAAGCGTTTTTAGATTAGAATTTCTAGTTTGCAAACTTCTAATTTCCGGATAAAAAGTCGCCCCCGATTTGGTGCGGGCGCTATAAATAAGCGCCAACTTATTACTGAGCTTTAGGTCGTTGGCATAATTTAAGGCGCTAAAAAAAGGCGTGATACCAATCCCGCCAGCAATCATCACGGCATCCGGATATTTATTAGCTTGGTAACAAAAACTGCCATAAGGACCGAATACTCGTAGTTCATCACCGACTTGCAAATTCAAAAGACCATGCGTAAAAGCGCCTTCAATTTTAATACCAAAAGAGATACTTTGAGAATTAGTCGGAGAACTAGCCAAAGAAAAGGCGTGCTTATCCTCCATCCTGAAAGACCGGTTGCGATACGAAATCATGGCATATTGTCCGGGTTGATAGTTAAAAACGGGACGTCCTGATTTATCGCTAGCCTCAATAATAACTTGATCGGGGGCTGGTTGAAAAATTTTCTTGATATAGTATTTATACTCGATCATAGGCTTACTTATGGTTTTTCTTTATTATAGCCGTTATTACTACGTTTGTCAGCCTCATTATCTTCTTGGTCACCCTCGTTATCTCGGCCGCGATGATTATCTCCTTTATCCTCTTGCTCATCTTCTTTTTCATCGTCGTTCAGCTCTTCACCCTGATATTTATACTTTTGATTATTAATTATATTTTGCGCCTGATTAACAAGTTCCAACATTTGATTATCGTCACTTAGTTCTGCATATTCAGCAATTTTATCTAAATATTCACTCTTAGCTTTATCCGCCTCCTTGGCCTGGAACGCGGCGGCACTAGCTTTTTGGTAATCGCCTAATTTATTAATAGATTCAAGGACTGCCTGTTGATTATCAACAACTTCCGAAATATTTTTCTCTATATTATCACTAACGTTCGTTTTGACGTTTTTGGCGGCCGGAGTAGTGCTGGAATTTTTCTGACTTAAATTAACGGCTTCCTCCAAACGACGGACAGACTGTTTTTCATAAGCGGCAATTTTAGCAGTTTTGCTCGGCGCAATATTCTGCTCTAATTTTTCAACCGCTTTTTTTAAAGGATAGATAATGTTCCCAGGGACCACGCTGTCACTGGCGTAAGCGAAAATAGAAGTCGCGCTAAAAATAAGCACCAAGACCATAGCGGCCACTAATCCCTTGTTGAAAAAGCTTAACTCATGATTAAAGATAAACAATCTTTTTAGATAAGCCGAAACTAACAAGCGATAAAGCTGAAATTTTATTTTTAAGTCAGCGCGGCGGCTTAACTTATTCTTAGGCAGATTGTTTAAGATTTTTTCTAAATTATCCATATTTATTTTTCTTGTATCTTCTTTAATTTTTGACGTAGCTTCTCTAAACTGCGGCTGACCTGTGTCCTGATTGCGCCCTCTTCCTTGCACAAAATATCGGCAATCTCGCGGTAATCAAGTTCATCCACAAAACGGAAACGGAGGATATCGCGGTCGCTATCAGCCATCTCGTCAATTACTTGCAGCACTTGTTCCGCTTCGTATTTTTCCTCAAACTGATTATCGCTAGCATCCGGAATAAAATCCTCCAACTCTTCCAAGGGAACCGTGGCTCTTCCGGAGCGCGTATAATGATTTATTAAATGATTATGAGCAATCGCGTAAATCCATGACTGAAATTTCTGATTCTCATCAAAACTAGCGAAAGCTTTCAAAGCCTTAACAAAAACCTCGGAAGTCAAATCTTCAGCGAGAGCCTTATCAAAACCAATGCGATATAAAAAATAATTAAAAATTTTATCCTTGAATTGGTTGTAATAAGCCAGGAAATTGTCTTGTTTTATAGCCATGTCTACTTGTAACTATTAATACCCTAAATTATGAAAACTGTTACAAAATTGTTTATATATTATATCTGGAGATGTAACAAAAAACAATCTAGCTGGTACTAATATCTGTAAGTTGGAATTTTAAAAATTAATTTGACGAATTTATTAAATTATTTTATTAAATCTCGTCTCCAATAAACATATGACAAAAAATAACAAAATTATCACGGGGATTATTAGTTTATTCCTCGTAGCGACTCCCATCTTTGCTCTCAGAGCTTTAGCAGTAACGGATACCACGCCGCCCAGCCAACCTAATGGCTTAACGGCTACACTTAATGTCGGCAACCAAGTAATTCTCTCTTGGAATCCGGCAACGGATAACACTGGCGTTACCGGTTATACTATTATGAGAAATACCGATATTTTAGCCAATACCGTAAACACCAGTTATATTGATATCAATGTTCTCGCTAGCACCGGTTATTCTTATTCCGTACTCGCCTATGATGCCGCGGGCAATGTTTCTTCCTTCTCTAGTTCAGTTTCTATAAATACGGCAACCTCAAGCGATACCACTCTTCCAGGTACAGCAACTAATTTAGTGGCTACGGCCAGCTCTTCCAACCAAATAAATTTAGCTTGGACTGCCGCCACGGATAATATTGGCGTTGTCGGTTATACAATTTTAAGAAACAATGTCATTATTGCCAATTCCGCTATTAATAGTTTTACTGATATGTCAGTGTCACCAAACACCAACTATTCCTACGCCGTTATCGCCTATGATGCCGCTGGTAATCTTTCCGGACAATCAAACACCGCAACTGCTACCACACCGGCTATCACGAGCGATACTACGCTTCCCAGCGCTCCCGGTGATTTATTAGCAAGCACTGTTTCTCCAAGCAGAATAAATCTTTCATGGTCAGTTGCCAGCGATAACGTAGGCGTTACTGGTTACAATATTTACCGCGATAATGCCCTAATTGCCACTTCAAGCGTTAACAGCTTTGCGAACATCGGTTTAAGCGCCTCAACTTCATACACCTTTTACGTGAAGTCTTATGACGCTGCCGGTAATATCTCCGCCCAATCCAATGTTGCTTCCGCAACAACCTTAGCCGTTCCCAGCCATCATGAAGATGATGATGAAGACGGTGATGACGAGGATGAAGATGTTAACTGTCACTATGACAATGGACGACATCTCGGACAATTAAAAGAACATGATAATAATGGCAAACATCTTGGAGAATTAAAGATTCGTCTTAATACTCATGTTGAACGAGGCAATGATCATAAGAATAAATAATCAAGTTTCGAAGACATTACTCCCGCAAAAAGTGAATCTAAAAAACTCGGTCAGATGATCGAGTTTTTTAGTTAAATATTTATTGATTTTTTAGTAAATTAATGGTATTTTAATAATGATTTTATTATTAAGCATTAACAAGATGGCTAACAAAATAAAAGAAGATTTAAGTAGAAGGCTGAAAGAAATTCAAAAAAACTTGGAAACCAGTAAAGATGTCCGAACCAAAAAATTGGAAGAATGGAGCGAAGAAATTAAAAAGTCTTTTGATAGCGCTATTAGCTCCCTTGATTTTAAAATAAATATTTTACAAGAGTTAAAAACGCAAGCCAATAATCTAAGGGCCTGGAAGCTCAGCTCACTAAAAACTCTTTTTCCGCTTAATTTTAAATACATTTTAAGCATGCCCTTTATTTATGGCATGATTATTCCAGGGTTTTTCTTCCATCTCGGCTTAGAAATATACCATCAAATTTGTTTCCGGATTTACGGCATTCCACGCGTTAAACCAAGTGATTACTTTATTTATAACCGCCGCCTACTACCCTATTTAAATTGGATAGAAAAATTAAACTGCGTCTACTGCAGTTACTTTAATAATCTTTTGCAGTATGCCGTAGAAATATCCGGCCGCACCGAACGCTATTGGTGCCCGATTAAATACGCCGCCCGAGTTGATAAAACCCATTCTCAATATAATAAATTTGTGGACTACTTGGATGCTAAAAACTTCCGCGAAAAATGGGAAGACTTAAGAGATTTTTCGGATATCGAAAAAGCGGAAGCGCAAATTGCGGCCAGAAAAAAAGAATTACTTAAAGACGAATGTCTAAATTGCGATTTTACAAACAAAAAAAACGAGGAGCCCAAAAAGAGAACTTAATTTTTATATTTTATAAAAATATATTTTTTTATTCTTAACGGCCAGGGTCTTCTCGGGAACAAATTGAGGAATCGGAAAACTGCGACTGATAATCTGAGTGCCTGGACGGCACTCTTTTTTGAATTTGTCTCCTAATCTCCTCATGGTTTCATTATTCAAGTAACAATAAATCAAATCGGCGTCTTGCAGATTAAGCGTCAAAAAATCTTTTTTCCATAATTTTATTTTACTGAAAGAAAGCTTTAGCCTTATCCAATTAATATAATAAAGGCTGGCTAAATTCTCTACGCCAATTAGCTTAAGTCCTGAAAAACTTTTTTCCGCCATTCTTAAAAATCGCGCCCGACCACAACCGAGCTCATAGATTAGCAAAGGCGAGTTAATGGAGCTGGCCGCCAAAATAGTTTTAATAGTTTCTCTATCGGTAGAAATAAAGGGGGCATAGCCTTTAAAAAAAACATTATAAAATTGGGAAACAAAAAAGACAAAATAAATAAATAGGGCTAAAACGATGATAAGTAATAAATACATATTTTAATATTATATTAGTAATTATAGCCTGGCGGGAAAATAAAAAGAAGCTTTGGACTGGCAAGCGCTATAAGCCTTTGCTATAATATATGCATGAAAACTAATTATCAAAGTTCGCGGCTAACCGCTATTATTAAATATTTTATTGCTCCCATAATTACCGGGCTGTTTATCTATATGCTCTTTTTGGTTGCTCGCGGAGGCGATTTGGAAGATTTTTCTTTAGCTGAACTGCCGCTGATGGCCTGGGCAGTCGGGATGGCGGTGGCTAGCGCCATTTATTTTAAAACCGTAAATATAAGCGAACAAAATATTACAATTGGCCACGGTATTAATAAAAAAATTATAGACTATAAGGATATCTCCTGGGTAGCGCAAACTTATATTGGTCGAACATCGGTATTTTTTAAATATCTAAATCCAGAAACTAAGCGCGCGCAGATTATTAGCTTCATCCCCGAAATCTACACCAGTACTCAATTCCCTAAAATTATGCGCCATCCTTATAGCGAATTGGAGGTTACTGATTTTATTAGAACTCAAGTCAGGCTGGCTAAAGGCGGCTATGATGCCAAGACAGAACCTTCGCAATGGACCTTCCTGTGGTTAATCTTATTATCCATACTTCCTTTTGCCCTAATTTCAATTTGGCTCATGAAATAAATGAAAAAGTCTCTACTAATCATTGTTGTCTTAATTACCGCTAGCGCCTTTTTGTTTTATGCTAAAAAAGAAACACAGATTATTATTGAAGAGCCAAAAAAATTAGAGACGGACGAAGTAATATTAGCCAGCAGCACCGAAGCAGTCGTCCAAGTAGGAATAATTGAAGAAGAGCTGGAGTTAGAACCAATTGCCACAAGCACAGAGATTGCAACTACAAGCACCAACAAAATAGAAATCGCAACAGAAATTGAAACTAAGGAAATAAATTTAGAAGTTCCCTTCTCCTCGCAAGCCCCATTTAGCGATTGGTCCGAGCCTTATCAAAATGCCTGCGAAGAAACTGCCAGTCTAATGGTTGCTAAATATTATCAAAAAGCCACGCTCACCCCGGCGATTGCTAAACAAGAAATCTTAGATTTAGTCGCTTGGGAAAATAAAAACTTCGGCTATTACGAAGACACGACTGCCCAAGAAACGGCTAAAATTTTACAAGACTATTATGATTTTAAGCGCGTAGATGTTATCTATGATTTCAGCTTAGACGACCTTAAGGCGCAGATTCTGGCTGGCCGGCCGATAATCATTCCCGCTTCCGGACAGATGCTCAAAAATCCTAATTTCAAACAACCCGGGCCAATTTATCACATGCTAGTTATCAAAGGCATAACAAAAACTGGTGACTTTATCACTAATGATAATGGCACCAGGAAGGGACATAATTATATTTATAAGTCAGATATTCTTTACGCAGCGATTCATGACGCACCTCAAGGTGGCCATTCAATCAATAAGGCAGACTTGGACGCCAACCGCAAAGCAATGATTGTTGCTTATCCCAATCAAGGGATTCAATAAAGTTTATTTTATCTTAGAAGCTAAGGAAATAATTTTAGCCGACAAAGACTTGATTTCCGAAGCTGTTAATATTTTTCGCGGAACTCCGTGGGCATCAACATCCCCAATACGAATATTCGGTATTAAATGGTAATGCAGATGCTTAATGCTTTTGTCAGAATCCGGCCCCTCTCTAACTAAAATTGAGAAACTATCATATTTCAATTTTTTTAATATTTGCGCGCCAACTTTTACCAAAGCAGCAATATCTTTATCTTCCTGAGCGCTGAGATTAAAAAAAGAAACAACATGTCTTTTAGGAATAACCAGTAAATGATGTGGGTGATAAGGCGCTTTGGAATAAGTTAAATAAGCGCTTTCATTATCGATAAACATGCGCTTCTTGGCTTTACAAAATGGGCAGGTCTTAATCTTTTTTAAATAATCTTGGTAGAACATATATTTTTTAATACTTAAATATTATCATTTATAAAACGGAAAGTAAAAAAATAAAAAAAACGGGTCTGAATAAGATCCGTTTTTTATTATCCTTAAGGGCGGATAACTTGCCTTTTAACAATTTTAAACTAAAACATTCCTAAGAAAGACTCATGCTCTTCAAATGATGGGTAATTCCCATAAACATTTTTATAAGCTTGAATCCTAATGGCCGACCAACTTTTTCCTGTTTCTTTTTGACATTTTCCGATTATCAAAACGGAAAGCGCAAACAGAAAAATCAAGATATTAAGAAGGCCCAAGATAAGCATTGGGGTAGATTCCTGAAAAAAATCAGGCTTGTCCTTACTAGCGGCGCTAATCAAGATAGAGAATACTAAAAATCCAATAATCAAAGCCCAACCTAAACGGCCGAGTGCTTTACGTGGAGCGATTTTGAAAATCGCTTTCAGCATTAAAGCAAAATGCTTAAATGGTTTTTTGCGCTTCGCTAAAACTGGTAATGGCTGCCCCATAATTAAGGTGCTGATACCGGCAAGGATAAAAAACAATTCGGTTAAAATAATAATAGTTACCATTTTCTTTCTTTTATAAGATTGCCATAACTGCTCCGGCATGCAAAATGTCGGCCATTTCTTTTTTCTTTGGAGTGTCTGGCCCGCCAACAGCTTCATAAATCTTACTCATTAATAAGTTAAGATTAAGCTTATCGCAGGGCAAGTTGGCATCCAATAAATCGCTGCCGGCTTTAAGATCATAGAGTACTAAAGTGCTGTACCGTTCTCTTTCGGGAAACCTCCTAATAAGTTCCAGAGTTTGAACCAACACTTCGTTTGGATTAGTTGATTCAAATTGAATCAAAGTACAGCGCTCACCAAGAGAAATTTTTATCCTGAGTAAGTTCTCAAGATTTTCTCCGGTTACCTCGGAGCCTAAAACAAAAATAATTCTTTTTTCCATGATAAACTGATTTTGGTTGATGTTTTTTTTACTTCCGCCAGGAATGGAATCCTTGTTCGGGATTAAAGGGGCGAATAAAGCACTCTACTAAATTAGCCTTTGGAAAAGCGGCACTGGTAGTTTCAGCAATAACCTCGGCCATTTTTTTTCTAACCTCTTCAGTTCTTTCCGGTTTATCAACTAAGCCATCAACAAAGATAATAATTTCTTTGCCAGATTTCATTGATAAGTCATGTGGGAAATAAATAGAAATGTCGCTAGCCTTAATACGAAGTTCAGGAACTCGGTAGGCAATAATTTTAGCAAGAGTGGCAGAAAATTCTTCCAACTCAACCGGATCAGTAATTTCCGGTAATCCACAAAATGTGAGTACGGGCATCGTGTAATCTCCTATTCTTTAATTAATAAACAATTCAATAAATAATCTGCAATCATTTTTTCTTTTTTTTCAGAGGCTTAACTTCAAGATTGTTCAGAAAGTCTAACGACTTATTAGCTAATTCGGCCCATTGATCAAATTTAACTTTGTAAATTTTTATAATTCGATCCTCCGTTTCTCCCGTTGTCCCATAAACAGACATTTCCACAATGTGTGAAAAACTAGTAAAAACGTCTTGATACTGATACCAACAACAATTAGCGTCAGCCTCGATAATACGGTCAGCTAAACTTTTAGAGCCAGCTAACATTTCTATGGGGCGAAAACCAAGTTCCGGTCCAAAGAGAAAATACTCTTTGTACTGATAAGATACGGGTTCATTGCCCTTAGCGTCCCGGTGGTCAGAATAAGCCACTTCCTGATGAAGATCTATTTCCTCGCTGTGAAAATAAAATTGGTAGTTACCATCTTTAAATTTCTCAGAGAAAATTAAATCTAAACTTAATTTAACAATTTGATCTACTTTTTCGGTGTTCATTTTTTCTTTTTTTTGGTTGTTTGTTTAATTGATAAATTTTTCTTTCTTGGCGGATCTAATGGTCATTGGTCCTCCATGAGCATACTTAAATTCTGATAGCTTTCTGGTATCAGGGTCGGTTACAAATGCATAAGCGTCGCTCAGCATTTCTTGAAAAGCTTCCCAAAGAGATGTTTCTCTTTTAATCCATGGCGCTTTCGGGAAAACTACTGAGCTCTTAGCTTCAATATATTTTCTGGCGGCGTCAAACGGATACTCGGGATTTTTTCTTGCCCGAAAATCAGCAATTAATTTTTTAATGCTTTCATTCTTGGCAAATTCTGGAACCGGATGATCAAGTGCATCTTCATGCATGCCAACTTCAACCGCCCAAATAATGGCGAACAGCTTTAAATTGTCATCTTTACAGATTCGAGCATAAAGCGTTGCCAATTCATCGCCATAAATTTCCATAGCGTCCAACATGCTAAGAATAGCATAAGGGGTATGGCCTTTGCCTAAGATATCAACTGCTTGTTGGCAGATCTTTGGCAATAATAAAATAAGCCCGATAACTCCTTCGCTAATAGCGACTAAACACTCGTCAAACGACATGCTTTCATGCATTTTGTGCAGAGTAAGTTTTTTTTCTTTCATGATTTTCAATATTTAAGATTAATTTTTAAAGTACATAATAACCAAATACCATATCACATTATTATAATTTTGTCAATTATATAACAAAAAATAAGCTAAAATTGGCCTATTTTTAGGAAAATAAAAATCCCCGGAAACTTTTTTGAAGTCCCGGGGATAATTAAGATTTTAAACGCTTTAACATTAAGCATTAAAATCTTCAAAATACTGCTCGCAAAAAATTTGCAATCTTTGCCCAAGTAATTCGCCAACGTTTGGCGTAAACATAAATTTCCGCGTTAACGTTATCATGGTCGTAATGCCCGCTATAAACAAAACCGAAGTTTTGTAAATTTTTAGCAGGCTGATTATTCCCGTCCTTAACTAAAGCGCGGATTTTAAACAAAGCATTTTGCAGACAAAATTTAAGGCGATGCTCAATTAGTATCCGATGATATCCGCATTGGCGAAAATTCGGAAAAACATAAGCATTGGTTAAAACCGCCACCTCAGCTTTAAAATAGAAAGTTTGATTCCCGTCTTGGTCATAAAAACTGAGACCAGCTAAAGCCGCTAGTTGACCATTCTTGATAACGGCAAAAAACTTGCTGCCTTTTTTCTGCCACTCGCAGCACTCATGAATATTATTCTGATAAAAGAATTCTCGATCATGAGCAGCGAAGAAGGCTAGAGTCCGTCTTAGCTCGCCGAGTGTTAACTCGGAAATTTCTGAAGCTCGGCCATTAGGAGTTTTCATTGATTTCGGAAATTAAAATCCGATTTTAATACCGGCTCAATGGCCATCAAAGTAATGTAAGTTGTTTCCTCGCCGTCAATCGCGGCCAACATGATGCTCATGGAGTTTAGACCAAGAAAATATTCCTGACCCTCAAAAGTAACTACAGCCGAACCGCCATACATGCCGACTATTTCTTCGGACATAATGTTGGGAATACGAACGACATACATCCCTGATTTTGATTTGGCGTTTTCTTCGGCGCCGTCATAAGGATAACGAGCAGAACGCTGGATAAGTTTTTGATCACGCGGATTAAGATAGTGGACAGTTCCCCTAATAGTATAGCGATAGACTTGTTTGTCTCCGCGAAAACAATTAAGTAACTTAATCGTGCAAGGAGAATCATCTAATTTAGGATTAACTTTTTCCAAGAGCGGATGAGAAATTGGTGTTTGCGTAAAATCATTAGCGGCAAACATGATTAAATCTCCTTTAGAAAAAATTTTAAATTCATTTTGCTTTAAGGCATCTCCTAAATCTAAATTTTCGCCACGCATGCGTTTAGGCATAACAGCATAAGCAGAACTATCAACCGCTAATAAAGTTAAGTTGCAATGATTCATTAGGCTCCAGATACTGTCTTGGCCTTGAGACAAGCTCCTGAGATTAGGAATAGCCGTTAAAGCCTTATTATCTTCCGGCCAAGTGACCGCAAAAACTAAGCCTCCGGGAAAATCTTCGGTCATTTCCTCATTCAACACTTCCTTGGCAATTGAGGCTTCGGAAAAAGTAGTAATGCGGGCGATACTCTCCATGGAGAATTGGGGCATAATCTGTTCCGTCAAAGAGAACATGAAAATAACTATGGCGATGATTAAGCATACGCCGGTAATCATAGCTAAAAGACGTAAAGGTTTTTTTGTTTCCATTTTAGACAATTTTTATTGGTGAATATTAATTTTTAAAGTTCTAAGACAACCCCCGATATTAACATAAAGGTTGGATTTTTGTCAATAAAAAATTAATAATTTATCAGCTAAGTAAAATTGACAAAACAAGCCCATTATTATAATATTTAAGATTCTTTAACAACTAAAACCTTAATATCCGATGAGAACAATGGCCACCAATGCCCCTTTGCAACTTCGAAAAGAAATGCATATTGGGAGTTTTATGGATGTCATTTTTCTAGATTTAATAAGACGTTTCAATCCAGAAATTGAAATACTAATTCAATGGAATGCCTTAGGAAAATTTAGAGAAAAAGACCAAACCGACAACACCGAATCCTTCAATCAGCTGTTCAATAAAATGAGCGGACTGATTAATGACTACTGCCGCCAAAACGACATTATTCATCTTGTTGATGATGACCAAAGAATTTATAAAGCTATTTTGGAAATCGTCTCCGAATTAATTAACAAGAAAATTATTCAATTAAAAGAATATCTTTCTTGGTACTGCGAGTCTTGCGACTCTTATTTAGGACCGGTGGAGCAGGATTTAAAAATATGCAAACAATGCTCCTCTACCCTCACTCAAAAAACAACCACCGATTTATTTATTGTCGTTAACAAGCGAGCCGTCCTAAGTCTGGCGCAAAAACTATCTTTCATTCCTAGGCGAATGAGTAAAAAATTCTTAGGCGTATTTTCAGAAATGCCAACTGAATTTATTATCACTAAATCAAGATTGTCCGGATTTTCGGTGGATAATATTGATGCCGCCCTGAAAAACAAAGTGCTTGACCCTAAATTTATTTATTCATTATTCCCGGTGTTGCTGGAAAAAATCGGGCTGCCAAAAATAAGCACGATTGTTCTCGGCGAAGACATTCTTGGTCGTTATCTATACTATCTTTTAGCTAACGGTCAGCACCTGCAGAATTTGGAACTCAAAATCATTGTTCATGGGATGCTGGTAAGCAATGGTAAAAAAATCAGCAAGTACGGCAATTTCCCGGAGATTAGTAATATTGATAAATTTCTGGAAAATTATTCCTGGGAACACCTTAAGCTCCTCTCGGTATCCGCCAACATTGGAGACAACGTTGACTTCGCTCAAAAAATATCAGAAACATCAAAATTAATAACCAAGAAAAAAAATGTAATGATATTTTTAGAACAAGCCCTAAAGCAAGAATTAGTCGGCGATCAGGAACTCAGCGAAACCGAAAAGAAAATTTTCAATCATTGCGAGCAGCTGCTCATTGATTTAAAGCAATTTGAATTATTTAATTTCTATTCTAATTACCGCCGCTTATGGTTTGAACTATTGTCGCGTGATTATATCACCGAACTAAAAAACAAACTTGGCAGTAAAACCGGTTTAGAAAAAATAATTAACGAAGTGCCTTTAATATTTTAATAAACAAAATAAAGCAAATAAAAAAGCTATCCCCAAAAAGGATAGCTATTTTTTTACAGATTTTAACAAACTAAGGAATAAAATGGTCCAAATGACCATTAAGACTGGCCGCTTGCGCGAATTCATTAAATTTCTGGTACATACAGTCCTGGCAAGACAAAGCCTTAAAACGCTTCATTTTTTTAAAATATCGTTTCAAATCTTCATCAAAACTTTCTGGACTGAGAGGCGTTCCCATACCTTTAACATATTTCTTTAAACAGCAGGGATAAAGATTAGAATCCACGCCCAGATTAATGGAAAAAGCGGAAAACCAGCAACGCTCGGTACTATTTGGCTTATCCATAAAATCAAAACGCGGAAGGTTAATCTGAACCCGGGGATTATTTAAGCCCATAACCTGCGCAAACTGATTATCAATTTCCGGTTTAATTCCTTGATAGATTTTCCGTCCAATTTTGGTAAACACCGGGGTGTAGCGGATATTGTCCGCATCCAATTTTTTGGTCAAATCATAGGCGGAAATAATTTCGCGATAGTTTATTGGAGTTACCAGAAAATTGATACCCACCAAAAAATTGCGATCTTTATTGCCGGTCAAAAGTTCAATGTTAGCGATTGTTTCCGCAAAAGACGAATGGTCATGAGGCTTATGCATTAACTGCCAAGTCCGTTCGCAAGTAGCGTCCAAAGAAATTCTAATCCATTTCAAATATTGATTGCTCGAATATTTTTCAATAAATCCGGAATTTAATTTGGTGCCATTAGTAATTATTCCGACTTCGATTTTATACCGAAACAGAACATCGAGAATTTTTTCCAATTTCGGATAAACGAATGGTTCGCCGCCGCCAGTAATAATCGCCGACTTCAAGCCTCGCTTGGCAAACAGTCGGATAAGCTTTATCAGACGCAAATCGTCAAGCTTGGAAGATGCTGGATAAACATATTTACTATCTTTTTGGATAGTCGATGCTTGGCTTTGATACAAGCAATAAGGGCAACCGAAATTACAATCAACGGTTAGATCAAGACGCAAAGTAAAGGGCAAGGGTGAATTGTGGCGGTCGATATCCTTAATATAAGAAACCAACCAATTCCACTTGCTGGAGCTGAAATAGTCGTCAAATTTCATGGATAATTATTTTTTATAAAGTTAAAGAACTGAGTTAAGGCATCAATTTAGATTAATGACTTCCCGAAAGAATACCATTTTATCAACTAAATTGTCAACGGCTGTTTGATAAGGACTGTGTCATATATTTAATGGCAACCTTATAAAAAATAATGGAATCGGAAACGCTAATTTCTTCCGGCACCGATAACAATTCCGGCTGCTTGTTCAAACGGTAGGCTAAAAGTGGAACCTGAGAATTCAGACAGGAAGCCATATAATTAACGCTCTCCAAATAATTATTAAACCGATACTCGTTAAATATCTGAAAAATTTTAGCGGCGAACAAAATATTTTTGCAGGCTGCGTCTTTAGGATAAAGTTTAGTTTCGCTATTTACAATTAATTTATTATTTAAATACTGCAAATTTTTCAGGAGACGAAGACACTCCTCTTTTACCCGCCCTTCCATCATCTCAGGGAAATTTATTTCTTTTACAAAATTACGACCATAAAAAAGCTGAAAATTATATTTCAATTCAAATAAAAAATAATAAGGGCGTTCGCGGTGCGTAAAACTATTATTTATAAAATTCTCCGGAGAAAAATCTGTCTGCTGAGAAATATTAACAAAAAATTCTCTTTCGAGTTTTTTTTCTACCTCGGCTTTAAGCTCTTTTATCTTATTTAATAATTCCGGATTAACATCTTTAACTATTATATAACTATCAATATCGCTTTTCGCCGTTAGTTCGTCCGTCACAAAACTGCCGTAAATATAAATACTAATTATATTAGCGCTTAAAAGTTCCTCGTCTAAAACTAAATTGTTTAGCGTTTCTCGCAGTAAATCACAATTTTGATTCATAATTAGTTAAGTTATATTGAAACCCTATTTATCTTGAAACTACTATAAAATTAGAAAAAAGTCAAAAAAACCCCCCGTTTAGCGATAAACGAGGGGATAAGCAAATTATTCGGCTATTAAATAAATATTGGAGCCGTAGCTTTCGTAGTGTTGACCAGGATTTTCCGAGGCGTTAAGGTGAACTTCTTTCGCCCCTGCCAAGCCGGCTAAATCAGGTAGAGCTTCAGCCACAAACTGATTTTCAGAAACAATTGAGAGACGGCTGATTTCAGCGCGCAAACTTTTAATCTCTGTACTTTTGAAGTGTCTGATTTTACCGATAATATCCAAGAAATTTGTCCCGAAATCTAATAGCTCATCATGGTGATAAGCTTCATTTTTTTCGGGCCATTTAGCCACGTGAATTGATTCATTATCCGCTTTGTTAAAAAGCACATGGTAAATTTCTTCACTGACAAAAGGTAAAATCGGAGCAAACAGCTTCAAAAGGATGTCCATGGAAGTAGCCAGAGTATAGTGCAGGGATTTGATTTGATCGTCGGTATATTTTTCCGGCTTCCAAACTCTGTCTTTGCAGAGCTCCAAATAATTGTCGCAATATTTAAGCCAGAAAAATTTTTCCAAAATTATTCTCGCTTTATTAAAATTGCAGGCATCCAGAGCCTTAGTACATTCGGCCAAAACTTTTTGCAATTCAGCCATTATCCAGCGGTCGGAAAAATTAACCAACAAGTTGTTGGAGTTGGCGGCTGATAGCGACGCTTCGTAGTTGTTATCAATTAACGGCTTAATGAAACGAGCAACGTTCCAAAATTTGTTAACTAATTTTTTGCCGGATTGTAAATCAACTTCCGAGTGTTTTAGGTTATTACCCAGACTTGATCCGGTTGACCACCAACGAACAGCATCGGCTGAATATTGATTGACAGCGTCATCAATTTTTACGATGTTGCCTTTGGATTTGGACATCTTTTTCCCGTGCTTATCCAAGCCCCAGCCGGAAATCATTACTGATTTCCAGGGAATTGAATTAGTGTGGAACCATGATTTTACCACGGTATAAAAAAGCCAAGTGCGGATAATTTCGAAAGCTTGAACCCGGAGGCTAAAGGGATAAATTTTATCAATTAAGCTGTCCGGCTCAAGCCATCTAGCGTTAATCAAAGGAGACAAGGATGAAGTCATCCAAGTATCCATTACCTGCTCTTCGCCAATTAATTTTTTTCCGCCGCAATTAGGGCAGAACAAATTTTCCGGAGTTTTGTCCCGAGGGTCAACTGGTAGCATTTCGGTTTCCGGTAAAACAATGGCCCCGCAATCGGCGCAATGCCAAAGCGGAAAAGGAACACCATAATAACGGTCGCGCGAGATACACCAATCCCATTTTAGATTGGCCACCCAATCATCATAGCGAATTTTCATAAATTCAGGATTCCAAAGAAAGTCGTTTCCTAAAAGTAAAAACTTTTCTTTGTTATCAAGGATATTTATGAACCATTGCTTAGAAGTTAAAAATTCAACCGGCGCGTCGCACCTTTCGTGAACTTTTTTTACATGAATGATTTCCTCTTCTTTGATAAGTAACTCACAATCCTTAAGACGCTGAACAATTGCTTGTCTGGCGGCATTGATTTTCAAGCCTTGAAATTCGCCGGCATTTTCATTTAAGCGTCCGTCATGTCCGATTAAAAGCCGGGTATCCAACTTATCTGTTTTCCATCTCCGAACATCTTCGGCATCTCCCCAAGTACAAACCATCATGGCTCCCGTACCTAAATTGGAGTCAACCTCCGCGTCGGAAAGAATAGGAACTTGGTTCCCAAAAAGAGGAACGATAGCTTGGCTGCCAATCAAATGGCGGTAGCGGTCATCATGAGGATTAACATACAAAGCCACACAAGCCGGCAATAATTCCGGTCTGGTAGTGGCAATAATGATTTCCTGATTAAAATTAGGACTGAAAAATTTAAGATAAAACATCTTGGATTTTTCTTCCTTGTCTTCCAGGTCTGCCTGCGCTAAAGCGGTTTGGCAAACTGGACACCAGAACGTCGGAGCTTCTTGTTGATATACTAATCCTTTTTGAAAAAAATCAATAAAGGATTTTTGCGAAATTTTTTGGGACAAATCGCCAATAGTGTTGTAAGTCAAAGACCAATCAACACTAATGCCTAAAGATTCCCAAAAACTCCGATAATTAAGAGCTCCCTTTTTAGTTTCCTCAATACAAAGTGCAATAAACTCTTGCCGAGAAATGGCCGATTTATTGATTTTGTATTTTGCTTCCACAAAACGCTCAGTCGGCAAGCCATTATCATCAAAGCCCATTGGATAAAAGATATTAAATCCTTGCATCCGTTTGTACCTGATAATAATTTCTGCTTGAATGTAAGACATGGCGTGTCCGATGTGCAGATGGTCGGAATTTACATAAGGCGGTGGTGTATCTACCGAAAAAACAGGCTTGTTACTATCCTGTTCAAAATGGTAAATTCCCAATTCCCGCCAACGATCAATCCAACGCTTTTCAGCATCACTTGCTTGATAATTTTTGCTAATTTCCATGATTAATATAATTTTTGGGTTGTTAATGTTCATACTAATTTGACATTTTATATTACAATTAAATGCGAAAAAAGTCAACAAGGAGACTATGTTTCAATCACTTGGCGGCACTAGCTCCTAAAACATTATAATTTAAGGGGAATTATGCTATATTAAATACATATGACCTTAGTTTTTATTTATGGCCCGCCGGCCGTCGGCAAGCTAACAACCGCCAAATCATTAGCAAAAATTACGGGGTATCCAATATTCCATAATCATTTATCTATTGACTTGATCACTTCGACTTTTAAATTCGGAGACGATATTTTTTTAAAGTTAAGCGACGAAATCCGACTGTTAATGTTTAAGGCGGCAGCCCAAGAAAAAATAAATGGCTTAATTTTTACTTTTTGTTATTCCGATCCGATAGATAATAATTTTGTAAAAAAAACAATTAACACTATCAAAAAATATAATGGCCGTTTAGTTTTTGTCCGTCTAAGCTGTGAAAATAAAATATTATTTAAAAGAGTTGTAAATAACTCTCGCCAAAGTAGCAGTAAAATAAAAGACAAAGAAAAACTTCAAAAAGCAATTATCAAGTGGAACTTGCTATCCTCAAAAATAAAATATCCGACACAGATAGAAATTAATAACAGCAAATTGAAGCCGGAAGCCAGCGCCAAACTTATCAAAAAACATTTTCAACTAAAATAAAAGGGCAAACACGCTGTTTAACGTGCTGCCCTTTTTGCTTACTAAATTCCACCATCTTTTCTCATGTTGCGAACTAACTTTGTTCCCACCCTAGTTTGTGCTTGCTGATAAATATATTCAATGCCTTCAGCAGTAACCCAAGCAGGATGGAACCATTGGCCTTCTTCAAAAGAATCCCAGGGTTCGCCTTGATTAGGAGGCTCTTGATCAAAACGCAATAACTTATGCATCGCTTTTCCGATTTTGCTTCCCAAAGTTAGAGGCGTTCCGGGATGAAAAGAATAAATGCTCATGCTCACACAGCTAAGCAGTCCGAATTTATCAATCGCGGAAACAAAATCTAAAGTAGTATTAATACTGTCTTTAGTTTCTCCCTGCAATCCGAATAAAAGCGAAGTGCCCAACTTCAAACCATTAGCTTCAAGGTTGGCGACTCCGTGGCGAATAGAGTCCAGGCTCTGCCCTTTTCCGTTTTGTTTTAAAACGGCGCTATCAAATTGCTCAATAGAACAATATTGATAAACAAATCCGGCGCGTGCCAACTTTTCCACAAAATGAGGTTCAGTTAATTCATCAAAACGATTAAGCGATCCATATTGCAGAGGAAATTTCTGCAGAACAGTTAGCAAATCTTCAATGTTCTCGTGATCGCCAAAGGTGCTATCGTCAAAGAAAACCCCCTTAATGCCCATCCCGACAAGTTGATCAAGCTCTGCTTCAATATGCTCCAAGTGCCGGGCATGATAACCGCCACGCTCCGAGCAAAAGAGGCAAAAATTGCGACAGCCGCGATGCAGCATCGTGGAAACTGAGGGCAATAAAATTGAAGTGCCACAGTTTGTTTCTTCATGAAAACAGCTGAATCCATAAAGATCCATATTATTACCAAAAAGCTTACGCGGCATAAATGGCAATTTAGATAATCCCAAAGGAACACCATGGCTAGTTATAACCCGCACTTCCCCGTTTTTATTCTTAACATGAACCTTAAAATTCCCAGGCATATTAGCCAGCAATAATCGAGCGCTATGCATGTCCAGATAACTCAAGAAGTCGCTTAAACTATCATATTTAGCATATTCTTTAATTAACTGCAGCAAAATCATTTCGCCGTCTCCAGTAACCAAAATATCAAATGGCCGCTTCTCTTCGTTGAAGGGATATATTTGCGGCATCAAATTGATGACGTTAACATCGGCTACTTCATCAACATGAGGGCCACCATAGATAATCAGCATCTCGGGATTATAGGCTTTAGCTAAAACTGCCATTCTAACGGCCGAATAATGCGAGTCGTAAGTACTGGCGAGCAAAAGAGCGTCGGGTTTTTCCTGATTGAGAAGTATTTTAAAATCTTCCCAGATACCAGGATAAACCCTCAAGGGATCGTAAATCTTGGGGCAATATTCAAGTTGAGGAATATTACCCTTATCAATTTCGGCTATAAGCGGCGCCAGTGCCCATCCAAGCGAGGTGGGCGTAGTGCTGAAGAAGCGATCCTTCTGATCTTGAGAGGGAGCGAACGAGGCTAATAATTTTTTCATGACTTTTTTTTATTTGCAAAATTTTTACCGAATTTGTTGTCGTAATAAGCTAAAGCGACACAGTATGCCAAATTAGCTAAAAACATAATAATTCTGGGAATAAGCTTAAGCGGCGCCTTAAACGATAAAACACTCCAGCGTCGCAGCATTCTCCAAGGCGTCTCGGCTAATCCAAGGTATCGGAGCTTTTCGTTTTCTAAACCCGCTCTTAAAAAAGCAATTCCTTGAGCATGTTTTACTTTTCGCTTTAGCAAACCCGAAAATGTTTCCGGGTATTCTGTAATTATCAGTAAAGACTCAGCGAAATAAATTTTTCTCCCAGCGAGTCTTAAGCGGCAGGCTAAATCGATATCTTCAGTCGTGTTAAGCGCGGTTGCCAAAAACGGCAAAGACGGCAAATATGTTTGCTTGATCCCAAAATTGGGGAAAGAAATATATTTAGCATAGCCATCCGCATCAACAGATTTTATTCTTAGCTGGTCAACGTAAGCGTCAACCAGACTATAGACGTTACGCTCATTAAACGCCGCCAAATTACCGGCGACCATTCCATACTTAGTAACTTCGGCAAACATTTTATTAATCCAATCAAGCGGGACCAAGCAATCATCATCAGTAAAAATAACTACTGAATATTGAGCCTTGGATAAAGCCTGAAACCGAGTAAAGGCTGAGCCATGACCACCGCCAATTTTTAACAATTTTACAAAATTGTAATTACTGGCGAAATCAAGTAAAAAATCATTAACCATAAAATTGCGGTCAACGGCAATTATCAGTTCCTTGTTGCCAGAAAATAAATCAAGCGACAAGGCAATACTTTCCAGACTCTTAAGCGCCCGGGAACCGATTCTGGCAGTCGGAATGACTACCGATACTCCATTAGTTTCCATAATACTTTCCTTTCTTTCTTTGTTTGATTTATTTTTTTAACAACTAATGTTAAGCAAGCTATTAAAAGCCCGCCTGTAACGGCAAAGTTGCTTTTGCTTTATTGAGTCCTCATAAAGCTTGGTAGTCGGCAAATAGCTTAATAATTCTGCCAAACGAAATTTTGACAACAAAATTATTTCCGGCCACTGCGCTTTAGGAAAATTTTGAAAAAAACATTCAACATTTAAATGTTTCTCTTCTTCAAAAAACAAATTAAGCAACAAGTTGCTAAAAGCGAACAAGGGTTCAAACCCCATTAGAAATTCCCAATCAATCAATCCGGAAAAATGAGCGTCGTGAACTAAAATATTTCCCAAGCTCAAATCAGGATAAGTTAATTGCGGCGGACGATTAATTAAAAGCGCCTGCAGAGCAAAAGAATCATTTTGCAAAATATTTATTTCCCTTGAGGAAAGTAAATTTTCTCGCCGAATGATCGCTAAATAATTATCCATGCTACTCTCAACATACTGTGAAATATTTGAGACTTTAAACGGATCATGAAGATAGCCAACCGCCTCGATATTAATCGCGGCGACCTTTTTAAGCAGCGCCTTTAAGTTAAAAAACAAAGATTGAGATTCATTGAAGGTCAACTTCTGTTTAGTTTCTGAAATGGCCACACCAGGAAGCCTTGAGAGAAATAGAACCGGAGTTATAAATCCCTCGGTATCCAGCTCTAAAAGCTCTGGGGTTTTTGCTTCTATCTTCTTGAGCTCTGGCAATATCCAAGTTTCCACTGCCAGCTTGTTCTGAAAAAAAGTAGGATAAAATCTGACGATTATTCCCCCTGATTTTTCCAGCGACCACATACCATTTACTACGCCGTTATTGCAAGGGGTAGCTTTAACGTCGTCGCCAAATTTAACACGCAAATACGCTAACTGATTTTCACGGTTATTAAGCGCAAATTTTGATTTCATGTTTTTCTCCTTTCTTTTTTGTTATTTATTAGATTATTTAAACCACCAGTAAGTAGCTTAAATAATCTAATAAATAGCTTTTGTTAATGGACAATAACAAAAAACAATACCATAAAGATATTGTTTTTGTCAATATTGTTTAAAATATAGGCCAATCAAAAAGGGTCTTAAAATTAAGACCCCTTTTTAAAGGACAATTAAACTAGCAGATTTTGAGAATGCAGGTAAAGGACGACGGGAACGGTGTTAACAATAATGTTATCGCCTGGTAAATCCACACAAATGAATATTTCTCCAGTTTCGTTTATAGCCAAACAACGATCAAGAATTTCTTTGCCATTCTCCTTAAAATACACCTGAATACATTCACCCAAATTTTCGAAACGCCCAAAGGCTAATCCGAGCAGCTGACAGATGGTTTCCAAATTTTCCTTGCCGATTGAATCAAGCTTAATAACTTTATCAGCCTTTTTCGGCGGAGCAATTTCCTTATCAAGACCCAAGTCTATAAAAATGGCGACAATCTCTTGCAAGGTATTATCGCTGCCCTGACTCTTAGGATAGAACCCATCAATAAATTCGGGCTTTGGTTTATACATAGAAAACACATAAACCTTGGCCGCGTGGTTAATCTTTTTGATTTCTTCCGCTAGCTTAGAGCCATTTTTTTCTTTCCCAGAAAATTTTACATTATCCTGGTCATAAAACATGTCGCTGGTAATAACTACCAGCTCCCCATTTTTAGGAATCTCCTTCAGTGTCTTTTCAAAATCGCCTTGATAAGAAACAACGTCATTCAGTTTTGGAAAAACCGATTGTATTGTTTTTTGAACAAGCGGTAACACCATAGGATTAGATTGAACAACAAAAATTTTTCTCATTTTAATTCCTCCAAATTTTAAGGTAAAATAAAAGTTTTTTCTTCATCCGGCAGAGGACCGGTTCTGGTCCACGTATTGTTATAACGGATTAAAAGCGACTGATTATCGGCAAGCAACTTGAGGTAACGGATTGTAACCACATTAAGCTTATAAGAAGCGACCTGATGATAGTCTCGTAAAATAATTAAATCAGTATAATCTAGGTCATACTGCCCGATAACAATAACTTGCGTCCCTGGCTTAAGTTCGGCAAACAACAATCTAGTTTTTACCAAACCACTGCCATATAAACCGTAATGCCAATTATAAACAAAGGCTTCCGGATATAAAGAAATGACAGTTGCCTGCTTCACAGAATCATCAATAACCGTAATTGGCACCTTCGCTTCGCGCAAATCAACAAGAGAAATAATTTTCCCTTCCGGCTCCAAGGCTATGCGCTCGCAACTATTAAATATAGCTGCCAGTAAAATTAATAAAATAATTTTTTTCATGATGCACCTCCTTATTCATCCAGCGGTAAGTAAATTTCTTTAGCATAAATAAAAAGACGAGAAACATGAGCTACTTGTATGTAGCTAATGAGCAGGAGGTTCGAAGTTTCGATAAATTCAAATAAAGCTGAAGGTTGAGCAGGAAAAAACATTAACACCCGACCAAAAATATCGGGAATTAAACACACACTTAAGCGGTCTTCTGGAGCGCCTTCGGCCAGCAGATGATTCATCACGGTTTCCGGTTCGGCAATTTTTATTTTGCCAATTTTAATTTCTTCCAACTTTTCTAAAAAGTCGACGATGTCATTCACTAATAATTTTTTCATTACTGATAAATTTTATGGTTAATATTCAATTTTTAAGGTAATAAAAAAATATACCAAAAAGGTGTATTTTTGTCAATATATAAATCTAACAACTAATTGACTATCAAGAAATTTTGTCATATATTGTCTAGAATATTGTCTAACCCTTAAACACAGCCCATGAAAGACAAGGAAGAATGGAAACTGGCTTTCAAAATTGAAATTGAAGGCGAAGATTTCGTAGGAGAGGGGTATAACCATGATGGAAACGTCTCGATTCCCCTGTTGGCTAAAACGGCCGACGAAGCGCACATTGAATCACAAAAACATATCAAACTTTTAGAGTCAGCCGATTTGGAAGATTTGCAAAAGCTTGATAAGCACATTGACGGTGAAGATGCTGTAACACTAAGTAATTTCCGGCTAGTATACACCGAGAAAATCCAGCAGGAAAAAATCATTAGGGGCGGAATATAAAAAAATTATTCCCCGCTAAAAAAAGCTTGGCCAAACCAAGCTTTTTTTATTTGAAAATATTTATCTTTCCCCCTCTTAAAACCAAATCAACCTAAACGTAAACATCCATAATTTCTAACAACCGTTTCTTTTGTTTTAAAGTAGAGTTTTCCCAGAGTTGCATAATTCTCTCGACCGCCGGATCGCTAGCTACTCTTTTTTCCTGCCATTCGGTACTGACTTTCTTTAAATATTGATCAACCTCGGCAGTGGTTGGAGTCGCAACCATCGCTTTTACAAATTCCCTGTTCTTGGTACTGGTTAAATCATTAGCTAAATTATATTTAAACTGAATCAAGTCAGCGTCAAATTCATTTACCGAGCCACCGCCTTCGTCAGAATAATAAGCATCAAAATCTCCCTTCTTATAGCCTCCCAGAAAACTGGTCAGTGTATCTTGATAGGCTTTCATATCGGCTTCCAGATTCATACTCGGATAAGCATGCTGTAACACATGTTTCATTTCATGGGCAGCGGCTACTTCCGGCACTACGCCCGATGTCCGAGCGGATAAATTAGCAATATTTGTTTCCGTTAATCGAGCAACATCAATTTGTCCAGCTTGCAATAATTCAATCGGAACTGACATAGCGGCGTCTAACGGCACACCTAAACGATAATTACCAACTATTTTGCCAATAGGACTTCTAAGTAATTGATCAATTTGACAATCGCGTAAATAAGAATATTCTCTTAAAACTTCCTGATATTCATTCCATTTTGGATCATTGCCAAACTTCGGCGTTATCGTGTCTAAATATTCTTCTCCGCGATGACGAGCAATTAATTTCGTAACATAGCGCGGATCTTTCATATACGAAACCATTTCATCTCTTACCTTATAATCACTTTCTAAGGCATCGGCCTTTAACATTTCCGTATTAATAACTTTCATATCTTCCGCTGTTAATTTCTGTTTTGCAGCAAAATCTTGCAAAGTTTTACCCTTTTCACTAAAAGGAATCATTTCCGAACCTTCATACATGCCGCTAAAAAGTGATGGCACTCTATCCATCATTTTTTCCATTGGTGTTTCTTCTAAATCAAATATAGTAGGATATTTCCCCGCTTTTACTTTCTCGACTACAGATTTAATCTGCGGGCGATAATCGGGATTTTCCGGATATTTTTTGTATTCTAAATCTAAATCTTTATTATCGTTATAACCCGTTCGATTATTGATTGGGTAGGTACAAGTAATATATTTGGCACCCTTGGCAATTTCGTCTTGAATCAACTTGGTAATTTCCGCCTCTTTTCTGTCTGTTTCTTCCCGTGAATTATGCTCATAATCAAGGCCGAGACCCATGCACACAGAAGTAAAAAGACCAGAACCGGAGCTAGCATATTTATCCAAGGGAACGCCGTCCCAGATTAATGGGATATCCTGCTTAAGGTCGCCAGTGATTCCCGCCTTATCTTTCAACCATTGCGGCAAACATTCTATTTCATCTAGACTCAAACCTTGTTTCGCTTCTCGCCCGTTAATGGCCTGGTTTTTTAAAACGCCCAAATTATTGATATCGGCGTATTTGGGTAAGCGACCAAGCGTTTTCCAATGAATAGCAATTCTAGGATCAATTACTAATTCCGTTCGCTTATCCAATAAATTCAAATCATACAAAGTATTCTTATAAACTTTAGAGTCAACACTTTCTTCTTGTGGTAATTCGCCGTTTATTACTTTTTCATCATTTTTATCATATTTGCGCAAAATTCTCCCGGCAACATCATATACTGTTTCATGCCCCTTAACCTTTGGCATTAAACCTTCTTGAGAAGTTAAGATTTTTTTGGCCAAACTTTCTTTGGCAACTTCCGGAGCAGATTTTTTATCTAAATTTAACATCTCTGAATCTATCTTTGGTATTCGTCCCTGTTTGTAAGGCAAGTAGCTTTCAACGAATAGGGCGGCTTTTTCTCTGGCGCTCATATTTTCAAAACCACCTTTAGAAAAATCAAGCGTCGGTAATTTCTTAAACATTAAATCTTTCTGAGTATAGCTATATCCAGAAAAATCTCTCATCGGTATTTCATAAGCCGGTTCAAAATCAGGCATATCCTCAGGACTAACCGGTTCGTTATTTTCTACTTTCCATTGCCAATTATAATATTTTTCACTGTCTATTTCGCCCATGGTCGGAATTCTCTCTTCCGGTTTTGGAACAACATCGCTGGCCGTTATTTTTTGCTTGTCTTCAATTTTTGGTTCCCTAGCTTCCGCCTTTTGTGCCACGGTAGCCATCAAGCCCAGCCCCACCATAAACTTGGAGACGAGCTTGTTCTGTGCCAAATTATTTAAAAATCCTTTTGGTTTTTCATCCGCAACAATAGGCTTAGTTTCTGGAACGGCATTAAGACTAGCAATCTCGGTTTGTATTTTAACAAGTTGAGACGCTTCCTCAGCCTTAATCTGCGTCACCTGTTCGGGAGTTATTTCTTCTGTTTTTGAAGATTTAAAAGCAAGTAATTCATCTGCAGAAATCTCTTTTTCCTTAGGTTTAATTATTTCCTGATTAGCAAAATTAGGTTTCTCAGTTCTCATATAATCTAGTTTGTTATTTTGTATCTATTTATTTTATTATAACACAAAAAATTAACTAATCTAAAAATCTATTCAAACAGCTCTGGCTTCTTAAAACGCGATAAAGCGCAAATGGTTGGATTTCGAAACGATTCCTCGCGATCAATTAAATTGTCAGTAAAATAACCGACACAGCCTTCGTGCTGTTTACTATTCGTTACTCCGCGCAACTCGTCCATCACTTCCCCTAGTTCTTTACCACTTTCCTTTACCGCCCGAACTATCCTATCTGGCATATAAAGACCCTCGCCGCCCGAATAACCCCATTTCCCTGTCTTATCAACAATCGCTACAAAACCCATAAGCAAGGTTCCTAAATCGGTCTCATTTAAGCCACCCTCCAAACCAACGCCGTAATCCGCATCCCCGGTCTGCAGCGCCGCCAGAGCCCGATTTTTAGCGCCTAGAGTTATTTCATTAAAAGACATGGGCATATTAGAGACCCCTGACGGCACCGAAAAACCAAGAACTTCGCATTCTCCCAGCATGGCCTTAAAAGCTGATTCAACGGCCCTGATTTTAACCGGGTTTAAAGACCCGACAGCGACTTTGAGCATATAGTTATTATCAAATATTTATATCTTAATTCTATTAGAATCCAAGAAAAAAAGAAACCCCGAAACTTTTTTTAGCTCCGGGGTTTTAAAAAATGTGATTTTAACTTAAACGTTTTAGGCAACCGCCAAATTTTTGACAGCCGCTATCCGCTCAGGGTTGAATTTAGCCCTTTGAATTCGGTCATACAAGCGATTGGCGAGAATTTTAACATCAGGATTACGTTCATGAAAGCGACAAGTGAATATCTTATCCGAGTAGCGTTTCAATTTTTTAGCATCCCAATACATAATGGCTCTTAAAGCCAGTAAAGAATGGAGCCCAAAATAGCCACTGAGATCAAACATTTTTTCCGGATTGAACTTATTAGGCTTAATCCGAAAAGCCAGCGTTTTCAAATACCGATATTTATCCGGGTCACAATGGTCATCAACCAATTTCCGCAAATCTAATAAAAGTTCATCGGACTGAATTTTAAAACATAAGGCCAAGCTCATGTGCCTAATGTTAAATTCGGAAACCTGGGAAGCAAAGGCTCTTTGAACTATCTTTATAGCCTTTCCTTTCAAATCTCGACTCTTAATGGAGCGAGCCAACTTTTTAGCTTGCGCCTGAATATAAGGGTCCGCATGGTTATGACAGGTGAAAATAGCCTGGATGTTGGCTGACAATGAGCTTGAACTCAGAGCACTCAATAATTTCATTTTTAACTCCAAGGTCAAAAAAGAAAAATGATAGCCAGATAAATTGGAAAGTCCAGCCATAATGGCATCAATTTTCCGCTCCCAAACTTCCAATTCTTCAACTTTGATAGACAAAGCTAAACGCTTAGCCTGCGGTCGCAATTTCGGAAAATCCTGACAAGCGATTAAGGCATCAACATATTCGGCAAGCTGAGCTGTTGGTAAAGGCGCAATAATCTTAAGAATAAGCTTGAGTGCCTTTTCCGAGTCCTCATTTAAACGCCAACACTTTAGCAAATAAGCGAGATGAAGTTTTTGCTCCTCATTCGGAAGAGAGGCAATAACGCGCATTGCCAGTTTTGTGGAGCCATTCATCGGCCAGTCATGAACACTGTCCCGACAAGCGAGCAGATAATCAAAATAAGGCTTAACTTTTTCAGCGGGCCAAAAGTACATCGCTTTAAACGTTAATTCCTTAGCACGACCAAATTTATCGTCGGTCAAGGCACAACTCATAATGAAATCAAAACGAGATTCAAGCTCTTCATTCTTGACAAAATGCTGCCCCAAGGCATCGATGGCCCGATTACGCGCAAAAGTACTGACGTTAACATTGTCATCGCTTGCCAAGATTACCAAGGAATCGAGATAAGGATAATACAGAGCATAATCAATACCATCAACCAAATAATCAGCTTGTTTTCGTTTTTGTTCATTTGGCGAACGATAACAAGCAATTAAATAATCAATTTTGTCTAAACGATATTTGCGATCCTTATTTTGCATCGCTTGATAAAGAAGGGTTTCGGCCAATTTTACGACTTGGGCGTTTTCCGAATGCTCACATTCAAACAAATAATCAAAATTTTGCCAAAGCAAATCTTTTCTGATTTCATCAATCGCCAGCTCCCAGGCCAAATCACGAACCTTGGAACTTTTAGATTTTTGACAATCCAGAAAATAATGCAGAAACTTTTCATCATCCCGGGCTTCCAGGCTTTTAAAGGCTTGCTTAATCTCAGCGCCGGAATAATTTTTTGCCAAACAGGCACTTAAAAAATCAGTACTTACAGGTTTTGGGTTTTTCATTTTTTCGTGTGTTTATGGTTAATATTCAGTTTTCAAAGTAATAAAAAAATATACCAATAAGGTATATTTTTGTCAAACTAATATATTATTGAGAATGGTCACAAAGCCGATCTTTATCTTGATCAATATAGCTCCCACATTTACCCGGGAAAGAGCAATCAGTTTCTCCAAACGGGCAATCTGACTCATGAATCTCACCCGCTAAATAGGCGGCAACCAAATCACGGAAATCCTGAGTTTCTAAAATAGTTCCGGCGGCATTTTTAATGCCATAAGTCAGACCAATATCTTTAATCTTCATCGTCTCATCAACATTAGCCGGTAATCCTAATTCATCTTGAAAGACCTCTAGCGGAACCTTGGTGGTTTCAACTAAGTATTTCAAAGTATTACTGCCGCGGATATCGTCGGTCTTAATTTCACCCTGACTATTAATAATATTTGATTGAGCTTTGGTTTGCCACCAAGGAGTAAAGGGGGCTAAGGCTAAAGGCAGAACAACTAAAACAAGTACTAATATAGAGAAGGATTGTTTAGAAATTGTTTTGCCTAAAATGGTAAATTTTAAACTGCTCTTAGGACATTTTTTTATACAAAGGCCGCAACTAATACAATCAGCATCAGTTATTTCTTTAGCGCTGGCCACATTAAGATTAGCCGGGCACTTTTGATCGCAGATGCCGCAACTAATACAGGTGTCGGCATCTCTTTTAATCTTAAAAAAACTAATCTTTTTAACCAAGGCCCAAAAAGCGCCTAAAGGACAAAAATATCGGCACCACCAAGATTTTGAAAATAAAGAAAGTATTAAGACCAATAATAAAATAATATAGGCCACTATCTTTTCTTCAAATTCATATCCAAAATGCATTAAAGCATTATAAGGATCATAATTTCTAAAAATTAAATCACCCAAATAAAAAGAAAAATACACGACAACCAACAAAACTAAATATTTTGCAAACCGGAGATATTTATCAAGCTTCGCGGGTAATTCCAAATCGCGCTTGAAGCCCAAGACTTTTCCCAACTTCCTCAACCATTCCTGCAAGGCGCCCAAGGGACAAAAATAACCGCAAAAAACTCGACCTAAAAATAAAGTGGCTATCAGAAAAATGCCTAACAGGATAAAGGAACTAGTAAAAATTCGCTTAAGAAATTCGCCCTTGAATATTAAAGTAAAAAGGCTCTCCACGCCGCCAAAAGGACAATAGGCATCAATTGAAGCCGCCTTCTCTATTCCGAAATATTGATGAGCTAGAGCCAAATAAAATATCAAAGCAACAATAGCAGCTTGAATCAAGACTCTTAAAGAAACGCGGCTGATAATTTTTTTTATCATAATTTTTCCAATTAAGGCTAGGGGCTCTAAACTTTTTTAGTTAATTTAATACGTTTATTATATCTTGCTGGATTATAAATTAAAAGCCCCGGAAATTTTCGGTTCCGGGGCCAAGAAAAAAGCGAATGCTTTAAAAGGATTCTTTTTTAATATCAAATAAGATGACACTGAATCCAGAGAAAACAAATAAGTCAGTTTCTAAAACGGCTTCCATAAATTGCATCTCGGTTTCTTTTGGAAGTGATGATACCAGCGTAATGTGGTTGGAGAGAACATCTCCATCGGCCTCCAAATATACATCGAGGATGTAATTTTTTTGGTCATCGATAACGATGTGTTTTCCGTTCTGGACATCATCAGCTGAAATAAGCTCATTGTTTTTGCTCAAATAAGCAGTGAAATGACAATTCTTAAAAAATGCCAAATTTCCACCAGAGGAATGAGCAAAAAGATTAATGGGCAGCTCAGATTCAGTTGCCTCGTGATAAAACATTGGTCGGCCAAATTTGGCGCCATCAGGAAAAACGATTGAAGTCAAAAACTTTGTTGTTTGCATCATTTATAATTTTAAGGTTCGACAATTACTTTAAGAACTCTGTGGTTTGAAATGATTTTCAATATTAATCTGCCACCATTCAGGAGGCGTTTTGGTTTTGAACCAAATACTGTTTTCATAATTATCCAGCTCCTGGGTGACAATGAATAACAGTGACATCATAAAAACAATGGCAAAGACCGAGCTCATCCCGATAAATTCATCGGGGAAAGGAAAAAATAACAAGAAAAAAATGATAACACCGGAAACGAGTCCCAGAGGCAAATGGATTAAGATTGGCAATTGCTCATCTCGATACAGCAAAAAGGTATCAAGATCATTCTGAATTATGGCTTTTGCAACTTCTTTAGATTCATCGAGAACTCGACTGACAGCATACCCGGCGAAGATAACATACACAAAGAAGGAAAAGGCCATTGCCAGAAACATAATAGCTTCCTTGGCTTCTTCCTGAAAGGAAAGGCCACGGTAGTTTACATAATACTGAGCAAAAGCAAAAATTGCTCCGAAAATAGCCGCTTTTAAAACTACGGGGACGTGTCGTTTGACTGAGATCCAATGTCTATTCTGAGAGACATAATTAGGATTACTCTTTTGGATTTTTCTTAAAAGATTCATTTTGATATGGTTTTTAAAGTTCGAAAATATGATTTTAACAATCAAAAAAGAATACCACGAGATATTCTTTTTGTCAATATCTAATAATTTATTACTATTTTCTAGCAATTATAATCCATCTTCCTCGATCAGCCAAAAGATTAAGCTCTAAAGAAGCAAAATCAGCAAACATGGCCTCAATTTCAGCGCGAGTATAGGAACTATGGGGTAAGCCCTTCTCTGGCCCAGACAGGGGCACGCGGACACCGGGAGCAACTTCTTCATGCTCAGTCATCATGGTCCAATGAGAACTGCCTTCATTATCCGGAAGAGTGATAAAAGCATAAGCACCCGGAATAAGGCCGGCGCAGATCCGTTTGATGGCGGCGGCTACTTGCTCTTTCAAGCCATGATGAATGGCGGCGATAGAAATTATTAAATCATAATATTCCGGCGCCGGCTGATATTCATACATGTCTGCTAATTTGACGGCCTCTGAATCCGCTAAGACATTTTTGGACATTTCCACGGCGGTTGGGCTAGAATCGATTCCGGTAACTTGAAACCCCAGACTTTTTAAAAAAACTAAATACTTGCCATTACCACAAGCAATATCTAAAACCCGCCTCTCTTTAAAATCATGCTGATTTATAAATTCCAAAAATTCCGGAATCAATTCCGGTCGTAAAGTTGCATAAGCTTCGCCGCCCTGCTGGTATTTTTGATAAATGTTATCCCAGATAGTCATATAATTATTATTTCAAATCCCTAGCCAAGAAGAAAGCAATTTCCCGACCTTGGTTATCATAATAACGGTCATTGAAACCGCAGATTCGGAAATCATTTTTTAAATATAAAGTTAAGACGCCGCTCAGCGATGGGGCTTCGGCAATAATGGTGCGCGCTTTAGTCAGGCGCGCCTGGCTGATTACTTTTTTAATTAACTTACTGCCATGGCCTTGGCCGCGGAGTTTAGGATGGATAAAAATATCAATGACCGAAGCGGTATTATTCCAGGCGTAATAATGAAAACCACTGAAGCCGATAACTTTCTCATTTTCAATGGCCACATAAAAATAATCATTCGGGCCGGTAATCACTTTAGCAAAATCCCGCACTTCTTTAAAATAAGTTTTATTTAATTTATTTATTTCCGGCAAATGTTTAGTTGTGGCTTTAATGATTTTCATAGAATTAACTTTTATTTCTATACTTTATCGAAGATATCTTTCTTCATAAAGTTGTGGAAGCTGGCACTGCATAAAGCTAACACAATCGTTAGGATTTTTAATATCAATAGCATTAATACATTTAATTACTTCCTGTGGCCAAGTAATACATTCTTCCATGCAAGTATTATAGGCATCATCCAAATCAGCCGCAGTCACATCTTCGGTATAGGCGGCGCAATCTTTGTGCCTTTGACAAGCATCACTACATTTATCAGAAATAACTTTTGGAGCCGGTTCTTCCTCTTGGCATAAATCTTTTAAAGCCTGTAAAATATTTTTTATTTTGCGCTCGCTTTCATCAATTTGAAAAATATGTTCATCGGGATCAAAAATATTCATTTCACTAATTTCTGGCAACTCCGGCACATCCGAACTTAATTCAGGCACTTGTGAACCAGGAACCTCTATGTCTTCAGGATATATATCCGGCAACTCTGGCACATCTGAACTCAACTCGGGCACTTCAGACCCGGGTCGGCCGGGATTAAGTTCGGGCATCTCTGGAATGTACTCGTCGCTAATATCCGGCAAAGGCGGTACATTGGAACTTAGCTCAGGAACTTGTGAACCAAGAACTTCTATATCTTCAGGATATATATCCGGCAAAGGCGGTACACTAGAGCTTAACTCAGGCACCTCTGACCCCGGACGACCAAGCGGTTCTTCTGGAACTAATTCTGGCTCAACGTCTGGCAATTTAGGCACATTTTCCAACCACTGATTTTTACGATTAGACAAATCGACTAACTTTTTTTCCATTTCCGCTATTTTTTTATTTACCTCTTTTTTATTGTCGCAATTAGCACCAACAGACTGCTGTAATTTTTCAGCTTCAGTTAACAAATCTTTATAGTCCGCGACTATTTTTTCCGGGCCATCAATTTGCTTTGGAGTTGAATCGTTTGAACCGTTTTTTAAGAAATACCCCGCCGCTGCTAAAACAATAATACTGGCGGCACTGATGATTATTTTTTGAATAACACTCATACAGTTAGCATTAAATTAATTTATTAATATTTAAACTATTTATCTCTTCGGCAATCTCCCGCCACTCGCAGGACAAGTATTGCCAGAAGCGCTAGCGACTTGAGTGGTATCGCCGGTACAAGTTTCCGCACTCCATAAACCACTACTGGCGCCTATGAAGATGCTAACCAAGATCTTAGCTCAGTGCGATATGAATGAATTAGAGCTAAAACTGTTAACACGTAGGGCGTTAAATCAAAATAGTCCATCATTAAATAATCGACTGAGAATATTAAGATTAATAAAATTATCAAAAAAATAACCTTAGCTAATTTTTGAATCAACTTGTTCTTATAAAATACTCCGTAAATTGGTACCAGTATCATGGCGAGGCTCGCGGTAATGATGTTTACATGATACATATCAAGGGGCTCAAAAATAAACCACAAAAGTGAGAGCAGACCAAAAACGAAGATAAGCGCTAGGACACAATAATAAACTAACCAAACAACTAATCTACCAAGTTTTTTTAGTTTCATATTAGTTATAATTAATAACTTAAAAAATAATTATCTCTTCGGCAATCTTCCGCCACTCGCGAGGCAAGCTTCGATAGAATCAAAGGTTTCATAATTAGTGGTCCGCTCATAATACGTCGTTCCCTTCTCATGACAAATATCACTCGTGCTTTTCTTTACTTGCGGTCCGCTAATATTATTAGTCGTGGTATTGTCAGTAGTTGTTTGCTCGCTATCACTCGCCGCCAAGGCGACTAAAGCAGTATTGCTTTGAACGGTCTCTTGAGAACTGCCAGAAGCGCTAGCGACTTGAGTGGTGTCGCCGGCACAAGTTTCCGCACTCCATAAACCGCGATTATTTTCGCGCGCCTCTTTTTCAGCCGCTTGAAAGTCGGCTTGGTATTTGTAGGGGTTGCTATCGTAAGTATATTCATGGGCATAGCCCTCGCTAATCATCAACTTATTAAACAAGGCTCTATCTTCTAAAAAGACATAGCGCAGAAGCCGGCCATATTTATCGCGTTCGCCTTGAGTGCTATCAGCTTCTAGGGCCACCTGCTTTCCAGCTAATAATTCCTTCGCCTTGTTACTGGCTTCCTGTCCAAAACATTGAACTGCTTTGCGCGGGTCAACCGTCTCTGGCGTATCCAAGCCAATTAAACGAATAGTTTCCGTTTGCCCGTTCAACAACACCTTAATCGTATCGCCATCAACCACTTGCGTCACTTGATATAAAGTTGCGTCTGGTGCTTGACTGAGACTGGCGACAGGGATAACTTCATCTTCCGCTGCGATATTTTCTTTGAAGCTATTTTCTTCAAATTGTTGCTGATTGTCTAACGGATTTGATTCTTCTTGAGACCTTGGATCAGCTGTGATGCAAATTAAGATAAAAAAGATAAGGGCGGGAATGCCAAAAATTTTTAAAATAAACTTTCTATCCAGGGTTCGGCCCTTAAATAATTTTTGAAAAATACTCGGTCGACTTAAGCCGATGATGAGCAGAATGACGCTTATAAAAAATAGGAAGCCGAAGAAATCCGACATATTATTTTGAGTTTAAAACATTTTTATCCTAATTTTATAATCCCATAAAACCGGCCTAAAGTCAAAATAAAAAGCAGACAGAATGTCTTCTGAATGCTTTTGGGTGTTTGGATGTTCCGTTTATTAAAGATTAATAATAATCGGAACATCTTCCTCGCGCATAATCATAATTTCATCAGTTTGCATGGAAAATATTTTTCCGAGGTGGCCATAGCTAATCACTTTTTGGCTTTTGTCTTGGCAGTTTTGAAGGACAACCTTCATTTCTTGGCGGCCAAGATCAAGCACAATTTTCCAATAGGAATTGGCAGGGATTACTGCCGTCGTTTGGCTTGAAAAAATAAAGTGTTCAGTTAGCTCAAAGCCAGCGGCGAAAAATATCACCATCTTGTTTAAAGGAATTTGTTTCATCTATATCGGTTTTTATGATTTTAAAGGACTTTGGTGTTCAAATTATAATATCATAAAAACTTGATTGTGTCAATATAAGCAAAAAGGGGGTTTAAATAAACTCCCCTTTTTTAAAAGTGCGAATTAAGATAGCAAATGCTTAATAGGAACCATCTGTTCCTCAAAATTGCCGCTTCGGCCAATATAAGCTCGGACTAATTGTCCGGCAATTGATATTGGGGCGGTTAAGGAGCCGTTCATCCCTGACAATCCTGAAGCCATAAAGGCTTCAACTTGATCGCCAATGATTTTTATAGCCCAAACTCCTTCAGGCCGAGGAAATGATACTTGACGTACCCGAGGCATCGGACCATAAATCCGTTCGTATTTTAATCCCAGTTCTTTTTCAGCTTCTGATTTGTATTTTGAAAAATAAAGCTGATATTCCATTTCGGAATGAGAGGTTTGCTGTTCGCGGAGCCAATCAAATAATGACTGCGGAACCCAATTAATATCTTGGTTAAAACCTTGTACTAACATAATCTTGGATTTAGGCGACGGCTTAATTCCGTCGCTTGATTTAAAGCGCTCGCTTTCATGATAATTATATCATGACTAAAAGAAAACCAATCGGTAATCTGAAATTTAGCCTTTAAAATCACTGCAACCGACCATCTGATGGCGATCGTCGTTATTTTAGCTAGGTTCTGATACGCGAGCGTCAAACCGACAACCTAATAATCTTTAAAAAAGATAAGCGGAGGCGGCCAGAATTCGCTCAATAATTTCTGTGGCAATAACGCGATTTTTCTCATAGCATTTGTATTTAAATTGTTAAGGTAAAAGATTAATAACTCTATATTTACATAATTACCATAAAAACTGGATGTTTGTCAATTTAGAAGAAATAATAAAAAGCCCCGGAACTTTTTTAAATTCCGGGGCAAAATAAAATCACTTAAATTTTAAGATTAGAATAAAACTACTTAAACTTAAGCAAACTTATAAGCGATACAATCATAACCGGAGAACTGATTGAGATGAGGATAGACATGATGTGCATGATATCCAATCATCTCTGAGACGTCTGACATCAGATTCTCAGCAGGCAAACCCTGGGGCATAGTAACTGTCACTCCATTTCGAAAATCGCAACGGTCTGCTTTAAAGGCAGTTCCAAAACTGCTAAAATGTTCAAATTTTTGTTCGTTCATGATTACTTCCATTAAGATGTTTAACATTCAATTTTCCAAAGCCTTAACCGCCAATATTTTCCAGAAAATCTTTTCTAATATCATGATTAGCGGCCGCCCTATTCATCGCTGTTATTTCAGCTTCTGTGCGGGGCTGGCCTTTACCAAGTTTAGAAAATCCCAATAAAAGATGGGCAACGTTAGGAGCGTCCTCAACTTCCACTTCTGAAACGGAAACATTTTGGCAAAAAGCGATAATGGCTTTTACCATTCCTGGTCCTGATAGTGGAGCATTTTTAATCATCGCGTTCCACTGAGTGATTGGAATATCCGTAAAATTTGTAACGAATATTCTCATCCTTTCCAAATGAAATTCATGAAACTCTTTACGACCATCTTGATAGTAGTAACCGCAGTCACTCGTCATTCCGATAGCAGTGATAATAGCTTCACCGGTTTCTCTGGATTTCCGAAGCGGAGCCCAAGACCAAGTTTCGCGAATCGTAAGCGATTCAGGCAGAGCCTCGGGTTCTTCAAAAAACCCTTTTTTCTTTTTGCCTTTAGGAGCAGACAAACTTGCAAACCAGAGTTGAGCTTGTTGCATCTTGCTGGATCGTTTTGCAACAATCCTTTCTGAGGGGCTAATTTGATAACCCAGTCTTTCCAGTTTCTCAAACAAGACTTTTAGAGCCTCAGGAGTTTTTACATAAGTGTAGAGTGGGAGCATCTCAATAACCCCGTTAATTTTACAGTTCAGTGTTTTTTCCATTTTGCTAATTTTTTATAAGACCTTCTTTTTTTGCACATCCGGTAAACATAGTGATACACATTTCAAAAAACGCGGTTCTCTTTAAATTTTTTAACGCGTTTCTCATAGACCAACGCCAACTATAGGTCAGCAAGCTCTCGGCAACATATTCTCGAAAACGAATATTGTCCCCATCCACTTCCAATACTTGATCGCGAACAGGGGTAAAATAAAAATATTTATCAATTTTACTTTTAGCGACGATCTTATCAAACGTCTCTTTTTTCATTGACCAATCATTGCCATGCTTGGCAAACAACTTGATAAGATTATCCAGCATAGCGTCGCTTTCAACCTTATAAAAAAACTTTTGACTCCACCCGGTTTTTACATTGCTCGGGCTGTTAGTTTTCATTTTCATGCTATTTCCTCCTTTTATGGTTATTTTTAATTTATTTTTCAAAGTACACAATAAAAAATT
>JBAYKT010000009.1:0-52338 GCA_041664445.1 Patescibacteria group bacterium | reverse complement strand
GGAGTTGGTAGTGCCCGAAGGCTCACTTTTGTGGGACGAAGGTAAGACTGATGACAGGGACGAAGTCGTAACAAGGCATCCGTAGCGGAAGCTGTGGATGGATCACCTCCTTTCTAGGGAGAACAATTCTTCTTTTCCACGTGGAAAGAAGAGTTAGTCGCCTCTAACTTCAGTGTTAGAGTGGCTATATTCTTCGGAATATGGCAAAAAACCGAATTGGTGCCAATTAGACTCACAATTCATTGCATGATTGTCAAAAGACCACCCGTAAAAGGTGGTTTTTTGTTGTGATAATAGCCATAATTAGTGATTTAAGGCCTAATAATCATTGACATTATTAAGAAAATGTGATATAATTTCTGGTTAAGCCTGGACTTTAACAAACAAGGAAATTTAATATTAACCTTCATAATAAAATCAATCATGAAAAAACAGTATGTAGTTTTGTTTTTTGTTGCCATTATGGCGCTTATGTTCTCAACACCAACTCTGGCTAAAGATAGTCAGGATAGTATTTCTACAAAAAAAGCTAAGGCGATTAACGAAATCGGCACTTATGCCTGTTCCGGATACTTCGCAGATCAAGGCGGTGACGGATATTTCACTTATAGCGAACTAAGTTTGCGATCAGTGAAAAAAAATCACCTGTTTGGTGGCTTCACCGGAGTTAGCAACGTTGGTTGCAACTTCAATGATTATTTGTATCGCGGACTGGAATTATTCTTAGGAGTAACGTACTCTAGCTGGGGTAAAATTAATGAAAATTATTCTTACGCCCTCTGTGCAAGTCCGTCCTTCAAGCGTTTTGCCGATTATGGTCGCGATGATGCTAACACCGGAGATAAGGTGTGGCAAAAGGATATTGGAAATCAATTCAATTTTTGGATAAACATTTCCGATAAACTAAATCGCCCATTTCACAACGGCAAATTAACCGCCCAATTTCAGACCGCCTTCTGGTCAAAAAGAGAGGGAACCAATATTTCCGAAGGCTATGTTGCCGACCGAGTGAATTTTAAAGCCGTAAACCGGACTTATTTTAAGACTCAATTTGAGTCGGCAATTCACAAAATTTCCATTGGAAAAATTGGAAAAATTGAGCCTAAACTCGTCTTCAGTTTTTTACGCGACTGGGGAAGTAAGAAAAGTATGTTTGAAACTGGCACCGGAATCGGTATCTCCTTCAACAAAGGGCAAAGATATTATGAAATATTAAATATTCAATATCGCGCTCGTTATGGAAAAGAATTCAGCAACAAAAAAAGATTAGATCTTATTGAGCTAGGAACTGATCCTAAAAATTTGTATAAATTTTTGTTCCAAAAAAATTAGTAATCACTGCCGCAAAAACGGCGCAAAAAACAAATTTATCATGAAAAAAACAGCCAGTTTATTCTTCTTGCCGGTGCCTTCTTTCTTTAGAGCACCGCTCCTTCTTACGGCAATAATTGCTTGCGCTTACCTCTCGTACTTCTTGATTGGTAACTTTACAGAAAGTAGCAGAATACTACTTTATGAATATGATGAGTACGGCAGAACGTCTTTTTGGAATTTACCAGCAGAAATTAATCTCCCGTGGAAAATAAATCCTTTCTTTCATCTCCCAATTATCTTCATTTTAATATGCCTGTTAATAATTTCTATTAGATTTTATTTGCAGATAAGACAGGAGTGGCACAAAATAAAGCTTGGGGATTTATTTTACTTTCTCTATTTCTTTACAATGGCCCTTACCTCAGGGTTTATCGTAATCCAAATTAACTATTCTCCTTATTACTACGAGGTGATATATAGTACCGTTGTATGGGGAAGCATATTGGGCTTTTGCTGGAGCTTATTAACGGGGATATCTTTGGCCTTATTTTCAGGGCTTGAAGAACAGTTATGGTTAAGAACCCGAGAAATTTGCTATCTTAAATTATTCGTATCGATTATGCTTTTTTCGATGTTCGGGATACTGCTTGTTATTATGGCGAATTTTGGCATTGAAAATCTTGTGTCTTCACTATTAATCAACTGTTTCGCTATTACTTTAGCAATTAATTTTGGAATGGCTTTTGGTATTATTCTTAAGCTTATTTTCCAATACACGGCGTCTTTGCCGATAACGGCGATGTTATGGCATTGGGTGAATGACAAACCGTTAAACGAAAGGGTTAAGTAAAGAAAAAACAAAAACAAAAAAACACAAATCGTAAAATGAAACACTATTCAGTTGAAAATGATGCTCCGGTTGACCTGGAAAAAATGAAACAAACCGAGTTTATGCAGGAAAAGGAATACCGCGCAGCTAACGCCAATTTAATAATGGCTTGTCACGATGTCTTCATCAAGTATGCCGACGGCATACTGCTCGTAAGGCGTCGAACAAAACCGGCAATAAACATTCTGTGGCCCCTTGGCGGTCGTATTCTTAAAGGATTTTCTAACGAAGAATCTCTAAGCAAAAGAACTAAGTCCGAATGCGGGCTTGAACTAAGCAACATCCAGGAAATCGGATGTGCTCGAGTAATCCTCGGAACCGATCCCTACGGACACGGAAAAGGAGTCGACGCTATCGCCGTCGTCTTCTACGCTGAAAGTATTGGCAATTTAAATTTGGATCAGTCTCATTTTGATCCGCAAATAATTACCACTAAAACTTACACGGAAGAATTCCGTGAAACTCTTCACCCGTATGTACGGGACTATATGGATATCGCGATTGCTAAATTATAAAGCAAAAACGATAAACAAAATAAAAAGAGCGACCAATCAAACGGCCGCTCTTCTTTTTTTTTATTTTACTAATTTCGTAACTAAACCGCTTTTAGCGTCAACCTGGACAACATCGCCATCTTTCAAAATTCTGGTTACATTTTTAACACCAATAATACAGGGCTTTTTCATTTCCCGAGCGACGATGGCCGCATGACAAGAAATACCTCCTTCCTCGGTTATAAATGCCCCCGCCTTACTCATGAGCGGCAAAAACTCAGGGCGAGTCATTGAGGTAACCAAGATATCTCCTGATTTAAAATTATTTATTCCCGCTTGAGCGTTTAAAATAATCTTTACCCTGCCAGTATAAATCCCCGGGCTAGCTGATACGCCACGGAGAACGTTCGCGCCATCGCTATTATTTAATGATAATACGGCATCAAAAGTTTTTTTACTGACATCAATATAACCCGGACTAAACATCAACCCAAAACGCCTGTGATTTTTTTCATATTCAGCCGCAGCGTTTAAATATGATAATTGCTTATTAACTACTAAGTTTTTTACTTCATCAACTGTCAGCCAGCGCAAACATTTATAGTTATATTTATTCTGGCGACAGACGTCTTTAAGCCAGGCGTCCATCAAATCAATAGCCACCAAAAGCAGCTCTTTCTTTCTGTCTCTAACAATAGCTGCGGTTCTAGCCAGTTTTATTAAATTACGATAGTCTCGCGCTGGCGTAATTTTTGTTTTTTTAACCAAACTAGGACTAGTTTCTGTTTTTAAATCACGCAAATATTTTTTTAACCAAGCAGACGTCAATAGGGAGGGTCCGCAATATGTATTTTGCAACCAAGAAAACTTTTTAATAAACTTATTAAAAACCAAATCAAACTTTGTATTTTTTTTATTTAGCTGGTGCAAATAAATACCCGCTTCAGTCATAAAAGACGGCAGATTATCATTTATTTTATGAATCAAAAAATGAAAATCATCTGGCCGCTTCCTACTCAGCTCCATTAAGAAGTTATCGAAGGGATAATCAAAAGAAAATAACAGGTTGGTGGTATGAAAAAGGGCCGACTCCGTGTCGTCCCACCATTTACCCAAAGTATTTGTATTCTTTCTACGCGCAACATGACAAACCTTTATTGCTTGTTCTAATTCGTTCTGCAACTTTATCAAATCGCGTAAATATTCAGTGTTGCCAGTCAAAGTTTCTCTAATAATACGCCGTCCAATTTTTAAAATTGTTCCACTTTTCTTAAAAAGCGTTAAATTACCATTATTAAAATCATTTATGGCATCATCAAAAAATATGCTATACCGACTGTCTATTTTTTTAATTGAGGCGGCAATATAAACAGATGTAAAAAACGGATAAGCTTGAAATTGCCATTTATAAGCGTTCTGCCAATCATCTCCTATAATGGCCTGCTTTTTATTCATATTATCTTACCCCAATCACTTGTCTAACCTTTTCCATTTTAGCGCTGGCCAATTTTTCAACTTTTTTACGACCCGCTTCTAAAATTTTTATAACTTTGTCGTCACTAATCTTGTTATATTTCTTCTGAAAATCTGTTAAAAATTTAACTACCACATCAGCTAAATCTTTTTTAAAGTCGCCATAGCCCTTACCCCGATAATCCTTAACCAGACGCGGAATCTCGCGCGTTCCTAGTTGGGCATAAATAGTTAATAAGTTAGAAAGAGCTGGCTTATCTTCTAAATCATATTCGATTTCGCTTCCAGAATCAGTCACCGCGCGCATAATTTTTTTACGAGCTGTTTCCGTATCATCTAAAAGACTGATGTAATTATTTTGATTACTATCACTCTTGCTCATTTTCTTTTTTGGGTCTAAAAGCGACATCACTCGCGCGCCTTCTTGCTTAATTACGGCTTGTGGGATTAAAAATGTTTCGCCAAATTCATTGTTGAAGCGCTTAGCAATATCACGTGCGAGCTCTACATGCTGTTTCTGATCTTCGCCGACCGGTACAATTTCAGTATCATACAATAAAATATCGGCAGCCATTAAAACCGGATAATCATACAAACCAACCGAAACCGATTCCTGATTAGCACCCGCCTTATCCTTAAATTGGGTCATTTTGTTCATATCGGCAATCCGCGCGCCATAACAATTTAAAATCCAAGCTAATTCGGTATGAGCAGTTACCGCTGATTGCTGAAAAATAATTGATTTACTAGGATCAACCCCGGCCGCCAAATAAACTTTGGTAATTTCAATTATCCGCCGGCGTAATTCTTCAGGGTTTTGTTTGACGGTAATCGCGTGATAATCAACAATCGAAAATATACAATTATATTTTTCTTGCATTTTCACCCACTGAGAAATCGCGCCAATATATTGGCCGATATGAATATCGCCGCTAGGCTTAATACCAGAAAAGATTGTTTTCTTAGTTTCTATTTTTTTTTCCATAAAATTATCATTTATACTAATATTCTAATGTAAAATCGGCTTAAAAGCAATCACTAATAAAAAAGCTCTGTATGATAAACAGAGCTTGAGCGGGAAATCAGATTTGAACTAACGACCTATACCTTACCAAGGTATCGCTCTACCGGGCTGAGCTATTCCCGCAAAATTTTTAAAAAAGAACGAGAAAAAGAGAAAAGTGAGAATAGAGGCTATTTCGCAACAAATGTCACTACGGAATTCGAGTCCGCATGCTACAAACAAATATTAGTTTTATAACATAGCCATACCTTTGGCTATCCAATCAACTAAGTTGGGTGATATCGCACGAATATCTTCTCGTAGCCACTGGTGATCTTTAAGCATATTCTCACTTTTTCATGCCACTAAACGTGCGTAGTGTCGTCTCGATAGGAGACTCTTGCTTATATCTTAATCTATAAAAAAATTTTGTCAAACTTTAACTTATTTCTCTAAAAAAACAAGTCCAAAACTCTGCTTGAAATATCCATATTTTATGTTAAGATAGGAGCAGGTTTAGACATAGGCCTATTTTTATGTTTGCGGGCTGTAGTATAATGGTAGTACGCGTGCATGGGGTGCATGTAGCCCCGGTCCGATTCCGGGCAGCCCGACCATTTTCCTGAGCTAAAATTAGGGCTTGTAGCTCATCTGGTAGAGCGCTGCATTCGCATTGCAGAGGTAAGGGGTTCGAGTCCCCTCAAGTCCACCAGCGTTTTTGCAAAATGCTAAATAGCGGGCTGTGGTATAAAGGCTATTATACACGCTTCGGGTGCGTGTGATCCCGGTTCAATTCCGGGCAGCCCGACCAAATTTATTTATGATTGATTTTAAGAAAAAAATGGAAGAGTTAGAAAAACAAGAGGCTAGAGAATCCGGCCAAGAGGAGTTTGTAGCTCCGGTTAATAAAAAAAGAAAGAAAATTACTGCTTATGTGATTGCTGTTGTGGTAATCGGTTTAGTTTTTTCCAGTCGCGTTATTATGTCTAGTCAAAATGCTTCTGGCTGGCTAGCAGAAAGCGGATTGTTTAATAAAATAAAACACCTGGTTCCGAGCACAGATAAACAATTAAAGGGCGAGGAAAATGACCGCATCAACATTTTGCTTTTAGGTATGGGCGGCGAAGGCCATGATGGTGCTTATCTTTCCGACACGATTATGTTGGCTAGCTTAAAACCTTCAACCAAACAAGTGGCCTTAGTTTCTGTCCCGCGCGATTTACAAGTTCCTTTAGAAGAAGCCGGGTATCGAAAAATAAATAATATTAACGCTTTTGCGGAAGCCAAGGAGGCGGGAAGCGGCGGACAAGCAACAATTAGCTCTCTTAGCAAACTATTTAATCTTAATATTGATTATTATGTCCGGGTTGATTTTGCCGGCTTTGAAAATGTAATTGACGAACTTGGAGGAGTGACAGTTAATGTCGAAAATACTCTTGATGATTATGCTTATCCGATTTTAGGACAAGAAGACAATCCTGATTACTACGCCCGCTACGAGCATTTGCATATTGAAAAAGGAGTCCAAACTATGGACGGGGAGCTAGCGCTTAAATATGCTCGCAGCCGTCATGGTGTTGCCGGCGAAGGCTCTGATTTTGCCCGCGCTAAAAGACAACAACTTATTTTGGAGGCTGTGAAGGAAAAATTACTATCCAAACAAACTTTATTGAATCCAGTAACTATCGGTAAATTAATTAGTCAATTTAGCCAGCATGTCAGCACCAACTTCAGCGTCTGGGAAATTTTACGTGCTTGGGATTTGTTTAAAAATGTTGATAAAAACCAAATAATCAACCAGGTTTTAAGCGATGCCCCGGACGGCTTATTAATTTCTACTATCAGCAGCGAAGGTGCTTATATTTTAGTGCCAATAGCTGGAAATTTTTCTAAAATTAATGCTTTGATTAGAGATATATTTAATAATCAAGAACCGATTGAAATAGAAGAAATAAAAAAAATTAGCGAAGAGGCTAGTGTTACTGTTAAAAATGGGACCTGGATTAGTGGCTTAGCTGGCTCCACGGCGGCTAATCTGCAAGAATTAGGACTAACAGTCAAAGAAACTGGCAATGCCCCAGAAAGAGGCTATGCGAAAACTTTAGTTTTTGATTTTACTTATGGCAAAAAAAATGAGGCTTTAGAAGCAATTAAAAAAGCGACTGGAGCAGAACAAGGATTTGATGCTTCAACTCCTTGGATTAAAGAATATCAAGAACAGGCGAACGTCGCCGACTTCCTGTTAATTCTCGGAACTGACGCTAATACAACAAACTAATATGGAAGTAAAAAAAACATTACCGCTAGTAGCTATTTGCGGACGCACCAACGTCGGCAAATCGACACTTTTTAATTGTCTGACGGAAAGGAATCAGGCATTAGTTTCTGATATCGCGGGCACTACCCGTGATAGTAATTTAGGAACAGTCGAATGGTCAAACAGCGCTTTTGATTTAGTAGATACTGCAGGTTTATTAGATTGGAAATATTTAGCCACCAAAAAATTAAACGGCACTAGTATTGATGAGCAAACACAAAAACAAGCTAAAAGATATTTAGACCAGGCGGATTTAATTTTATTTGTCGTCGATTCTAAGGTTGGCATCTTGCCGGAAGATAAGGAGCTGGCAACTATCCTTAAAAAAACCGATAAATATCGATTGAAGCTAATGTTAATTGCCAACAAGGTTGATAACTTTAAAAATGCTTCCGAAGCCGCCCAATTTAACAAACTAAATCTGGGTGAACCTTTTGCTATTTCTGCGGCCAGTGGGATGGGAACTGGCGACTTGCTAGATAAGATTATTGAAAGGATTGATAATAAACGTAAATTTAAAAAAGCTGCCGAATTGGAAGGAGAAAATAAAATAAGTGTCTGCATTATCGGTAAACCTAATGTTGGCAAATCATCTTTATTAAATTCAATCTTAGGATATGAACGTGTCATCGTTAGTCCTCTCGCCCACACAACCAGAGAACCGCAGCACACCCATATCGCTTACGGGGGGCATGAAATAAAATTAGTAGACACCGCCGGCATTTCCAAACAAGGAACTAAAACCAAGGGGCTGGAAAAGCCGGGGATTTTAAAATCCTTAAAATCTCTGGAAAAAGCAGAAATTGCCATGCTAGTACTTGATATCAGCGAACCACTTACTCATCAAGATTCCAAATTAATTCAAGAAATTGTCGACCGAAATAAAAGTTTAATTTTTATCGCCAATAAATGGGATTTAATTCCTGATCGAAATACCAAAAAATGGACGGAAATTTTATATGACAAAATGCCTTTTGCAACTTGGGCGCCAGTCCAATTTATTTCCGCTAAAACCGGAGAGAAGGTTAACAAAATTTTAGATTTAATTATTAGTATTGATAAGCAACGAAAACTGGAGCTCAGCGATTCTCAAACTGATAAATTTTTAAAGCACGTGGTTAAAATTCATAAACCGGCTAAGGGCAAGGGCTTAAAGGCGCCTCATATCTATGAATTTCGCCAGAAAAAAAATAATCCCCCGGCCTTTATTTTGCGAATCGGCCCTAATGACGATCTTCATTTCTCTTATGTCCGTTTTGTAGAAAATCGTCTGCGAGAAAAATATGGGCTTATCGGCACCCCCATCCATATTAGCGTTACTAAAAATAGAAAGTCTCATACTACTTATCAAGAACCGAAGCATAAACAAAAACCGGATATCGATGAAGATAACGACGAAGATAGCGAAGACTAATTTTATGAAAATAATTGTCGGTTTAGGCAATCCAGGAAATCAATATGAACGTACACGTCATAATGCGGGTTGGATTTTTTTGGATAATTTAATCGGGGCTGATAATTGGCAAACAAATAAAAAATTTAACGCTCTGATTAAAGAAGTTGATGGTTTAATTTTTATAAAACCATTAACCTTCATGAATGAGTCCGGACAGAGCGTTCAAAAAATATTAAATTATTACGGCTTGCTAAGTAAAAATCTGGGAATCTTTTCCAAAAAAGATGAAGATTTAAATGATTGCCTGACTGTTATTCAAGATGATTTGGATTTAGATATGGGAATTTGCAAAATAGCTACTGACTCCGGCAGCGCCGGCCACCGCGGGATTGCCTCCATAATCAAGCACCTAAAGACACAGAAATTTAAACGACTGCGTCTGGGCATTAAAAATGAATTACTGCGAACTCATATCCCGGCAGAAAAATTTGTTCTTCAGCCCTTTGGCAAAGAAGAGCTGGAATCCATTAAGACTACGGCTAACAAATATTCAAGTACTGATTTATAACCTTTAAATATTGTGGTTATTATTTAATCTCGCTATTTTAGCGAGATTTTATATTGTTTATCGTATAATAAAAGCTAATTTCTTTTTTATATGATAAACAATAGATTGGCACTTTTAGGTTTAGCAGCTTGTCCTTATCTGGGGCCTAAAAAAATTGCGCACTTAGAAAAATTTTTTCCTGACTTAGGAAAAATATTTGAAGTTAGTGGAGAAAAGCTACTCCAACTAGGATTATCTTCAGAGTGGACTGATAAATTTATAAATTGGCGCCAAAATTTTTCTTTAGCTAAGCTGTTAGAAATTATACAAGCCGAAAAAATTTCCTTTCTATCTTGGCACGACGCTTCATATCCTAAACTTTTGAAAGAGATTTCTTCGCCGCCACCAATCCTCTTTTATCAAGGCAATATTTCATTAATCAATCAAAGGCCGCAATTAGCAATCGTCGGTTCGCGTAAAAATACTCTTTATGCCGAAAGGGTTCTTAAAGAATTTATGCCTGAACTGACAAACTCAAAAATAATTATTGTTAGTGGCTTAGCGTTAGGAGTGGATAGCCTGGCTCACCGGCAAACTTTAATAAATGCAGGGCTAACAATCGCCATCTTGGGCTCCGGTCTAAAAAAATCCAGTATTTATCCCGCCGTTAATCGTCAATTAGCTCAAGAAATTATTGCTAAACAAGGATTATTGCTTTCTGAATTCCCGCCGGACTATCCGGCCAAAAAAGAAAATTTTCCGCGCCGCAATCGTTTGATTTCCGGTCTCAGTGAGGCGGTATTATTAATAGAAGCGGCTGAAAAATCAGGCTCTTTAATCACGGCGCAACTGGCCTTGGAACAAAATCGCGACGTTCTAGCTATCCCGGGAAGTATTTTTTCAAATTCCTCCAGCGGTACTAACAAATTAATCAGGGAAGGAGCTGTCCCTATTCTAAAAAGTGCTGACATTTTAGAAGTCTTAAAAATTGAAACTAACTTAAAAAATAAATCCGACCAAGCAACAAAAACCTTAAATTACCAAAGCGCTGATAAGGTCGAGATGCTCATTTATAAAATAATTTTAGAAGCGGAGAAAAACGGCGACTTAGTTAGCGTGGACGAAATTGTCAAAAAAACCAAACTTGACACCGCCACGATAAATAGTAAACTAAGTATATTGGAGATTAAAAAAGTAATTGAGAATCGTCACGGCTATTTTAATCTAAGCTTCTAATTTTACTAAACTTATTGTCAATATGGATTTAATAATTGTAGAATCACCAACCAAGGCCAAGACTATCAGCAAATTCTTAAATGGTAAATACCGAGTAGAATCTTCTTTCGGCCATATTCGTGATTTGCCGAGTCGGGAATTAGGCGTTGATTTAGAAAATGAATTTGTTCCTAAATACGTCATCCCAACCAAAGCCAAGAAAACTGTCACCGCCCTTAAAGCTGCTGCTAATAAAGCCAGCGAGGTTATTTTAGCTTCTGATGAAGACCGCGAAGGAGAGGCTATTGCTTGGCACTTAGCGCAAGCTTTAAAGCTGGACGACCATAAAGCCAAGCGCATTGTTTTTCATGAAATAACTAAAGCGGCGATTGAAGAGGCCTTAAAGCATCCGCGAAATATTGATTTGAACATGGTTGATGCCCAACAAGCTCGTCGCGTCCTTGACCGCTTAGTCGGCTATAAGCTTTCGCCTTTCTTATGGAAAAAAGTGGCTAAAGGATTATCGGCCGGGCGTGTTCAAAGTGTCGCCACCAGAATAATTATTGAAAGAGAAAAAGAAATAAAGGCTTTTCAAAAAGAAGATTACTGGACAATTAGCGCCGATTTAAATAAAGACGGAAAAGATAATTTTCAGGCCGACCTATTAAAAATAAACGGCAAATCTTTTGATAAACTTTCAATTAAAGAAGCTGATGCGGAAAAAATAAAAACAATATTAGAAGTTTGTTCTTATACTATAAGCAAGACCGAGAAAAAAAATCTTAGTAAATCTCCAGCCGCCCCCTTTACCACCTCAACCTTGCAGCAAGCGGCTAATCGTCATTTAGGCTATAGCGCTAAACAAACAATGACCGTCGCTCAAAAATTATACGAAAAAGGGCATATCACTTACATGCGCACCGACTCGCTTAATTTGTCACCGAAATTTATTAGTGAGGCTAAGGATTGGATTATTGATAATCTAGGGAAAGAATATTATTCTGGCGGACGTGTCTTTAAAAACAAAAGTAAAAATGCGCAAGAAGCGCATGAAGCGATTAGACCGACAGAGGCTTTAGCTGCCCCCGAAAATTTAAAATCCCAACTAGAGGGAAGCGAAGAAAAATTATACCGCTTGATCTGGCAGCGTTCCGTTGCTAGTCAAATGTCTGCCGCCAGTTTAGAGGCGACAATAATCGACGCCGAAGCAAAATCTGCTCAAGAAAATTATATTTTAAGAGCTAATGGGCAGACCATTGTTTTCCCTGGGTATTTAAAAGTTTGGCCAGAAAAAACTAAAGAACAATTATTGCCTATTTTAAAAGCTGGCGATGCGCTTAATTTGGATAAAATAATTTCCGAGGCCCATAGCACTAATCCGCCAGCACGCTACTCCGATGCCGGCTTGGTAAAAGAAATGGAAAAATATGGCGTCGGCCGACCTTCAACCTACGCCCCGACAATCGCCACCATTATTGCCAGAAATTATGTGGAACGCGATGAAAATAAACGTTTAAAACCAACGGAAATTGCCTTTGTGGTAACCGACCTATTAATCGCTCATTTTCCTAAGATTGTTGATTATCAATTTACAGCGCAAATGGAAAATAATTTAGATGAAATCGCCGAGGGGCAAAAAAAATGGCAACCAGTTATCGGCGAATTCTATGAAGACTTCAGTAAAAATTTAGAAAATAAATATCAAGAAATTAATAAAAGCGATATTATGCCAGAAGAACAATCAGAGGAAATTTGTGATAAGTGTGGCGCGAAAATGTTGATTAAAACTGGACGTTACGGAAAATTTTTAGCTTGCAGTGCCTTTCCGGACTGCCGCAATATTAAAAAAATGGGGGGTGGCGCAGCTAGCGATAAACCAGCTGATCCTAAAATATTAGAACTAGAAAAAAAATACGCCGGTGAGGTTTGCGATAAATGCGGCGCGGCCATGAAAGTTCGAACTGGTAAATATGGGCCATTTCTGGCGTGCTCGGCTTATCCTAAATGCAAAAATATTAAAAATATCGGTTCTGATTCCGGAAAAGAAGTTGAATGCCCGATTTGCCATGAAGGTAAAATAGTCAAAAAATTCAGCCGTCGCGGTGCCTTCTACGCTTGCAGTAACTATCCAAAATGTAAAAACGCCTATCAGGGAGAGCCGAGCGGCAAAGACTGTCCAAAATGCGGTGCTTTAATGATTTTAAATAAAGACGACAAAGCAAAATGTAGTAATAAGGATTGCAAAAAGAAAGAAAAAGAACCGGTTTCCGAATAAATAAACAACAAAAAAGACCGCTAAATTCAGCGGTCTTTTTTTATTTCAAAAATATTATTTTCTTTTACTTGACCTAGAACTGGTTTTTTCTTGAGAGCCAGCGCTTCTTTTCTTGGCATATTCCATCGCCTGTTTAGCAATTTCCGTTAGCACCATCAAATAAGCAGAGCCGCTTTTCACTTTTTCATTAACCAGTGAAATTACTTCTTCAACTTTAGTGACGCCGCTTTCTACCCGCTTAATCAGCTTGTGAACTTTCTGGGCGCTGGAAATAAAATAATAAAGGGACCAGCAAAGAAAAAAAGTTAAGGCTAAAATGCAAATTGTGAGCACTAAATGCAAAATATCTAATGAGCTGCTAAACATATAATTATTTTAATAATTAAAAATCTCTTAACTTTGCCTCGAACTTGGAAATTAAATGATTTACTAGCTCAGCTTGCAGCTGGTCAACTTCTGCGGACTTTAAAGTTTTGTCAGGTGCTTGATAATTAATATGGAAGGCTAAACTTTTTTCATGGGCCGCCAATTTATCACCAACATAAACATCAAATAATTCAACTGATTTAATAAGCGGATTAAAATCAGAAATTTCTTTCTTAATATCATTATACAATATTTCCTCGGAAACAACAAAGGCTAAGTCACGTATTACCGCCGGATATTTAGCCGTTTCTTGAAAACGAAAAGAAGCGGAATCGGAAATAACTTTGTTAAGCGCATCTAAACTTATTTCTACAAACCCTGCTTTCATTTTTAAGTTCAAGTTTTTTTCTACACTGGAGTTTAAAATGGCAATCAGTCCTAGTTCTTGGCCGGCAATAGAAATTTTAGCGGCCAAGCGACTTTCTGCCCAACCAGGGAAATTTTCTAATTGCGAAAAAATAACTTCATTATTTTGAGGAAGAAGCTCATGAAAAAATCCGGTTACCAAGCTTTTTAATTCAGAAAAGACATCTCGTGAATTTTCTGCTAGCACTAAACCAATATGTTTTTCCTGATAAGGGATTTTGGCTTCGCTATCATTATCTTTTTTAAAATCTCCAGGAGCATTAAAAAATACGCTGCCAAATTCAAAAAACCTTAAAGAGTCGTAGCGAAACTGATTATTCTTGATATTGTTAGCCAACCCTGGAACTAAAGATTGTCTAAGCATGCTATGAATTTCTGAAAGTGGATTAGCTAATTTAAGGTGATTAAAAAAATCAATATTTAATTTTTTAAGTTGCTCTTCGCCCACGAAAGAATAATTATAAACTTCGCTAAGCGCAAATTTTAAATAAAGAATGTCTTTAATTTTTCTTTCCAAAACGCGCTCCTGATTAATTATCGGGGCAGTCATTTTCTCTACCGGCAAACTGGAGTTAACATTATCATAACCGTAAATGCGCAATATTTCTTCAACCAAATCCTCGCGTCCACGGATATCTTTAGTCGCGCGCCAAGAGGGAACAACCACGCTCAGTGTCTCTTTGTGTTTGGTTGTTTGGAAACCAAGTTTATTTAAAATATTAAGAACCTGTTCTTTTGGTAATTCTTGTCCAATTTTAGAAAACAACCAGGAAAACTCTAAGTCTAATTTATTTTCAGTCTTAACTCTCCCGCCCAAATCAAATAAATTGCCGGTAATTTTCATATTCGGACAAATATCTTTAAGCAGCGCGAGAAAACGCTTTAAAGCATCTTCGGTTAAATTAGGGTCTAATGATTTTTCAAAACGAACAGAAGCCTCTGTTCTTAATCCTAAACGCTGAGCAGTTTTTCTGATTGTCGCCGCTCTAAAATTAGCCGCTTCTAAAATAATCGCCGTTGTTTCTTCGCTAACCTCGCTGTTTTTTCCTCCCATAACACCGGCAATCGCTAAAGTTTGAGCGCCATCGGAAATAACCAAATCATCAGAGCTTAATAAGCGTTCTTTACCGTCTAAAGTTTCAAAAGGTTCTTGCTTGCTGAGCTTAACAACAATTTTTTTAATGTTAAGCGCGTCAAAAGCGTGCAAGGGCTGGCCAGTCTCGAACATGACATAATTGGTCAAATCAACAATATTATTAATTGGCCGCTGATTAATGGCAATTAATCTTTCTTTTAACCAGCTTGGAGATTCGGCAATTTTAATATTTTCCACTCTAATCGCCAAATAACGCGGACAAAGTTCCGAATTTTCGACAGCCACATTTAACTTGCTGTCTTTAGTCTCAGGAAATAATATTTCTTGGCCAATAACTTTATCATATGGCTTTAAGCGGGAATCAAAAATAACTGCTAACTCGCGGGCTAAGCCGTAATGGCTTAAAAGATCGGGGCGATTAGATAATGATTTATTATCAACTTCAAAAATAATATCATCGGATTTAAGATATTTAGCAAATGGTTCGCCAATTTTGGCGTTTTTTCCTAAAACCATTATCCCTTCGTGATTTTTACCTAAACCTAATTCATCTTCCGCACAAATCATACCTTCCGACTTTTCTCCTCGGATTTCGCTGGTTTTTATTTCTAAGCCATTTGGCAGAAGCGCGCCACTAAGAGCCACCGGCACCATTTGTCCAGCAGCGACGTTTGGGGCACCACAGACAATATTAAGTTTTTGGTCACCAACATTAACTACTGTTAGCCGCAATCTATCGGCATTGGGATGTTTTTTAACTTCCAAAACCTTAGCGACCACCACTTTATCAAATTTATTAGCTTGGCTAACCAAACCTTCAACTTCAACCGTATGCGCCGTTAACGCTTCGGCAATTTCTGCCGGAGAGACCTTTGATGGCAGTTTAACAAAATCTTTTAACCAATTATAAGAAATATACATATGTTTAGAATTGTTCAAGAAACTTTAAATCGCCACTATTAAATAGGCGGACGTCAGTAACGCCGTATTTTAACATGGCCAGTCTAGTGAGTCCGAAACCAAAAGCGAGTCCGGAATATTTTTCAGAGTCCAAACCGCCAGCGCGTAAAACATCGGGGTGAACTAAGCCGCCGCCAACAATCTCCAGCCAACCAGTATTTTTACAAACGCGGCAACCCTGGCCATTACATAAGAAGCAAGTATATTCACCATTATTTCCTGGTTCAACAAAAGGATAAAACTTTGGTCTCATCCGTAACTTGGTGCTTGGTCCAAATAATTTTTTACCGACCAATTCCAGCAGGCTCTTAAGATTGGCAAAATTAATATTTTCACCGACAATCAGGCCTTCAAATTGATAAAAAGTATGTTCATGACGTGCATCTGTAGCCTCATTACGAAAACATCTTCCCGGAACCACTACTTTTAAGGGCGCACCTAATTTTCTCATGGCCCTAATCTGCACTGGAGAAGTGTGGGTTCTCATGACTAAATCTAAATCCCCGTCTTGATTTTTGGAATCAACATAAAAAGTATCTTGCATGTCGCGCGCCGGGTGAAAAGGTGGGATATTTAAAGCGGTAAAATTAAAATAATCGCTTTCTAATTCCGGACCATCAAAAATAGTAAAACCTAAAGAAGAAAAAATATCTTCCATTTCTCTTTGGATAACAGTGATGGGGTTTAAATGTCCATGAACCGGTTCAACTCCAGGAACGGTAATATCAACTAAAGCATTTTTAACACTAAGCTGATCGAATTGAACCTTAACCTCGTTAAAGGTCGTTTCTAATTCATTTTTAATATTATTAGCTAAGGCGCCTAATTCTTTTTTCATATCAACACTAAGGTCTTTAAGCTCATGCATTAAAGAACTGAGCTCGCCTTTGCGAGAAAGGTATTGCAATTCTAACTCACGCAAACCGCTCGCATCACTGACGGTTTTCAGTTTTTCTAAAAATTCTGCCCGAATTTTTTGAAATTTGTTTTTCATATTATTGGCGATTGTGATTATAGCTAATTAAGAAAAGCTCCAAAATCGAAAACCCTAGAATCAACAACAACAGATTAAGCCCGTTAAATAAATGGTTAGCCTTTAAAAACAAAGCGGCTGTTAAAAATAAGGCAAACAGAAATGACTGGCGGAAAGCGACTTTTACTAAATTAAACGCTAATTCTTTTTTTAAAGCGACAAATCTGACGAGAAACCCCGATAAGGCGGCGATACCGCTAAGCGCAATAAATAAAGAGAAATAAAAAAGCATGAATCCTAACCAATTAGTGGCCGTTGGATCTATCAAGTTAGCAACAAATAAAAATATACCCCAACAAACAGCTGTTAAAACCGACATTACCAATAAATAATTTTTTAAAGTCATAGTTGTGTAAGCGCTTTAATTATTTTTTCTAAATCTTGCTGATAAGAAACAATCTTTTCTTTTTCCAGCGCCACAATTTTTTCCGGAGCGCGAGCAATAAACTCTTGATTAGCCAACTTATTAGTTTGTATTTCCAGTAATTTTTCTAAATTGGCTTTTTCTTTAAGAAGTCGGGCCCCCTCCTTCTCTTTATCAATCGCTCCTAAAAGATAGATTTCAGTTTTTCCAGAAATAGCCAAGACGGCGCCGTTAATTTTTTCTCCTTGTTCTTTAATTTCTAAAGATTCCAGACCGGTTTTTAAATTTTTGATAAGTTCAACATTGTTTTTAATAAGTGTCTCCAACCCGTGGCCATAAATTAACGCCGGTAATTTTCGTGCCGGTTCAATTTTATTCTCACTACGGACATTGCGAATGGCGATGATGATTTCCTGAAGAGCATTGAAATCGCGAGTAAGCTGATTACTTTCTTCTTCACCGATGCTAACGGCGGCTGGCCACTTTTCTACCATCAACAAGCTATCATTAAAACTGGACCAAATTTTTTCAGTTACAAAGGGGATGAAGGGGTGCCAGAGAATTAAAATATTTTTTAAAATATAAAGTAAAATTTCTGATTTTCCTTTTTCAATTTTAGCAATCTCCAAATACCAATCGGCTAATTTATTCCAAGTAAAATCATTTAGTTCATCCGCGGCCAAGGAAAAATTCATATCCTCAATCTGCTTATCAACGGCGCTGATAGTTTTTTGTAAAGAATCCAAAATCCAACTATCAGCCAAGCTTTTAGGCGTTGGCTTAATATTTACATTTTGAGCCTTAACATTATCAACTTCTACTGAGGATAAAATAAAACGAGAAATATTCCACAGCTTATTAACAAAGTTGCGCTTAGTTTCAATTCTATCTTCGCTGAATTTATTGTCATTGCCGGGAGTAAAGCCCATAAGCAAAGAGAGACGGACGGCATCGGCGCCAAATTTTTCAATCATCTCAATCGGGTCAATTCCATTCCCCTTAGATTTAGACATTTTTTTGCCGTTCTTATCCAAAACCATGCCATGCAGATAAACTTTAGAGAAGGGGATTTCATTAAGCGCGAATAAAGACATCATAATCATGCGCGACACCCAAAGAGTAATAATTTCATAACCAGTTTCTAAGACTTGAGTGGGATGAAACTTGGCTAAGTCGCCGGTCTTCTGGCCGTCTTTAAAATTATTAGGCCAACCTAAAGTTGAAAAAGTCCACATTCCCGAAGAAAACCAAGTATCAAGCGTGTCGGTGTCTTGTTGCCAGTCGTTGCCTTCAGGCGCCTCTAAGCCGCAATAAACTTCTGAACCGCGATACCAAACCGGAATTTGATGACCAAACCAAATTTGACGAGAAATACACCAATCGTGAAGATTGCTCATCCAATCTAAATAACGTTTTTTGAATCTATCGGGAACAAAAGTAATTTCTTCAGTTTGAGCAACCTCTAGGGCGCGTTCTTTTAAAGACTTATTTCCTAATCGCGCCAACTTTTTATCAACTCCGATAAACCATTGTTCTGATGGTAGTGGTTCAATAATAGAATCGCAACGATAACAGCGGGCAGAGTTATGAATATAATTTTCATCAATATGATCAATCAAGCCCATGGCTTCCATATCGACCACAATTGCCTCGCGCGCCTCAGCGGTTGTCAGGCCAGCATATTTACCACAGTTAGCCATCATTCGCCCATCCTCGTTAATAATTTTTTTACTGGGAATGTTATGGCGAGCAGCAATTTCGCTATCAATAAAGCTATGTGCTGGGGTAACTTTAATAACTCCGGAGCCAAATTCCATTTCCACTGCTTTATCGGCAACAACTTTAACGGTAAAATTTCCTAAAACACCGGGAATTTCTAAATTTTGACCAATATATTTTTGATATCGAGCATCATCAGGATGCACCGCGACAGCCGTATCTCCCAATTTAGTTTCCGGACGAGAGGTAGCTAAAACAAAGGGGCCATATTTTATCCAATAAAGTTTAGCGTGCTCTTCTTTATATTCCACTTCGTCGTCAGCTAAGGTGGAGTGGCAACGCGGGCACCAATTAACCATTCTTTCTCCTCGGTAAATCGCCCCCGCTTCGTACATCTCCTTAAACATCACCTTAACCGCTTGTTGGCGTTCATCATCAAGAGTAAAGGCTAAGCGTGACCAATCTAAAGAGGCTCCCATGCTTCTGGTTTGTAATAAAATTTCTCCCTGAGTTTTTTTTAAAAAAGACCAAACTTCTTCTAAAAGCCGGTCTCGACCTAAATCGTGTCTAGTTTTTCCAGTTTCTTTTAAAATTTTTTTCTCAACGGCATTTTGGGTGGCAATAGCCGCATGATCAGTTCCGGGTAACCATAAAGTCCTAAAACCTTTTAAGCGTTTATAGCGGATAAGCAAATCTTCGATTGCCAACATCGCAGAATGACCTAAGTGTAATTTAGCGGTAATATTAGGCGGCGGCAAGATTATTGTATAGCTTGGAGCTTCACTTGACAATTCTAAATTATCCGGGTTGAAATACCCGGATTTTTCCCACTTTTCATAGATTTTACCCTCATTTTCCGTGGGGTTATAGGCCTTGTCTAGTTCGTCTTTCATAATTTAAAATTAACAAAAAAATAGGCTTAAGTCAATCAAAAATAAGCTTGACTGTCGCCTATATTAATTATATATTAATTAGTCGGGCCTGATAAGGGCTCAGTTTGAATTACATGCTGAATTTAGAACAACAAATCTTCAAACAAGTAGAAAAGGCCAATAATATTTTGGTAGTTTTTGCGGCTGATTGGGACGGGGACGCAGTAGCGGCCGCCACGTCTTTTTTTGTATATTTAAAAAAAATAGGGAAGACTGTAGAAATCGCCGGCGCTAAACCGTTTCGGGAAATAAAACAATTATCTTTCTTGCCCGGATTTTCCGACATTAAAAATAATCTTGATCATCTAAGACGCTTTATTGTTTCTCTTGATATTAGTAAAACGAAAGTCAGCCAAATTAAATATCTAGTAGACAATAATCAATTAAATTTTATTGTTTCTCCGGAAAATGGTTGGTTCGAGGCTGATGACGTCAGCACTAAAGCGGGGGAGTTTAAATACGACTTGATTTTTGTAATCGGCGCCAACGATTTAGAATCTCTAGGAACGCTTTACGATCAAAATGTAGAATTTTTTTATAAGACGCCGATAATCAACATTTCTCAACAAGCAGCCAATGAAGAGTTCGGCCAAATAAATTTAATTGATATTAATTGTGTAGCCGTTTCGGAGTTGGTATTTAACCTAATTCAACAAGAGGCCGAAAAGTTAATCGATGAAGACTTGGCTACCGGATTATTGGCTGGCATTATTATTAAAACTCGTAATTTTAAAACCGGAAACTTAACCCCTCAAACTTTAATGGCCACCTCGGAACTAATCAGTGCTGGCGCCAGAAGAGAAGAAATTATTAATCGCTTATATCGTTCTCATAAAATTTCCGATTTAAAACTCTGGGGAAAGGTTCTTAATAACCTTAAATTAGAAACCCCTGGTGATTTGGCTTGGTCTTGGCTATCTAAAGAAGATGCTGATAATTTACGCGGCGGCGGCGAAGCTTTACGGGATATGGTTGACGAATTAATGTCTAATTTGCCGGATACTAAAATATTTATGATTCTCATTGAAAAAGACTTAAACCTAAGCGAGGTTTTTGTTTTTTCTCTAAAAAATATTAACGTTTTGGATGTCTTCAAGGAATATTCGCCAATTGGAACCATAAAAAACGCCTTCTTTAATGTGGCACAAAACATAAAAACCGTGATTTCCGAAAAAATTGTCGAAACCAATAAAAAGCTTGATAAATTAAAATGATAATGATATAAATTAAACGAACTCTTTTCCGGATCGTCGACTGCGCCTATAGCTCAGTTGGTTAGAGCACCGCTCTTATAAAGCGGGGGTCGATGGTTCAAGTCCATCTAGGCGCACCAAAAAGAGGGCTTGTAGCTCAGTTGGTTAGAGCGCTACGTTGACATCGTAGAGGTCTGCAGTTCGAGTCTGCACAGGCCCACAAGAAAACCGCCAAATTTATGGCGGTTTTTTAATTCCTTTTTTGTTTACATTTTCTTAAAAAATTGGTAAATTATAATATAGAATAAATAAAAATATGCTTTTCAATAAAAATAAAACACCGCAGCTAATTCACAAAGAAGAACCGTCTATTGATGAATGGCTAAAAAGTGAGGACGAAGAGTCGGAGGGCCAATTAGCGGTTGATGTTTTTCACGACGATAAACGCATTATCATTAAATCAACAATTGCTGGAGCCAAACCGGAAGATTTAAAGATATCTTTACATAACGATTTATTGATGATTAAGGGGCGACGGGATGTCGGCGAAGAAATTGCTGAAGAAAATTTTTTATTTAGAGAGTGTTATTGGGGGCCGTTTTCCCGATCAATTATTCTGCCGGCCGCCGTTGATAGCAAGCGCGTAGAAGCAGAAATAGAAAATGGGGTTTTAACAATTACCCTATATAAATCTGACGTTAATAAAATTGAGGTAAAAATGAAAGACTAGCTTACTTATATGGTAAAGCCAAAAAAAACCGTTTTAATTGCCTCGGCACTAGCCATTTTTTTATTATTGGCTATTTTTTTTATTGCTTATCTTGATTGGAATAGCTCCAATAAAGATCGTCTACCAAAAAATACCACCATTGGTGCAATTAATTTAGGCAATCAAAACAAAGACGAGGTCTCTAAAGTCCTGGAAACACAAGAAGAACTAATTAGGTCGCAGGGAATAAATTTTCAACATGACAATAAAATTGTTAATCTGCCTTTAAAATTAGACTCGGAATCAGCTTCCGCTGATATTCCGGATGTTGCTACTATTTATGCCGATGCGGTTATTTATAACCGCGAAGAAACAATTAATAACCTTTTTGACAACAAAAATAATAATTTTGCTAAGTATTTAGAAGATTGGCTGCCATTTTTAAGTTCTAAAAATAATCAGGAAGCAGTCACTAATTACTCGTCAGCCATCATTGACCAGTGGCTTAAAGAAAATTTTAGCGAACTTAGCATTGAACCGGAGCCGGCTTTCTTCTCTTTAACGGTTAACAATGGGGTGGCGGAATTAATAAATAACCAAGAAAAAATTGGTAAAGAAATAAACAAAGACGAATTGTTTAAAGATTTAATGAGCAATCTCAACGTCTTTAATAATAATACTATTGTTATTAAAACGCGCTCCAAATACCCCGATGTCAAGCAGGCTGATTTAGAACTAATTAGAAACCAAGTTCAGCTTATTATTGACGCCGGTGATTTAAATGTCTTTTATAACGACGCTAAAAAAGGAAAGCTTTCTTGGAAGATTGATACTAAGGAGATTGTAACTTGGATAAGTATTAAAAAAGGCGGTGATATTTTTCAAATTGATTTTAATGTAGATAAAATCAAAAATTATTTACTTAAAAATATTGCCGATAAAATCAACGAAGGTGCGGTTTTGCCAAGAATGGAGGTTAAGGATGGTAAGGTTGCTAGCTGGCAGCAAGGGGCTAATGGCCGCGAGGTTGATATTGAAGCTAGCGCTGATTTATTAGCAAAAAAACTATTTGGCTCTGAGAGAGGGGCAGAATTAATCGTTAAAGATATTAACATTGATGAACTTGTATCCGAAAATAGCTTTCAAATAAAGGAGATAATCGGTACCGGGCATTCTAATTTTGCTGGTTCTCCCGCCAATAGACGCCATAACATTAAAGTCGGGGCGGCCGCTGTTCAGGGATTACTAATCGGTCCGGGTGAAGAGTTTTCCTTGGTAGAAAATTTGGGTGAGATTGATGCCTCTACCGGCTATTTACCAGAGTTGGTAATTAAAAATAATAAAACTATTCCTGAATATGGCGGCGGGCTCTGCCAAATCGCGACCACAATTTTCCGCTCAGCCCTCGCTTCTGGTTTACCGATAAGCGCTCGCAGAAACCACTCTTATCGAGTTAGTTATTATGAACCAGCGGGCACTGACGCGGCCGTCTATGATCCTTGGCCAGATATTAAATTTATAAATGATACGAATAATTATGTTTTAATTCAATCACGAATTGAAGGTAATGATATTTATTTTGATTTTTGGGGAACTAGTGATGGGCGCGTAGCTACGACCACTAAGCCAGTGGTTTATAACATTGTTACCCCTAAACCAACCAAGTTTGTGGAAACTGACTCTCTGGCTCCCGGTGAAAAAAAATGTACGGAGCATGCTCATAATGGCGCCGATGCTTACTTTGATTATACTGTTGTTTACCCGGCAGGAGCGACCACTACCCCCGAACAAACAACTAGATTTAATTCGCATTATGTACCATGGCAAGAGGTTTGTTTAATTGGTAAAACCGCTACTAGCACGCCAGCCCCAAGTTCTAACGCTTCTAGCACCCCCGCCACCAACTCCACCACTCCAATTCAATAACTTAGTTAAACAATAAAAAAACAACCAATTGCTGGTTGTTTTTTTGTATCAAATTAATTATTTTTTATTTAACAATCTCGCCTTCAATTGGGCCAATGGCCTTAGTTTTAGTTTTGAAGGTAACTGCTTGCTGAACGGCAGTGAGTAATGTAAGCACAAACCAATAAAGAGTTAGTCCTCCTGGAAGAGAAAAACCAATAAAAACAGTGACCGCTGGCATTATATATAGCATTTGCTTGTTCATAATAGCCATCATGTTTTCATCCTTAGCACCCTCGGTTTTAATGGCTGGTTTTTTGGTGATCATCATTTTTGCTTGCCAAAACTGAGCAGCTCCAGCCAGTAAAGCTAAATAGGTATTAGGTTTTGATAAGTCTAAAAATCCAAAAGAAAAAGTGTTAATTATCTCCGGTCTCTGAATAAAAGAATAAACTAAATCAAGGTTATTAGCTAAGCCATCACTGAAAACTCGATAAACGGCCCATAAAAATGGCAACTGAATTAATAATGGCAAACAAGAAGAAAAGGGATTAACTTTATTATTTTTATAAAGAGCCATCATTGCCTGGCTGGAACCAGCTTTATCATCAGCATACTGACGCTTTATTTCTTCAATTTGTGGTTGCAGGTCTTGAAGCGCTTTCTGGGATTTGATGGCTTTGCGTCCTAATGGCCAAAACACCAACTTAATTACCACGGTTAAGGCAATAATTGCGGCCCCAAAATCGTTAAAGGGCATGATATTATACAGCCAAACTAAAAGATTAAGAATTGGTTGATAAAAGACAATTGTAAAAATGTGGGCCATAATATTTAATTTAATTATTTAACGGGGTCATAACCACCCTTGTTCCAGGGATTGCAACGAGCGACTCGCCAGGCAGTCATGGTTCCACCCTTAGCAATGCCGTATTTTTCAATTGCCTCTTTCCCATATTGGGAACAGGTGGGCGTAAAACGACAAAAACCATGGGGATAAAACATTTTTAAGGGGCTATGATCAAAAGATAGGGTTTTTTGGTAAATTGTTATCAAAAAAACAACTATTTTTTTGCTAATATAAGAAAAAGAATTCATATTACAGACGATTCATTTAATAACTCTCAACCTTTTAAAGGCATAATCAATTTCAGCGGCTATTTCTTGAATATTTTTGTCTAATATAAGAGGAAAAACTATAACAACAAAGTCATTGCCGGGCTTTAAAGAATCTAGTCTACTTTTAATGATTTCTCTAATTTCCCGTCTAATTTTATTTCTGACAACTGCTTTTTTGCTAACTTTAGTATTAATTAGGATGCCAAAACGATTATTAGACTTACTATTAGGAACACACTTAATCCCTAGTATTTTACCATAAAAAGACTGGCCGGCCTTAAACGCTCGGTCAAATTCTTTATTTAATCCTATTCTGTTTTCCTTCTTGAGCATGGATACGCTTAAAGGTTTTATTTAGAGAGGGTAACTCGTCCTTTGTCGCGGCGTCTCTTCAAAACAGCTCGACCATCCTTAGTCTCCATTCTGCTAATAAATCCGTGTTTTTTCTTCGCGCGCTTCTTATTTGGTTGGTAGGTTCTCTTCGGCATAATATTATTTTATCTTTATTGTTTTAATAACATAACACCTTTATTTGTAAGAGTCAACCATGGCTGGAGCTGGTAAAATTATCTTATGCACCTTTTATTAACATATTTTTAACAAGTGCTCTGCTTGTGGGAAAGGGGTTTATCTAATATAATTAAATAAACAATATTTTTATAAACTTCCCCTATTACTAAGCAGGGTTTAATTTCACTTACTATGAATAATGAACAAGTCTGGCAGGCCGTCTTAGGAGAAATTGAAATCAGTCTTTCGCGCGCTAATTTTGTAACCTGGTTTAAAGATACTTTTATTTCATCTTTTGAAAACAACCGCGTCGTGGTTTGTGTCCCGAATGCTTTTGTTAAAAAGTGGCTAGAGGAAAAGTATCATAAAAATATTATTAGCGCTTTACAGAACGTTGTCCGACAGGATGTGGTTGAAGTTATTTATAAAATAGAGCTTAAAAAAAATAATACTTCTTTTCAAATTGACTTAAACAATGGAGCTATTGAAAGCAACCAGCTAGCCGCTCCAATAAAACCGGTGTCCACGCCGACAATCAACAACAACCAAAACCAAACGACTTCCAGTCTTAACCGCTTTGGTTTGAACCCTAAATATGTCTTTGAAAATTTTGTGGTTGGTCGCGGCAATGAACTAGCGCACGCCGCTTGCTTGGCAGTTGTTAATAATTTGGGCAAATCTTATAATCCCTTATTTATCTATGGTGGCGTTGGTTTAGGAAAAACCCATCTTCTACAAGCAATCGGAAATGAACTAGCCAAAAAAACCGATAAAATTCTGTACACCACCAGCGAAAAATTTACCAACAACTATATCCAAGCAGTAACTGGCGGCAAGGCCAAAGAATTTAAAAATTTATATCGCAACGTTGATTTGCTCTTAATCGATGACATTCAGTTTATGGGTGGAAAAGACGGCACTCAAGAAGAATTTTTTCACACCTTCAACGAACTACAACAAAACGACAAACAAATAGTCATGACCTCTGATCGTCCGCCAAAATCCATCCCTGCCATTGAAAAACGTCTTATCTCTCGATTTGAGTCCGGCATGGTGGCCGACGTGGGTAAACCAGATATTGAGACTAAAGTGGTTATTTTAGAAAATAAAGCTAATGAAAAAGGTTTTCCTTTAGATAAGGAGGTTCTAATTTATATTGCTGAACACGTCCAAAATAATATTAGAGAATTAGAAGGCGCTCTTAATAAAATAATTGCGTTTCACCAGTTAAAAGGCTTGGAGCCAAACATTAAAACCGTTAAAGAAGTTTTAGGCGACTTTATTTCTAATATTCAATCACGATCAATGTCTCCTAAAGATATTATTGAGGCGGTGAGTAAGTTTTATGGAATCAGTAGTAAAGATATTATTGGTAACAGCCGTAAAAAAGAGGTTGTTTGGCCAAGACAAATTGCTATTTACTTGATTAGGGAGGAACTAAACACTTCTTACCCGACCATTGGCAACGAGCTTGGTGGCCGTGACCACACTACCGCCATGCACGCTTATAATAAAATTTATCATGAAGTTAAAGACAAGGGAAACGAAAAAATAAAACAAGAATTGGAATCGGTCAAACAACTTTTCCACCAAAATTATTAATTTCTGGGGAATACTCTGTTAATAACCTGCTAACTTAGTCTTAATTACTTTTAACAACTTGTTAATAAAAATCTGAATTCCGGTGTTACTCACAAGTTACAAAAAATAAACCACTATTAGCTAGTCTGGTTATAAACAGCTAAATGACCAAAAACCCTAAATAATAAATAATATTTTTCAAAAATCGCCAGTTATCCCCTCCCTTATTATTATTATTAATTAAATATATATATTTAATAATATAATAAGAGAAAACAAATAATATGAAATTTATCAGCCTCCAAGAAAATTTAAAAAAGGGTTTAAGTATTGTTGGACATGCAACTACCAAAAATATTAACCTCCCAATTCTTAATAATATTTTAATAAGAGTTGAGGGTGGTAATATTGAACTAACAGGAACCAATTTAGAAATTGGAATTAAACATCAGTTAAGGGGAAAGGTTGAGACAGATGGTGAATTTACGGTTGAGGCTAAATTAATATCAGAATATGTCGGATTATTGAATTCTGGCGAAAAGGTGAAGCTGGAAGAAAAGGACGGGGAGTTAAAGGTAGAATCAGGAAATTACAAAACAAAAATAAAAGGGGAGTCAGCTAAAGAATTTCCTTTAATACCAACAATTCCTGATAACGATTACTATTCATTTGATATTAATGAGTTTAAGAAAGCATTAGCCGTTGTCGTGTTTGCAGTTTCTACTAGTGAAAACCGAGTGGAACTTACCGGCGTAATGTTTAACTTTAACGGTAAAATCCTAAGTTTGGCCGCTACCGATAGCTATCGCTTAGCCGAAAAGGAAGTAAAAATAAAAAATAGTAGAGAAAATCAGGAACAAAAAGTAATTGTGCCGGCAAAAACCGTTCAGGAATTACTTAGAATTTTAAATACTTTTGATTCTGAAGATTTAGGCGATAACGAAATTAGAGTTTGCATTTCCGATAATCAAATTTTATTTATTTTTGATTCGGTCAGCTTGATCTCCAGAGTGATAAATGGTCGCTACCCCGACTACAAGCAAATAATCCCCAGCAAGAGCCAAACTGAGGTCGTGGTGGGACGCCAGGAGTTGGTCAGAGCAGTTAAAGCGGCGGCCTTATTTTCCAAAACCGGAATTAACGATACCACTCTCTTATTTTCTAAAAATAAAATAATTGTTTCCGCATTTTCCGGAGCTAGCGGCGAAAGCCAAGCCGAAGTAGAAGCGGACCTTAAAGGGATTGATAATGAAATAACTATTAATTATCGTTATTTACTCGATGGTTTAAATAATATTTCCAGTGATCGCGTGGAGTTAAGACTAATGAATAATACCACCCCTTGCTTAATTAAGCCTGAAAAAGAAGACGATTATCTGTATATTGTAATGCCGATTAGACAATAGATTAAACAAAAAAAATAAGCCTCAAAATTGGGGCTTATTTTTTTATCCAAAATATTATTAGTTGGTAACGGAAATCTTTACCTCATTACTGGTTTTAGAATCGCCGCCCCAAGACTTTAACTCGCCATAAATAGTATAGGAGCCTGAAGCAGGCACTTTGTCCCAAGAAAGATTGGTAGTGCTTTCAGATATGGAGCCTAGGTTAGCAATTAATTCTAATTTTTGATTATCATTATTTTTAGCAAAAACTAGGACGCGGGAAATATCATTGCCACCAACGATATTTAAATTTATTTTTAAGGGGAAGTCTATCGCGTTAGCACTCGTGCCATTAGTCGGGGAGCTAATAAATATTGAGTGTTCGGTGGCGGCATTGTTATTGCCACTTATTTTTAAATTAAAATTTAAACTTTGTTCAGCACAATTATCAACATCGTCGCAGGCTTTAACGGTTAATGATTGATAACCGTTAGCTAGCGGCGGTAAAGATCCGCTAATTGAGCCGTTATTTCCAGAACTGGTTTTCCAAAGATTGCCATTTATATAGTATTCAAAACGACTGACACCTCTGGGGGCAATTGCGGAGGCAACAACTGACAAATTATAATCAGTAATTGTGGCACCCTCCTTGGGCTCGGTAACGGTTAGGCTGGGATTATTTTCTGGTTTATGGAGCGCGTTATAATCTTTTAATAATAAAGACGAGCTGGCATTTTTTTCCGCCCAAGTAGTAACTGCTGACTCCCAAAGGTTAAATTGGGGGTCATTTTCTGGATGTTCCGGTTGCGGCCCTAAAGGATTATCTTTATCAATGAAGAATAAAATAGAATGAGCTTCTGGAACAACTAACTCAGAAGTTAATTCTGGTGGCGTTTGACTGGTTGCCAGTTGTCCTGTAGACACATCTATTTTTACTGTTTGTGAGGGTAGTTGGCCGTCAACAATTCCTTTTCCGGATTTATATTCATCGGGCGCTTTAAAAGTTTCAAAGGGAGTATTTCCTAAAACTCGGGACATATAGGTATTCCAAATTGGCGCAGCAACGACGCTGCCATCAGCCACACCCTTCATTTTATCGTTGTTAGTGTTACCAACCCAAACTCCAGTTACAATAGATGGAGTATAACCAATCGTCCAAGCATCATGGTAATCGTTAGTGGTTCCGGTTTTGGCGGCCACTGGTCGGCCACCCAAAACTAAATTATTTTTTTCTCCGAAAATAAAGGCCCGAGCCGAGTTATCAGAGAGAACACTGTTTATCATTCTGGCTATTTGGGGTTCAAGTACTTTTTTTTCTTCAACTTTATATTCTTCAATTACTTTGCCGTTCTTATCTTCAATTTTTAAAATACTAACTATCGGACTCATTTGACCGTCACGAGCAAAGGCGCTGAAAGCGTTAACATGCTCAACTAGTTTTACCTCGGCTCCGCCCAACACAAAGGCTAAACCAAAGCGGTCGCGAGGATAAAAAGTAGAATATCCCAGACTGTCCGCTAAATCTAAAACATTATTTATTCCCGCTAAGTATAAAGCTTTAACCGCTGGTGTATTTAAGGAACCAGCTAAGGCTTTTCTAATACTAATCGGTCCTCGTTCTTTAAGATCATAATCCCTAGGCTGATAAGGATTAGCGGGATCGCTGGAGAAATTAGTATTAACATCGTAAAGAATTGTATCTGGGCTATATCCTCTTTTGAATAAAGCGGCATAGACGATTGGTTTGATTGAGGAGCCTGGTTGGCGGCTGCTTAAAGCAACGTTTACTTGGCCATCAATATCATCGTTGAAATAATCACGCGAACCAACCATTGCGAGAATTTGCCCAGTTTTTGGATCAATAGAGACTAAGGCGGCATTATTGGCGTTATATTTTTCTTGGTATTTTTCAGTTTTTTCTTTAATAACTTCCTCGGCAATTTGTTGTTTATATAAATCTAAAGTTGTATATATTTTTAAGCCATCTTGCTCAATCATTTTTTCGCCATATTTTTCCGCCAAGATATCTTTAATATACATTACAAAATGTGGAGCAGTGATGCTTACTTCTGGAGGCATGAATTTTATTTCCTCAGCTTTAGCGCTAAGTTCTTGTTCCTCGGTGATATGACCTTGCTCGCGCATTAAAGTTAAAACATAATCCTTTCGGCCTAAGAGGAAATCCTTGTTAGAGCCGTATGGTGAATAGCGGCTAGGAGCTTGTGTAAGCGCCGCTAAGAGCGCCGCTTCCGCTAAGCTGATATCTTTTGCGTGTTTGCCAAAATATTTTTCGCTAGCGGCTTCTATGCCGTAAGCGTTAGAGCCATAAGGAATTTCATTAAGATACATTTGTAAAATTTCATCTTTAGAAAATCTTTGTTCCAAGCGATAAGCTAAAACCAACTCTTTTATTTTGCGAGTTATTTTTTTTTCCGGAGTTAAGACGGCATTTTTAATAAATTGTTGAGTAAGAGTTGAGCCGCCGGCCGTTTGTCCGTATAAAACATCAGTGATGGCTGTTCTAAACATCGCCCAAACACTGAAGCCGCCGTGATTATAAAAGCTTTTATCTTCAATGGCGATTGGCGCCCATTTTACATATTCCGGTAAATCACTAAGAGAAATTAAAGTTCTTTTTTGGTCGCCGTGAATTTCATATAGAATATTTTCTCCGGTGCGGTCATATATTTTTGTGCTCTGAGCAACTTCGCGGTTGATTAATTGGTTTGGATTTGGGAGGTCACGTGAAATCCAGGCTACGGCGATAAAAGCAATAACTAGAAAAGCGGCTGCCAAAATTACTAGGAATTTAATTATTTTCCACTTATTTATTTTTTTTGTTTTTTTAGACCGGTTAGGGTTAGACGGAGCTGAAGCTCCAACTACTTGATTTTTCCAACCGTCTATTTGGCGTCTTCTCATTTGTGGTATCGGCATATATAGTATATTTGTATTATTATAGTCTCATTATAGCATTATTATTCTTTTTATATTATGACTTTGTCAACTTTTAGTTTATAATATAATTATTATGACAAATATTAATAGTTTAGAAAACAAAAAAATAAAAGAGTTAATCAAGTTGCAAAAGGCGGGTTTTAGAAAAAAGACCGGTCAACTTTTAATAGATGGTCTTAGAGAAATAGAGCTGGCAATTTCGGCTGGTGTTAGTCTTATAGAGATTTTTTATTGTCCAGAGCTAGCCAAGAAAAGTCTAGCGGCAAAATTAAAATCATTCAAGATTATTGAAGTTTCCGAGGCAGTTTTTAGGAAGGTGATTTATAAAGAAAACCCTGATGGATTTTTAGCGCTGGCGGCTAGAAAAACGAAAACCATTTCCGAGCTCAAATTTAGTAAAAACCCCCTGCTTATTGTCTTAGAATCAGTGGAAAAACCCGGTAATCTAGGCGCAATTTTACGCAGCGCTTATGCTGCCGGTGTTGATGCGATAATTTTAAATGACCCGCAAACTGATATTTTTAACCCTAACGTTATTCGGTCTAGCGAAGGACATCTTTTTACCAACCAAATTGCTATTGCTTCGGTCTCGGAAACTGTTAAATTGTTTAACAAATTGGGCATAAATAGCTTGGCCGCCGCGACTGTTAAGAGCACTAATTATACAGAGGCTGATTTTTCTGGACCAAGTGCGGTTATTTTGGGTTCAGAGGCCCAAGGTCTTAGCAAGGAATGGCTAAAATTAGCCGATAAAAAAATAAAAATTCCGATGAAAACCGGCATCGATTCCTTGAATGTTTCGGTTTCGGCCGCGATAATTGTTTTTGAGGCCATAAGACAGCGAAATATTAGTAAAAAAAGATAGTTTGACAAGAGTCTATAATTCTATTAATATAGGACAAGATTATAGTCGTTTGCGCCCATAGTTCAATGGATAGAACACCAGCCTTCTAAGCTGGTTATGAGGGTTCGATTCCCCCTGGGCGTACGTTTTGTAAAAAACAAGTATGGTGCCTATGGTTTAATGGTAGAACGGTGGGTTGTGGTCCCGCTAGCCTGGGTTCGATTCCCAGTAGGCACCCAAATAAAAAAACATCCCAAAATTTGGGATGTTTTTTTGTTAGTCAAAAAATAAGATAAATGTTAAAATTAAAAAGAAATTAGTAACTCAACGGATAAAGATTATGGCCATAAGTAAAGATAAATTTAAAATCGCCTATTTTAGCATGGAACTAGAACTGGAAAATTTTATAAAAAATTATTCCGGCGGGCTAGGTATTTTAGCGGGCGACATTTTACGTTCAGCTGCCGATTTAAGATTGCCAATGGTTGGAATCACTCTTTTAAATAGCCAAGGTTATTTTAATCAAAAAATAAATGCCGCCGGCGAACAAGAAGAAACAATTGTTGATGATTATGATTTTTCAAATTTAAAAAAAATAAAAGATAGCGCCATCATTAAAATCGGCCAAGATAATGTTAAGATTGGCGCTTGGAAATATTTAATAAAGGGAGCTGACGGTTTTGAAGTTCCGGTTTATCTTTTGGACACTAATTTCCCCGAGAATAAACCAATTTATCAAAGTTTGACCGGAAAACTGTATGGCAATGATAAAGAATATCGCTTGCTTCAAGAAATAGTTTTGGGTTGTGGCGGCTTTGCTTTACTAAAATCTTTGGGGTGCGATATTAAAAAACTTCACATTAATGAAGGGCACGGCAGCTTCGTAGTCATTAGCCAGTTTTTAACTTCTCGCCGCAAAAGTCTATCGGACAAAATTGCTGATACTAAAAATAAATGTGTCTTTACTACGCACACGCCGGTTAAAATGGCTAACGATATTTTTCCTTTGGATTTAGTTTTAAAGCATCAACCAGACTTTCCTTTAGACATTCCAGAAATTATTAAAGACAAGCAAGTTAACATGACTAAGCTGGCTTTGTATTTTAGTGGCTATATTAATGGCGTGGCGATCAGTCACGCGCTCGTGTCTCATAAAATGTTTCCCGATTACCAAATTCACGCCATTACTAACGGTGTTCATTCTTTAACCTGGACAGCCCCTGAATTTGCCGCTTTATATGATAAACATTTATTAAATTGGCGTCATTCCAGTCTGTCATTGCGCAATGCTTTTACTATTCCGACCGCAGAAATTTGGGAAGCACATCAAGGAGCAAAAAAACGTTTATTAAAATTTGTAAAAGAAAAAAGCGGCGTTGAGCTTGAACAAAATACTTTTACCATTGGATTAGCGCGACGCTTTACTGCCTATAAAAGACCATTATTACTGGTAAGCGATATTAAAAAGTTAATTAAAATTAGTGATACTGTTGGTAAAATTCAAATTGTTTATGCTGGCAAAGCGCATCCGGCGGATATGGGCGGGAAAAAATTAATTGCCGATTTGCAAACGATTATTAAAAAATATCAAGCGAACATAAAGATTGTTTTTCTTGAGGGTTATGATACCGATATTTCTAAATTAATGACTGCCGGCGTTGATTTGTGGGTTAATACTCCCTTGCCGCCGAATGAGGCATCGGGAACTAGCGGCATGAAAGCTGCTCATAATGGCGTGCCTCAGCTCAGCACTTTTGATGGTTGGTGGCGCGAAGGCTATATTCGCGGCAAAACTGGCTGGACTATTAGAGGCAATAAATTTACTGGGGCCGGGGATATTGATTATAAAGACGCACTTAGTCTTTATAGTTTGTTGGAAAAAGAAATTATTCCCCTTTATTATAATAACCCGCCAAAGTGGCAGGAAATTATGCGCTTTGTGATTGGGATTAATGCTTCTTTCTTTAATACCGAAAGAGTTTTGCAAGAGTATATTCAAAATGCTTATTTATAAAATAAATAATTATTAATTTAAATTTTATGGCTACTAAAACTAAGGGAAAACAGCAAGAAAAAAACACTCGCGAACAATTTAAAGTCGCCGGTGAAGAAGTCTTGGCTAAAGTTAAAAAGCTGATTAAAGAGGGAAATGTCCGTCGTATTATTATTAAAAACGACAAAGGAAAAATATTAATGGAAATCCCGGTTACCTTTGCGGTTGTTGGTGTGGTCGTAGCGCCATTATTGGCCGCTATTGGCGCGCTCGCCGCTTTGCTTTCCAGTGTGACTATTGAGGTTGAAAGAAAATAAGCTTAACCAATAAAAAAAGACCCTAAATTATTTAGGGTCTTTTTTATTAAGCTATTTTTAAATCATTAGTTTTAGAATCTCTTCCGTTTTTACCTTCATTATTTCCGGGTTAATCGCTTCTAAGTTTAATCTAACAATATCCTCAGTGTTAGAGGCGCGTACATTAAACCAAAAGTCAGGGTAGCTAACGCTAATACCATCCAACTTATTAATGTCGCCGTCAGAAAAATTGTCTTCTATTTTTTTTAACACCTCATCCTTATTGTTCACGGTTCGGTTTATTTCGCCGGAAGCAAAATATTTCTGATAATTAGAAATATAATTAGCTACCGGACGGTTGGCCTCGGAAAAATCGGTTAATAATTTTAGAATTATGGTACTGGGATATTCAAAGCAGCCGAGCTCGGTGTTTAAATAAAAATGCCCCGATGATTCACCGGCAAAATAGATATCTTCTTTGAGCATTTGCTCTTTAATAAGTGAATGTCCAACTCTGGTTATTATTGCCTGGCCACCATTTTCCGTGATTAAGTCGGCAGTAATTTTTCCCGGGCGGACATCATAACCAATTTTAGCGCCCGGTTTTTCTTTTAAGAATAGTCTGGCGAGCAAGCCCCGGATAATTGCTGGGCTAATGGTTGCCCCTTGATTATCAACAAAGAAGATTCGGTCACCGTCACCATCGGTCGCGATTCCTAAATCCGCCTGATGACTCAAAACCATTTTTTTCAACTGTTCTAAATTTTCTTCTTTTAGCGGATCGGCTTCATGTGCCGGGAAGGAACCATCTAGGTCAAAATTTAACGGAATTAAAGTTGTTGGTAAATATTCAAATAGTTTTTTTAAATAAGTCGCCCCCATACCGTTAGCAGCATCGGCTACTATTTTCAGAGATTTAATTTTATTGATATCTGTTCTTTTTAGCGTGTAGGCCATTTCCTCCTCTAAGGAGTTTTCTTTCAGGGTTACTTGGCCGCGAATTTTGGCGGGGATAAATTTGTTTTCTAAAATTTTGTCTTTTAAAATATTAATTCCAGTTTCGCCGCTAATTGGCACACCTTTGCTTCTAACTAATTTAAAGCCGTTCCATTGTTTAGGATTATGAGAAGCAGAAATCATAATGCCGCCTTGGCAGTTATTTTTGCCAACCGCAAAATAAAAAGTTGGCGTAGCCACTAAGCCTAAATCTAAAACATTAGCCCCGCCATCCTGTAATCCGCGGATTAAGTTTTCTTTTAGTAAGGGAGAAGAGATTCGCATGTCACGCCCGACCGCGATACTAAAAGCTTGACCGTCAATATAATCAGGGTCGGATTTTCGCAACTCGATAAAAGCCAAACCTAAACGATAAGCTAATTCATTGTCAAAATCTTCACCGTAGATTCCGCGAATGTCGTAAGCTTTAAATATTTTTTGGTTGATTGGTAACATAAAATAAAAATCCTCCTAAGCCTAGCCAGATGGTAAGCAAGCTTATAATCCAACCGACAACGGGGAGTGAAAATAATACCGACATAATAAGTGTTCCAAAGATTAACGACCAAAATAGAGGTGTTTGGGGTTTTTTAATTAAATCCTTAATTAATAAATTGCCGACAAAAATGGCGACCATGGTTTTTGCTAAGAACATTCCTGCTAACCAAAGAGATAATAAGATAGCCGCTAACGGCAAGCCAATAATCGTGATTGCGAGAACGATTGCCAACGGCGGAACTATCAGAAAAATAATGGCGCCGATTAAGAATGATTTTGCCGGTTTAGTTTTAATAATTTTTAAAATATTATTGCTATGTTTAGTGGTGATGAACAAGAAAATTAAACCGATTAAAATCATGGAGAGAATAGAGAAAACTCTAGACCAAATCCAAGCAGAAACATTGTTCTTTTTTTGAACTGTTGGTGCTTGGTAATTAATTTGTCCAGAGATATTAGCGCCTGATTCAACCTCCGCTCTAGTTGTTGAAGTATAATTAAGGTCACCGTTGATAATACTTTCTTTGGTGATAATTATTTTTTGTGTTTGTTCTTTATCGTAAGTTTTAAGATCGGCATTTTTACCAATTTTTCCGGAGATGATAATATTTTGGACATAAGCATTTAGACCGCCAGTGATGATGCCTTTTATTTGCACGCTGGAGGCAAATAACATGGCGTCCCAACCGATACGCGCCTCTTTGCCAATTACGATATCGGCGCCAAAAGCGTTTAAGTTTCTGGCTAGCTGGCTGTTGATGGTTATTGAATTGCCAAGCACTCTAATGTTGCCGCCAACCTCACCATTAATTACAATATTTTGCGCTACTACTAAAACATCGCCATCAACTCGGCCGTTAATCGTTATTGATTGTGCGGCCGCAATCACGTCGCCGCTGACGGTTCCGTCAACCGTAATGTTTTTACTAGCCGCTAGCAGATTGCCGGAGACGACGTCATTTTCGGAGATTAGAATTTGTTCATTATTATTACTGGCTCCAAATACTCCCAGAGGAACAATAATTAAAGCCGCAATAATCAAGATTTTAAGGTTTTTAATATTCATAATAATCCTTGTTAAATTTGGTAAAATGTTATATTGTTAATTAGATTATAGACTAATTATACTCTAAAATAATGGCTGAAGCAATAAAAAAATTAATCATCGAAAACTTCAATATTCTCGAAAATCGAGACCAATTGGAGGATGTTAAACGTGCTTATTGCCGCCAATTTAAATTAGATACTATTCTTAATTCCGACATTTTTAAGACATATCGCCTGCTTTTAGCCGCGAAAACCATCAAACGATCAGAAAGATTTGAAAACCTATTGCGGAAAAGAAGTGTTCGAACGCTGTCAGGCATTGCCCCGGTAGCGGTTTTGACTAAATCTTATCCTTGTCCAGGGACTTGTGCCTATTGTCCGCGACAGGAAGATGTTCCTGTTAGCTACCTGTCCAATGAGCCGGCGGTTATGAGAGCTATTCGTTGCCAATATGATCCCTATAAACAAGTCGTTTTAAGATTAAAAGCCTTAGAAAACAATGGTCATGAGCCGGAGAAGATTGAAATTATTGTGATTGGTGGCACTTGGAGTTATTTACCGCAAAAATATAAATATTGGTATATTGCTAATTGTTTTCGCGCTGCTAACGATTATCCGCGCCTACGTCTTAAAAAGTTATCTAATGCTAAGGAGGGCGACAGCTTTAAAATTAACATTAACTCTTTTTATAAGCAAAATTTAAGTCTCGCCAATTTAAAAACTGCGCTTTTACGGGAACAACAAAAAAATGAGAACGCTAAATATCGGATTATTGGCCTAACCTTAGAAACTAGACCAGATTATATAAACGAACCGGAGCTAAGAGAAATGAGGACCTTTGGCTGCACCCGCGTGGAAATGGGCGTACAAGCGCTTGATAATCGAATTTTAACCTTAAATAAACGAGGGCATGGGATTGAAGAAGTGGCGGAAGCAACTAAATTGCTTAAAGAATATGGTTTTAAAATTACTTACCATATTATGCCTGCTCTTCCTGGGTCAACACCGGCTAAAGATTTGAAAATGTTTAAAATGTTATTTAGTGACGAACGTTTTCAACCAGACCAAATAAAATTTTATCCTACTGTGGTTACCAAGGGCAGCTTATTGTATGAATGGTATCGCCAAGGGAAATATAAACCATACTCTGATAAAGCGTTGCAAGAGTTAATTGTTAAATGTAAGGCCGCTGTTCCAGAATATGTCCGTATTATTCGTTTAATTCGTGATATCCCAGGAGAGTCAATTGTCGCTGGTAATAAAATTACTAATTTGCGGCAAGTTATGCAACAACGCGGCGTAAAATGTAATTGTATTCGCTGTCGTGAAGTTAAAGATGGGCATATTATCTCTCCTAAAATAAATATTATTGAATATCCAGCTTCTTCCGGTCGAGAATTTTTCTTAAGCGCCGATAGTGCTGATCATAAAACGTTATACGGTTTTTGTCGTTTGCGTCTGGACGTTAATAGTCCAATTGCGCCGGCGATTATTCGCGAGCTTCATGTTTACGGCAAATTAGTTTCTGTGGGCGGTGATAAAAAAGTTCAACATAGCGGACTCGGGAAGCAACTTTTAGCGGCCGCCGAAGAGATTGTTAAAACTAATAATTTAGCTAAAATTGCGGTAATTTCTGGGGTTGGCGTCCGAGGCTATTATAAGAAATTTGGCTATAAATTAAAGAATACCTATCTCTTCAAGAGTTTTGACAAAAGACCCCTACTGGATTAAGATTAAAGTACAAAATAACTATAAAAATATGAAGTACGACCATTTATCAAAACAAGACCCGGCGGTTTTTGAAATCGTGGAGCGTGAAGAAAAGCGTCAAAATGAAGAGATTGAATTGATTGCTTCCGAAAATTACGTCACCCCGGCCGTGTTAGAGGCGATGGCCACCGTACTGACCAATAAATATAGTGAAGGTTATCCCGGTCATCGTTATTATGGCGGTAATTATATTATTGATGATATTGAAAATTTAGCGATTGAAAGAGTTAAAAAATTATTTGATGCTGAACATGTTAACGTCCAGCCCTTGTCTGGTTCTCCGGCTAATGCCGCGGTTTACATGGCCTTCTTAAATCCGGGTGATAAAGTTTTAGGCTTAAAACTTGATCACGGCGGTCACTTGTCTCATGGTCATAGCGTTAATTTTTCCGGACGCTTATATAATTTTGTTCAATATGGTGTTAATTCTGAAACCGGAATTATTGATATGGATGAAGTGCGCGAAATTGCTTTAAGAGAAAAACCAAAAATGATTGTTGCTGGTTTTAGCGCTTATTCCCGTGAAATTGATTGGCAAAAATTTAAAGATATTGCCGATGAGATTGGCGCTTATACTTTTGCGGACATTGCGCATATCGCCGGGCTGATTGCCGGTAAGCAATTGAAAAATCCAGTGCCGATTTTTGATGTCGTCTCCACAACTACCCACAAAACTTTAAGAGGTCCGCGTGGCGCCATTATTATGTGCCAGGAAAAATATGCCAAGCAAATAGATAAAGCAGTTTTTCCAGGGATGCAGGGTGGTCCGCATGATCATATAACCGCGGCTAAAGCAGTGGCTTTTGGTGAAGCCTTGAAACCGGAATTTATTGAATATGCGGCGCAGATAATTAAAAATGCTAAAACGATGGCGGCCGAATTTTTGAATCTCGGCTACAGAATAGTTTCCGGCGGCACCGATAATCATTTAATGGTTGTTGATTTAAGCAGCAAAGGTTTAGCAGGTAAAGAAGCAGAAATTGCTTGGGAAAAAATTGGCATCTCGGTTTCTCGCTCCACTATTCCTAACGACCCTAACCCACCGATGAATCCTTCGGGCGTTAGATTGGGTACACCGGCGATTACGACCAGAGGCATGAAGGAGGCAGAGATGAAATTAATTGTTTCGTTAATGGATAAAGCATTAATCAATAAAGATGATGATAATAAGTTAGCGGAATTTAAAGAAGAGATTAAAAAATTGTGCGCTCAATTTCCGATTCCGACCAAATAATATTCTCAAAAGATAAATAAGCTATGGTAAAATTGATTGATGGCAAATTAATTGCGGAAAGAATAAAAGATGAAATCACGCAAATAATATTTGAGCTTAATGGACCAAGACCAAACTTGGCCATTATTTTAGTGGGCGAACGCGAGGACTCTAAAATTTATGTCGCGCTTAAACAGAAAGAAGGCGTAAAAGTCGGCGTAGATACCCATCTTTATGAATTTGATGCCGATTCCAGTGAAGACGATATTTTAGCGGCCATAAAATTTCTTAATCAAGATGAAAATGTAGATGGAATTTTGGTGCAATTACCGCTGCCAAAAAAGTTTAACACTGACAAAATAATTGAAGCGATTGATCCCGAGAAAGACGTTGACGGTTTCCATCCCCAACACCCCGCTTATATTGTTTCTCCGGTTTTAGCTTCGGTCGCTGCTTGTTTAGATGAAATAAAAATGACCGGCGCCTCTAAAATTGCTTGTGCTTTGTATAACTCGGATGTTTTTGGGCGGGGAATTGAGGAGCTTTTAATTGAACGCGGTTTTAAAATTTGTGGACGGGAAGATTTGGTGCTGGCTGATTTAATTGTAAGCGCCTTGGGAGAGCCGCATAAAATTAAAAAAGAAATGGTTAAAGACGGTGTCGTAATTATTGATATTGGGATAACTAAAGTTGACGAAGATGTTTTAGGTGATGCCGATTTTATCGATTTACAAAATAAAGCTTCTTATATTACTCCGGTCCCTGGAGGGATTGGCCCGATGACCGTCGCCTTCTTGTTTAAAAATGTTTTGGAAATTTTTCGGCGTAATTCGGATATGCGAGAATAAAAAAAATCACCTTTTGGGAAAGATGATTATTTTTTGTTGTTTTGATGATTCCTATTTTTTAGGATCATCGGAATGATTTGGTCGTAACCACGCTTCAAAAGCGGGAGGGTTCATCATCGCTATTCCAGCGGTGATAATAATAATCCCCATGGATAACGGTCCGATAGCGCCTAGCCATCCAATTTTTGGATCATTTACCATGGATATGAGCCCCGCAGTTAGCAGTGCTAAAAAGATGATAAGTCCGAAGAGACTGGCTAATAATTGGCCTTTTGTACGCGGCGATGTTCTGAAGAAATCAGTTAATGCTTTCATAATCTGATATTATTGGTTTTAAATTTAAAATGAACTATTAATTACTATTTGACTATTATACAACCTTTAACGATTTTTGTCAATGCTTAAGAAAAAAGAACAATTATTGGAACTTTTAAAGATTCATTACGGTTATGAGTCTTTTCGGCCTGGCCAGGAGCAGGCGATTGATAATATTCTCCATGGCCGCGATACTTTAGTGGTTTTGCCGACCGGCGGCGGCAAGTCTTTAATTTTTCAATTGCCGGCTTTAGTGCTTGAAGGTGCCACGATTGTAATCTCGCCTTTGATCGCGCTGATGAAGGACCAAGTTGATTCCTTGGAAAAGGTTGGCATCCCGGCAACTTTTATCAATTCCTCAATTTCACCAGACGAAGCCAGTGCGCGCTTGGAAAAAGTAAAAGCCGGTTATTACAAAATAATTTATATCGCGCCGGAACGTTTTTATAATCAAAGTTTTTTAGAAGGTTTGAAGGGTATTAAGATTTCTTTATTTGCGGTTGATGAAGCGCATTGTGTCAGCCAATGGGGGCATGATTTTCGTCCCAGTTATTTGCGCCTCAGAGACGCCCTTCGTTTCGTTGGTCGCCCACCGGTAGTTGCTTTAACGGCGACTGCCACGCCAGAAGTGCGCGATGATATTATTAAACAGTTGGCCATGAAAGAGGCGGAGACGGTTATTAGTGGTTTTGCGCGTCCTAATTTACAACTGGCAGTTATCCCTTCACAGAACGGTCAGAAGCTAGAACATATTTTAAATTTTTTAATTACCAATCCTGACTTGGGCGCCGGAATTATTTATGCCGGTACGCGTTCCAAGACGGATGAAATCATGGAGCTCTTAATGGATAATGATATTAAGGCGGTGGCCTATCATGCCGGTATGGATGCTTCCAGCCGCGATTGGGTACAAGAACAATTCATGAGCGGCGCGGCGCGGGTAGTAGTAGCGACCAATGCTTTTGGTTTGGGAATTAATAAAAAAGATATCCGCTTTGTAATCCATCATGACTTGCCGGGAACAGTTGAAGCCTATTATCAAGAAGCGGGTCGGGCTGGGCGTGATGGCATTGATAGTTTTTGTTTATTATTTTATCACCAACAAGATAGATATTTGCGAGAATTTTTTATTAAAGGTGATAATCCAGAACCGCGCTTAATTGTGGAGATTTATGATTTTTTGTTGCGCCGCGCGGAACTAGAAGTTGATCCAGACGCTTCAATTTTAGTTACTTACGCCGAAATCGGTCAAAATTTATCGGAAAGCGTGCCGGAAATGGCTATTGGTACGGCTCTTAAAATTTTAGAGAAAGAAGGTTATATTTCGCGTCCGAACGAAAAGAATTCCAGCTCATTTTTAAAAGCTAAACGACCGTTGGCGGAAATCGGCGCCGCTATTGGCAAGCGTTCTAAAATGCAGGTGGAGATTTGGGAAAAGTTGTCGCTTAAATATGCTGCCGAATTAGAAAGTGGTTGGGATTTTTCGCCGGAAGAAGTGGCTGTGGTCTTAAAGGTTAAAAAAGATTCATTACTCCGCGCAGTTAAAAAATTAGCCGAGAAAGATTTGGTAGAATATAAACCGCCTTTTAGGGGGACGGAAATTAAAATTTTAAAAATCGTTGAACCGGAAGATTTAAATTTAGATTTCAAGGCTTTAAAAGAAAAAGCGGCACGCGCTTATGAAAAATTAGATGAAATGGAGAACTATGTTTATCACACTGGCTGCCGCCAAGAATATATTTTAAATTATTTTGGCGATTTGAGCGCTAAGCCCTGCGGGAAATGCGATTCTTGTTCGCGCCTTAAAAAACATCCCGAATCCGGCAAGAAACACGAGTATTTAATCAGTGAATAATTAACTGGCAGTCATGAAATAATTATGAAGTCAGAAATAATCAAACAACTAAGTGCGCTTTCTAAACAAAGCTATAATAAAATTGCGGCCGATTTTGATGCGACACGGAAAAAATATTTATGGCCGGAGATTAGCAAGCTTAGCGCCGATATTAAGGCCGGAGCCAGAATTTTAGATGCTGGTTGCGGCAATGGCCATTTGTTGGAAGCTTTTTCTAATAAACAAATTGAATATTTAGGAATTGATAATAGTCGCGCTTTATTAGATTTAGCCAAGGCTAATTATCCCGCCTATAATTTTCAAGAACTAGATTTAAGTTCACCGGATTTTGCGAACACCGATTTTTTAGCTGGCCAGAAATTTGATTTTATTTTTTGTATTGCCGTTTTACAGCATATCCCCAGTCGAGACCTTAGGGTTCAGCTACTTAAGAATTTTAAGACCTTGTTATACCCTGGCGGACAGTTAATTATTAGTAATTGGAATTTATGGGCCAGCCCGAAGCGATCGCTATTATTTAAACAGGCTCTGAAGAAAATTATCGGTTTAAATAAATTAGATTTTGGCGATGTAATTTTCCCCTGGAAGAACAGTGCCGGAGAAGAAGTCAGTGAGCGCTATTACCATGCTTTTTGTAAGCGCGAGTTAAAACGTTTAGCTTTGCGGGCAGGTTTTAAAAAGATTGTTGTTAAAAAAGATGCGCGTAATTACTGGTTAATTTTATCTTAGAATATTAAATTTTAGAAAAAAAGTTAATTGTTTTATATGAAATTAATAGAATCAACAAATAAAGATTTAAACTGGGAGCAAATAAATAAGCTCAGATTTTCTGTTGGTTGGTGCACCAAAAGAGGAGAGGAAAAATGGCGTGAAATTTTAGACAAGTCAGCTTTTGTTTATAGTGTATACGATAAGGATAAAATGGTAGGCATGGGTAGAATTGTAGAAGACGGTATATTTTGCATGTTTTATGATATTGTTGTTCATAAAGATTATCAAAGTCAGGGAATAGGAAAAATGATAATGAATAACTTATTAGCTTTTATAAAAGATAAGAAGTTTAGTTCAGTTAGTTTATTTGCCGATCCAAATAACAGAGATTTTTTAATACCTTTTTATAACAAATTTGGCTTTGAACTGTTTGAAACTGGCATGAGACTCAAGAAATAACCATTCCAGCCACGCCCCCTTCCACATAAATAAAAATAAGCTAGCAATAGCTTATTTTTTGTTGAATAGAGCATGAAAACATTATAAAATAGTAGTATGTTTTAGCTAATATTTATACAAAAAATGACAGATTCAAAGCACGAAACTTTATCTATTGATTGACATATTTATTAAAATATGCTATTATTTAGTCATTAAAAATAGGACATTTACAAAAAAGATTAGGTTTGATTAATTACCAAGTTCGTCTTTCGCAGTCGGCGGATTTAGGTGAATTTAGTAATTAATCAAATTAATAGTAATCTTAAAAAATCGTAAAATGGAAACAACAATTAGTGCTATGGTTATTGGGTTTGTCGTTTTGACAATTATTTATGTAGAAATGTTTATGCATCGGAAACCTCTAACAGAAAAAGAAATTTCCGATTATCAAAAGACGCTGGACAAAATAAACGCAAGTTTAAAGACAAGCCATGGTCTTGAATTAAAGTATGAAGCCAAAGCTCAACTTCTTGAGGAAAGGAGACAGACAAAGGCATCCGTCCTAATTTTTGCCGGGATGTTTATTGTCTTAGCTCTCGTGTTATCGATTTTTATAAAGGCTCCGTCCTTTACTAATATCGGAATAATGTGCGTAAGCGCTATAATGCTTATCTGCTACGGGATTATTAAAATGTCAGAATCTAAAAAATTGGCTATTGCTCTTTTATCGTTTATTTTTATCTTTGGAACATTGGCAAAATTTGCCTTTGATAAATTAATGGCGATGTCTCCAAGTGTTTATTTTTATCTATGCCTACTTATAGTAATAGTAAGCATTGGCGGCGTTGCGCTTAATACCAGTTGTACAGAACTAAAAGCTAAAAAACTTTAAACGGATTCAGTTTACTCAGGGGAGGTCTAAAACATCAGACCTCCTTTTTTTATCATCTTGACACCCCCAGGGGGTGTATGATATTATTAGAATATGAAAACCAGCGAACAAAGAATTAATAATATTATTGGCCAATTAGAGGGTGTTAAAAAAATGCTGGCCGGTGGTCCGCAAGATTGCGTCTCTTTAATTGTGCAATTAAAAGCGGTTAAGTCGGCCATGGCTTCGCTCATGGAAAAAATTATTGCCGATGAATTTAATTATTGTCTTTTGGACGAAAAACTTTCTTCGCAACAAAAAATGGAAAAAATATTTAAAGAATTAATTAATAAATAAAATAATAAATAATTAACACATACATTTATGTCAAAAGCAATGGAACTCAGTAAGAGTAACTTTGAAGCGGAAGTTCTAAAAAGCGACTTGCCGGTTTTAGTAGATTTTTGGGCACCATGGTGCGTGCCTTGTCAGATGATGGCTCCAATTTTAGATGAGCTTTCAGCAGAGATGGCTGGGAAGATTAAAGTCGCTAAAGTTGATACTGAAGACGGCGATAATCAAGATTTAGCCATGGAATATCGTATTCAAAGTATTCCAAACATGAAACTTTTTAAAGATGGAAAAATTATCGGTGAATTTATCGGTATGCGCAATAAAGAAACTTTAAAAACCGAAATTGAGGGCTTAATTTAAAATATTAAACCCAAACATATGAGCATTTTTGCGGATAATCTGAAACGCTTGCAAGAAGTTCAAGCAATTTCCGGAATTAAAGACGAGGAGATGAAAGTTTTATTAGAGCCAGTTCAGAATAAATATGTTGAATTGGAAATTGAGGGTGAAAAATATCCCGCCTGGCGCATTTTGTATAATCGCGCGCTCGGTCCTGGTAAAGGAGGAATTCGCTTCCATCCCGAAGTAAGCGAGGACGAGGTTAAATCTTTGGCTTTCTGGATGACTCTTAAAAATTCTTTAGCCGACATTCCTTATGGCGGTGCTAAAGGCGGAGTTAAATTTAATCCTAAGGGTTTAAGCGAGCAAAAATTGGAAGCGATTAGCCGCGCTTATGCGCGCGCCTTTGCTCCATATCTAGGGCAGGATAAAGATATTCCGGCACCGGATGTTTATACTAACGGCAAGATAATGTCTTGGATGTTGGATGAGTTTGAAACCGTTGTTGGTCACCATGAACCTGGAATGATTACCGGCAAGCCAGTAGAGCTCGGGGGAATTAAAATGCGCGGTGACGCCACTGCTCAAGGTGGCTATATTGTTATTAAAGAAATGGTGAATAAATTTTTGGCCGGTAAGCAGAATTTAAGTTTTGCGGTTCAGGGATTTGGTAACGCTGGTTCGTTTATCGCTGAAAAATTAGCAGCTGACGGTTTTGTGATGGTGGCTGCTTCTGATAGCTCTGGTGGCGTTTATCAAGCTAGCGGTCTGGATGTTAATAAGCTGGCGCAGTTTAAACAAGCTGCCGGCTCGCTTAACAACTATGAAGAAGGCGCGAAGATTTCTAACGCCGAACTTTTAGAAAGCGATGCTGACATTTTAATTTTAGCGGCTCTGGAAAATCAAATTACCGAACTTAACGCTGATAAAATAAAAGCCAAATATATTGTGGAACTAGCTAACGGTCCGGTTGATTTTGCGGCGGATAAGATTTTAGCCACCAAAGGAACAATTATTGTGCCTGATATTCTGGCTAATTCCGGCGGTGTCATTACTAGCTACTTTGAATGGGCTCAGAACCGAACCGGACAGATTTTGGATGAAGAATATTTGCGCGAACTGCTTGATAAAAAAATGAAAACTAATTGGACGGCAGTTTATGAAAAATATTTAGTCGCTGAGAATAAAATTACTTTGCGCCAAGCCGCTTATTGGTTGGCGATTAACAGAATTATTATTGCTGAAAAATATCGCGGACGCATTTAATTTTTAGTCCATAAAATAATTACTAAAAAACAGGCCGTAATTTAACGGTCTGTTTTTTTATTTGCGAGAGCTTAGTTACTAACTAGTTGCAAGCGGCAGCTGAGCCTCCACCAGCGGCAGTTCCGGTACCGAAACCGGCAGACGGAGTGTCACTGGATAAAGTAGTTTTACATTCATCCGGCTGATTGTTGAAAGCAGCACAGATAGTTGTTAATAGAGTTTGAGGATCGCGACCAGCTTGAACGGTCTTGCCGTTGATAACTAAAGTTGGGGAACCGCCAACGCCATATTTGGTATTGTCAGCTTTATGAATATCGAATCCAGGGTAGCTTCCTTGGTAACCAACTTTGTTCTTAAAGTTTTCAGTAATCTTATATTTAGTATCAGTGGTCTTTACACAGCTATCAACTTTAGATTGATTGATGCCAGTAGATTTTAGACAGCTAGCGGTATCGCCGGCAACCAAGAAACACTTTAAGTAAGGATAGAACTTATCCGGTTGAGTTTCGTTGATACAGTATTGGCTCATTTGTTCTTTTAATTCTACTTCACCGTGCATCGCGTAGTCCACGAATTTTAATTGGAAGTCCATCTTCTTGCCTAGCAATTCTACAACCGGCAAAATTCCTTTTTCAATTTGGGTTCCGTATGGGCATTGGCTCATAACGAATAACTCGACGACTGGCTTATCAGTTTTTGGCAAATCGGCTGGAGCAACAGCGGCAGCAGCTTCTGGGGTGCTATTGGCTTGTTGACCGCTCATTTCAGCGATATTCAAGGCCTGAGGGAAGAATAATTTACCATCCTTAGTGATGTATGATTCTACGACATCGCTGACGATATCGATTTGTAATTTATACATTCCGTATTCTTCGGTAATTTCTTTGATAGTTGCTTTATTGCCGCCGGACATCAAAAATTCATTAATGAAAGTCTCGGCTGTAGTCTTAGCTTCCTCGGAACTGAGGTTTTTTACGCTTGGTTTTTTTAAAGTGGCAAAACCAATTATCGCCAAAATTATAACTAGGATGATCGGCAATACCACCTTAGTCATCGTTTTGGATTGCGCTAGGCGCTTGAGATGATTCTTCATAAGTTTATGCAATTATTTATTATTGCTTATTAATTATTTTTACTTATTGTATTTGCTATTATACTAAAAACCGTCACGATAGTCAAAAGGCACTTGATAAAGCTAACGATTTTAATTTTTTGGTAAAAAAGCCTTGAGTTCCGGCGCGAGCGTTAAGGAAAATTCACGCTTCTCGCCCTGCAAATCGGTGAATGATAATTGGCTGGCCATGAGGAATACCCGACCCAGTTTTAGTTTTTCATTTTTTAATTTGGTCTTTTTTGTACAATATAAATTGTCGCCGACTAGCGGATAGCCAAGCGCAAAAAAATGGACTCTTATTTGATGAGTACGTCCGGTTTTAATTTTTACTTCAAGTAAGGTGTAATTTACAAAGCGAGTTTTAACTTTAAATAAGGTAATTGCTTCCTTCGCTTTAAAAACGCCGCTGATATTTCCGGTGTCGCGCGATTTCGGATTACGTCTGGTTAATAAATCGACAGCGTTGAGCGGCATGGCTGCCATTTTGTAGCCTTCGCTTGATCTTTTGATAGGGAAATTAATTTCGCCTTCATCGTTAGCCAACTTGCCATAAACCAAAGCCAAATATTGTTTGTTGATATCGCGTTTTTTAAATTGTTCTTTCAGATTATCAAAACTGTCGTTATTTTTGGCAATGACCATTAAGCCGCTGACTTCTTTATCTAGACGATGAACAATTCCGGGGCGCGCTTCATCATCACCAACATTAGTTATTTGGGGATAGCGGGCAATTAATAAATCAGCGAGTGTCTCTTCTTTAATATTGCCGCCGCCGTGCACCGCTAAACCAGCCGGCTTATTAATAACCAAATAATCGTCATCTTCAAAAATGATATCAGGGAAAGTATTGTTCATATTTATAAATTACTTGGATTAAAGGGTTCAGCGCCGGTTGATTTTTTAGACATTGCCTTTAAATCGTTAAGCTTAATGCCGCCGATTAAAAATAAAGATAGTCCGTAAAAAGCAGACGCCGCTATAATTATTGTTATTAAACCCCAGACATTAGCTTGCCAGCTTTTGGGAAATAAAACAATGGCTAGCCCCATTAAAGCGGAAGCGGCAATTGCCTTGAATGTTATTTGGAACTTGGGAATGAAATGACTATATTTAAAGACACAATAAGCGGAGAAAATTGCAATCAACACCTCGCTATAAATAGTAACCGCTGCCGCTCCAAAATATGAGAAGCGGGGGATTAAAATAAAGTAAGCTGCCAGGGAACTGAGACTGGTAAAAGCGTAGAAACCAATTAATTTTTTTTGTTTATCCAGCGCGATGACGGCGTGCGAGAACATCGTTCCTAGAAAGATAGCGGCGACCGCGATAATTAATAATTTTAAAATCGCGCCTGATTGGCTGAATTCCTGGCCGGCGACAGCAGTCATTACTGGTCCGGCCAGTAGTTGCCCGCCGACAATTAAGGGAATTGCTAAAATAGCCATAAAATCAAAAGATTTTTGCAGGACAGTTTTAAAATAATCAGTTTTTTTAGTTAGCCAAGAAGCGGTTAAAATTGGCAGGATTAAACCGGCAAACATAAAAGGTAAAGTAGTGAGAACATCCACTACTTTATAAGCAGCCCCATAGAGACCGACCTCGGAAGCGCCTTTAAATAGAGAGAGAAAAATAATATCAGTTCTTAAATAGATTAAATTTAAGATAATAGTTATTGCTAACGGCCAAGAACGGTGGAAAATTTCTTTGAATAGCGAGGTGTCCCAACCGCATTTGATAGTCGCGAACTTGAGAGCAAATAAATAATGGAAAATAAAACTGGAAGCGCCGGAAATAACGGTAGCGATTAAAATGCCATTTAAACCAAGACGCCAAAACCAAACAATCAAAATCCCGACGATTAAGACGAGGCGGCTGAGAACTTCGGCGAGCGCGGCCCGGTCCATACTTAATCTTTTTTGTAGTAAGCCAATTACCACTTGGCTTAAGGCCGGGAAGATAAAATAAACAGCCGTAATTAAAACGCCGATTTTGATGGCGGCGTTGTAAGGCATAAAGAATAATACCAGGGGCGACAACGCCAGGAGAGCAATTACGGACAGCAGGCGGAAACTGAAAAGGTTATTTAGAATTTTAGCCTCTCTTATTTTATCGTCGACGCCGCTAATCATCTGGACGGTGACGAGGGTTAAGCCAAAATCCGCCATGACCGCAAAAATAGTTAAAAAAGTAATAATAGTGGTATATTCGCCAAAACCGGTTTGCCCTAAATATCTGGTAATGAGCGCTAACGAAAAAAGACCTAAGACGGTAGAAACTATTTTACCGACCATTTGGATGATAGTATTGTGGGCAATTTTACGCGATAAACTCATTTTCTTGTATTCTGACAGTTATTTTTATATAATATAAGCAGTCAATTTAATTATAACATTATTATGGAAATAACTAAAAAGCAAATCTTTTCCTTTATTTTTCTGTTATTCGTCTTTTCTCCAGTTTTTTTATCACCTTTAGCTAGTCCCGCTCGAGCCGATGAAGCCTTAACTAATAGCCAAATTGGTCTAAGCACCATTGGTACGGCTTTTGGCGGCAGCCGCGCTGAAGTTGACCCGCGTTTCTTGGTTGCTAACATTATTACCATTATTTTAGGCTTTTTAGCCGTTATCTTCTTGGGGCTAACAGTTTTTGCCGGTTTTAAGTATATGACTGCCGGCGGCAACTCTGATAAGACTGCCGAAGCGGTAAAATTACTACGTAATGCCGTTATTGGCTTATTGATTGTTTTGGCCGCCTGGATGATTACCCGTTATGTGATTGTAATCTTGAATCGGGCCGTTAAAAATGCCGACACCAGTACCTATCCCTTAGTTGGCATGTAATTTTGACAAAAATCTAAAATCTGTTATTATATTAAGGAAAGCTAGTTGTTACCGCAATTAGCTTTTTCTCTTAAAATACTAAATAAAACAATTATGTCTGATATCTCTAATGCCATCAAACAGCTTTGTGAGGAGAAAAATCTGGAGTATTCGGCGGTCATTTCGGCCATTGAATTAGCTCTAGCAGCCGCTTATCGCAAAGACTACGGCGAAAGAAATCAAAATATTAGAGTAACTTTTGATCCGACTACCGGTAAGTCGGAGATTTTTGATGTGAAAACTGTGGTGGAAAACTTACCGGCTGAAGAAGAGGCTGAAATGTTAAAAAATCTTTATAATCCGAATCCGAAAGAATTAAAGAAAGAAGAGTTCCGCCAAGAATATCGCCCTGATTTGCCAGCTGAGGAAGAAAACGAAGAAGAGGGCAAGAAAAAATTTAACCCTAAGACCGATATCCAAATTAAGGAAGCCGGTATTTTAAAACATGAGGCGCAAGTCGGCGATGAAATTGTCACTGATTTACCGATTCCGGAAAGTTATGGCCGCATGGCTGCTCAAACCGCCAAACAAGTTATCATCCAAAAATTAAGAGAAATGGAAAGAGATATGATTTTTGGGGAATTTAAAAATAAGGAACGCGAAGTAGTTTCCGGTGTTATTCAACGCCGTGAAGGTCGCTTTGTTTTTGTTGATTTAGGTAAAGCAATTGGCTTATTACCGGCTGAAGAACAAATTTATAATGAAAGCTATAATATCGGTGATCGCGTTAAAGTGTTTATTAAAGAAGTGCGTGAAGGTCATAAGGGTCCGGAAATAATTTTATCCCGCCGTAGTGAAGAAATTTTACGCAAAGTATTTTATTTGGAAATTCCGGAAATTGCTAATGGCACTGTGGAAATTAAGAGTGTCGCGCGTGAAGCCGGTTCTCGTTCCAAAGTTGCTATTTATACTGACTCTGAAAATGTTGACCCAGTTGGTTCTTGTGTTGGTCAACGCGGTTCTAGAATTCAAACAATCATCAGTGAATTAGGTGGCGAAAAAATTGATATTATTGAATATAATGAAGACCCAGCTAAGTTTATCGCCAATGCGCTCGCGCCTGCGAAAGTAGTTAGTATTGATCTTCAAGAAGAAGAACATAAAGCGGTTGTTAAAGTTGCTTCCGATAAATTATCGTTAGCGATTGGTAAGAATGGCCAAAACGTTCGTTTAGCTGCCCGCTTAAGCGGTTGGAAGATTGATATTATTGAATTCTCGGAAGAAGGCGAAAAAATGGTAGTAGCAACTGATGAAGAAGGCGCAGTTATTTCTGAACCGGAAAAAACTTTAGAAGAAGCTCAGGAAGTTGTCGATGCGGGCACAGCAGAAGTGATTGAAGAAGAGGCGACTGAAGAAGACAAGCCAGCCAAATCCAAACCTAAAAAAACTAAAAAATAAAATAATTTAGTAACACAAAATTATGATGACGACCTTATTTATTCTCGGAGGCGCTCTCGTCGCAATTATTTACGGCGCGGTAGTTATTGCTTCCATTCTTCGCTTACCGGC
>JBAYKT010000008.1:0-57449 GCA_041664445.1 Patescibacteria group bacterium | reverse complement strand
GACTGGTACTATTAAAACTTTAACCGATAAGGGTTTTGGTTTCATCACCGCTGAAGGCCAAGAGAAGGATTTATTCTTCCACAGCAATGCTTTAGTTGGTGTTCAATTCAGTGAATTACGTGAGGGCGACACTGTTTCTTTCGAAACAGAAATGTCTCCTAAGGGTATGAATGCCGTTAATGTTCAACGCGCTTAATACCGACTCCTGAATTAAAGAGGGCCCCGCCCGATTCTATTGCGGCGGGGTTTTCTTTGGAAGCCGATAAGTTTTAAATTGAAATATTAAAAAATTAGATATTATTAAACTATAAAATTATTATGAAAGATTTTAATCGTGGGGGAGGTTTTAGGGATAAAAGAAGTGGCGGCGGCGGTTTTGAACGCCGAGATTCTGGTAGCCGTGGCGGAGGTTTTAGTCGTGGTGGCAGTGGCGGTGGTTTTGATCGCCCAGCTATGCATCAAGCTACTTGCGCCGAATGTGGCCAAAGTTGCGAAGTGCCGTTTAAGCCGACTGGTGAAAGACCGGTTTATTGCAGTAATTGTTTTAAGAATAGAGATGAAAGTGCTCCTAGACGTGATGATAGACACGAACATCGTGCCGAAAGTCGTTTTGATGGTCGCCCAGAAAAACACGAGTTCAGCAAACCAGTTGTTAACAACAACAGCTTTTCTAACGAACAGTTTGAAACTTTAAATGCTAAACTTGATAAAATTTTACGCACTTTAAATTCCGCGCCAACAAATTCTGCTCCGAAAATGACTTCCATTAGCGAGCCACTAAAAGAGGCCGCCAAAAAAATCGAAATTAAAGTTAATTCGGTTGTTAAAGAAGTAAAGAAAGAAGCGAAAAAAATTATTAAGAAGCCGGTAGTCGCTAAAGCCAAGGCGGTTACTAAGAAAAAGAAGAAATAAGCGTATGGCCGAAGAAGTAGTCTTAAGATTTGATGACGTTAAATTTGAATATATCCATAAGAAGCCCGTTTTAGACGAGGCTTCTTTTAGTGTCCGTAAAGGCGCAAAAATAACTTTAATGGGCCAGAATGGTGCCGGCAAAAGCACAATTTTTGGTTTAATTAAAAAAGAGTTAAGTCCGCAAAAGGGAACCATCTCTGTTTCTTCGGGAGCTACTATCGGCACCGCGCGGCAAACAATCGCCCGCGAAGATTTAGATTTAAATGTGGAGCAATATTTTTCCAAAAGTTTTCACGAAGTTCCGGGAAATATCAAAAGTCTGATTGCCAAAGCTTTGGACGCGGTTAATTTCTCCATTCCGCTTGATAGAAAAGTCGGCGATCTTTCCGGTGGCCAACAAGCGCGAATTCTGCTCGCTTATTCCTTGGTAGAAAATCCAGATATTCTATTACTGGATGAACCTACCAATAATTTGGATAAAGACGGGATTGATCATTTAATCGGTTTCTTGTTGACTTATGATAAAACTGTTTTAGTAATTTCGCATGACGCTGACTTCTTAAATTGTTTTACTGAGGGAGTTATTTATTTAGATAGCTTTACCCATAAGACCGAAATGTATGTCGGCGATTATTATTCCGTGGTGGAAGAAATTTCTCGGCGTGTGGAAAGGGAACAGCGCCAAAATGCCCAAATGGAAAAGCAAATTAAGGACCGCAAGGAAAAAGTTAATTTCTTTGCCCACAAGGGAGGGAAGATGCGCAAATTAGCAGCTAAGATGAAAGATGAAACCGAAGAGCTTGAAGAAAATAAAGTTGATGTTCGTCGTGAAGACAAAACTATTCGGGATTTTACCATTCCGATGCAGGATATTACTGGTGAAATCGTCAGTTTAAAAAAGATAAAAATTATTAAAAATCACGAACCCGTCACCAAGGAAATTAATTTTTCTTTAAGAAAGAAAGACCGCTTATTGGTTATTGGTCCGAATGGTATCGGTAAAAGTACTCTTTTGCGCTCACTGGTTTCCGGCAAGCAGGAAGGGCAGACTATTCTTCCTGGCGCCAAAGTTGGCTATTATAGTCAGGATTTTTCTAACTTAGATTTCGAGCAAACGGTTTTTGACTCCTTAACTAGTTGTTTGGCTGATGGCTTGGGAGAACAAGAAATGCGCGCCACCGCTGCCGGATTTTTAATTACCGGCGAATTAATGGGTCAAAAAATTGGCGCTCTTTCCGAAGGGCAGAAGGGTTTGTTAGCTTTTGCGAGACTTACTTTAATGCAGCCCAGCTTGTTGATTCTCGATGAACCAACTAATCATATTAATTTCCGTCATTTGCCAGTATTAGCCGAGGCAATTAACAAATTTCCGGGAACGATTATTATGGTTAGCCATATGCCGGAGTTTGTCTCGCAGATTAAGTTCACGGAAGAGTTAGATTTAGGGAAATTTTAAAATTAAAGGTTAAAGATAAATGAAAAAGGCGGGATTTTGTTTCCCGCCTTTTTTGTTTTTAGGTTTTTTAGTAAAGAGCAATTTCACTCTTAAATAAATTCCGCTGTTGTTAGCGGCGACACTAAACCGACTAAAGCGTTTTCCTCGGGGTAAATTTTATATCCCGGACGACTAATCCATAATCCGCCCATCAATTCTAAGTCGAAACTATCGGCCGGAGAAAAAAATACCAGACGATAATACATCCGCCAATTCAAGCTGCATTCCGGCGTGGGGAGCGGCATGTAAAATTTCTGCCAATAGACATTTCCAGCGGCAATGAATTTAATTAGCGCGCTACGGGTAGAAAAGCCATTTTTGAATCCCAGGCGTCGCCATTCTGGATGCCAAATTTTAGTTAGCCCCTTTTCGTTTTTAAGGCAAAATGGCTGGCTCCAATCAAGCATCTCTGAATAATTAGTCATAGTTATTCTTTTCCAGAGACCGGCAATTTCCCCTAAAGCAAAATCGGTTTGGAAGGAAGAATTGGACGCGGCTTTAATTTTTCTTTCCCAGTCAGCTAGTTCATTGCGCAATAAGGGCAGACCGATTTCTTTGATAATTTTTACCGAATTTAATCCGTTGCCATAATTGAAGGCATTTAAGCTGCCATTAGGCGCGCAATCAATTTCCACAAAAATACTTTCCTTAACATTGGTTCGCAACTTTGCCACTAATTCATTAGCTTTAACGGCATGGAAGTCGTCTAATTCCATAATGTTGTTGGAACTTACAAACTTTACTTTTCTTCCGGAGTTTTGATTTTTACTTTTCATAAATCATAATTTTAAGAGTGAAACAAATATTTAATTATTAAAGTTCTATTAAAACAAATAAAGACCGGATTCTGATATTGAATCCGGTCGTTATTTATTGATTTTTTTATTTTTGGGATGTTTATTCAACAGGGTTTAATCAATAAAAATTTGCCGGAGATTGCTCCAGAAATTAAATTGATTATTGTAGTAGTTGTTCAGCGATAAATTAAACATAAAGCTATTTTAGCAAATATTAAATTATTTGCAAGCGGGCAATAGTCATAATTAAGCTAGTATTGACATAATTATATCTTTGTGATAATTTTTGGCTATTAGACCTTTAATAATTTAAATATTTAATACGAATCTTTAAACTGATAAAACTCTGAAAAATGAAGACTATTTTTGTTTTTGTATTGTTATTAATGGGGTGCTTATTGAGTTGCGCTCCGGAAGCAATTGATGTGCGAATTGTTGGCAGTAATGACACAATTCCTCTCATTGAAAACCGCTTAAATCTCTCTATCGGCGATACGTGTATCGTTGAAAAACACTGGCTTAATTATTTTGACGGCAATTACTACCGCGAAGAATATAAGACGGTAACTAAGATTGAATCTGAAAGACGCCTAAAGACTGCTTTTGTTTGGGCGGCGAAAGGAACGCCGCGGGAACGCTTAGTTGAAGGCGCCACTTATCATCACGCTGTCATCATCAAAAAGTATTAGTCATGCGAGTCCTATTACATGGTAACTACGAAGGCCAAGCCTTCGTGTTACGTAAAGAAAACGGCGACCTTTATCAGCGGATAGAGCCGAACACTATTTTTGGCATCGGTGATTTTATTAGCTACTTTGCTAAAAAAATTTGGTGGAGTCGCCAACCGTTTATCGCCCTGATTACTCTCGGCCCTAATGAGAATTTTCAAAAAATCCGAAATTTAAAAAGAAGTCGTCAGAAAGGTTTCATTCTGAAACCCGGAAAAGGATTATGGGCTGTTTCTTCCGGTAGTGCTCATCGCGGCGTTTGGCATTTATTAAAAAATGTTAACGATCCAATTTTGATTTCCCTATGGTCTCACGAATTACCTTCAGATTTTTTACAGACAGTCTCTGAAATCGATGTTAAAGTCTATGAGGGCGGTAATCTGTGTGAACATTCACGCGCCGGTGATTATTGCTATTCCTATGCCACTGATGGAAATACCGTAGAACTGCGTCGTCAAGTGCATGCCAAGCATGCTCGCGGCAAATTTTGTCCGATTCGTGAAGCGACTATTCAAGTTATCGGGGGCACGTATTGTGTCCAGTCTGTTAGGCGCAAAGAAAACAATGGGAAAATTTATCCCAAAGTTACTTCTATAATTATAACTGCCGACGCCAATAAAGCGGAGGTGGCTAAAATTATTGATCAAATGATGCGTTAAATTGTAATGTAGATTTTAAAATTTTGGAGCGGTCTTTATTTATTTAGAGACCGCTTTTATTTTTTTATTAGTATTTCTGATTATTTAGAGTTATAATAAATTTGTAAATATTTTTATGGTAACTTTATGATTAAATATTATCAACGCACTGTTAAAGACAATAAGCTTAAAAAATTAGCCGAGTTTCAAATCGGTAGTTTAGTATATGTTAGCGATCCCAGCGAGGAGGAGGTTGAGTTTATTTCTAAAAAATTTTCCCTGGAAGAAGGCCTGATTATGGATGCGCTTGATCCTTACGAATCGCCGCGTATGGAAATTAAGAAAAATGCGGCTTATATTTTTTCGCGCATTCCCGAGCTTAAAGAAAGTTTGCGGCAAATTTCTACTTTCCCGGTAATGTTTTGCGTCGGTAAGGATTTTTTAATGATTGTGTCGCGTAAGAATCCCGACTTTTTAATTTCCGTAGTTGATAAACGGAAAAAGTATTTCACAACCCAGAGGACTAAATTATTTTTACGTTTATTTTCTGAGATGGAAGGCTTGTATAGCGACTTATTGAACAAAATAAATAAACGAATAAATTATTTTTCCCTTAATGTCGGTAATTTTAAAGACCAGGATATTATTAATTTTGTTAACTATGAAGTGGTCTTGAATGATTTTATTAACGCTCTTTTGCCTCTACGCCATGTTCTGACTAATATCCTGGGTGGAAAAACTTTAGAGCTATATCAAGATGATAAAGAGCTGGTTGAAGATTTGCAGCTTAATAATGAACAGTTAATCGAACGCTCTAAAAGCAACCTGACTAATATCGTTAATATTCGTCAGGCGCATGAAGTTATTTCTACCAACCGTTTAAACAGGGTTATGAAAGTTTTAACCGTTTCCACGGTTATTCTGGCCTTGCCGACTATGATTACCAGCTTTTACGGTATGAATGTCCGTCTGCCTTATGATAAGAGCCCGGAGGCTTATTGGGGGATAATCACCTCAATTGTTATTCTAATCGGGGTTTTATTGATTTTCTTGCGAAAGAAAAAAATAATTTAAATTTTGCGATTTAGTGGCTAATATAAGCCAAAATTACTCTAGACAAATATCTTGACTTAATTTAAATTATGTGCTATTATTAAGTTATTAAATCAAGATTCGAATATCAAGTATTTCTGTCATATATTAAGTGGCCTGAAAGATAATCGGGTCACTTATTTTTTTTATGACAAAAAACGATGACGCTCAGCGTCAAACGCTTGCTTTTTCTGAAAAAGAAAAACCAGCATTTGCTGATTTAGGAATCAGTAATTCAATCTTGGAAATTCTCAAGAAACTTAATTTAGAGTCTCCGACTCCAATTCAAGCTAAGACTATTCCGGCGGCTATTTCCGGCCAGGATATCATTGGTATTGCTCAAACAGGCACCGGCAAGACTTTTGCTTTTGGTATTCCCATGCTCGAAAGACTGGGTAAATTGAAAGGACAAGGCTTGATTATCGCTCCTACTCGCGAGTTAGCCCTGCAGGTTGAGGAGAGTATTAAAAAGCTCGGTCAGCCTTTGGGTCTGCGCACCGCGGTTTTAATCGGTGGTGAATCCTTAGATCGCCAGCTTTTTCATTTACGCAAGAAACCGCATATCGTGGTAGCCACCCCCGGTCGTTTAATTGACCATTTAAAGCGCCATACTTTTAAGTTAGACCAAGTGAACACATTGGTGCTTGATGAAGCTGACATGATGTTAGATATGGGTTTTGCACCGCAAATCAAAGAAATTCTAGATCAGATGCCAGCGGCGCGCCAAACAATGTTGTTTTCCGCGACCATGCCGGCAGCAATTGTAAAAATCGCAGCTAATTATATGAAACTGCCGATTAGTATTGAAGTTGCTCCCCAGGGAACCACCGCCGCTCAAATTGATCAAGAAATTTTTATTATCAGAGGTGATGAACGCTTTGAACATTTAGTAAAAGTTTTAGCTACTTATTCTGGTTCAGTTTTAGTTTTTGTGCGCACTAAGCACGGAGTTAAGACTCTAACTATGAAACTAAAAGCATTGGGACAGCGAGCCACGGAAATACATTCCAACTTATCCTTAAGTCGCCGCCGCGCCGCACTTGACGCCTTTAAATCTCAAAGAGAACGTATTCTAGTAGCGACTGATGTTGCCGCTCGGGGTTTGGATGTTAATGGAATTGAACTGGTAGTTAATTATAATCTCCCGGATAATTCTGAAGATTACGTTCATCGTATCGGCCGCACGGCTCGTGCTGGTAAATCCGGTAAAGCGATTAGCTTTGCCACTATGGATGAGCGCAAAGAAATTATGGCGATTGAAAAATTAATTAATAAAAGTATTAAACGAACAGAGTTTGTCGCTTTTTCTAAGGAAAGAGCGGCGGTTTCTGGCTCTAATAATTCTAGCCAAGTAAGAAGGAAGTCTTTTTCTGGTAAGCCATTTGTTAGCCATAAAACCGGAGGAGCACAACAATTTCGTAGTCGTAGTGCTGAAGCCAAACCATTTCGTGAACGAAGCGCAGATGCCAAACCATTTCGCCCCAAGCTTTCAGCCAGCGCGGCGGCTCGACGCAGTCACCCAACATCTGGTAGTGGGCGTCCGGCGGCTAATAGACGTCCGACCGGCCAGCCTTTTTTTGGAAAAGCGGTGGCGCCGAAATTTAAAAGAAGCTTCGCTAAATAGAAGAAATTTTTTTGAATGTAAAAATAACAAGAGACCCTCAATCGGGTCTCTTTTGTTTTAAAAATAGAGGGAATGGGAAAAATATGTTAAAATAAAAAAAACCGCCCTTTTAAATAAGATGCGGTTTAAGTAACATGAAATTAAAATTTTTCAAAAAATTAGCGTTGTCAGTCCAGAGTCCTTTTTAATAATTGGATATCCTTTAGAACGATTTTAGCAGCTTCCTCGTGTTGCCGCGCTATAAAAAGCGCCTCTTCAATTTTTTGGTCGAGCTCCATTTTTGCCATAAATCCCCAGATCCCAGGTGGTAAAGGATACTCCCGATAACGAGTCGCCTTCTGACAATATAAATGTGCATTTTTTATTGAAGTATGAAAATAATCATACACATAAGGGGCGGCCAGCTCTATGTAGCGACGACGACTAATAGTTAGGGGGTATAAGTGAATAATCATCAGGCCGATAATAATAACACTAAAATTAAAGCCCACTAAAATTAGTTGTTTGGCATCGTTTAAATTGTCGCTAATAATATAGGGAAGATTTAAATACATTAAAAGGAGTAGGCACTTCCGAAAAATGTTTTTTGCCGCCCTTTGTCTTAGAAGCTTAATGTAGCTAATCAGTTCCTTGTTTCTCATTTTTTTTGTTCTTGGTTTTTTCATGACGGATATGTTTTTGGTTGTTAAATTGCGATTTTTTACGATTAAAGTATAGTATAATTTTATTAAGTTTTTGTCAATAATCAATATGCCAATACATGAAGGTAGAATTAGGGGCTTAGCGGTCGCCTTAATCAGACAGGGTAACAAAATTTTAGTTTCTCCTGGTCACGATGATATTAAGGGAACGGATTTTTACCGCCTACTGGGAGGCGGAATTGAATTTGGAGAAACTAGCGAACAGGCAATCAAAAGGGAAATTCATGAAGAATTAAACGCAGAATTAGAAAATCTTAAATTGTTAGAAGTCGCGGAAAATATTTTTATTTATAATAATCAGGCTGGCCATGAAATCGCTTTTATTTATGAGGCCGAGTTTGTTGATAAAAGCCTCTATCAACAAGATAGTTTTAAAATTATTGATGGCGGTGAGGAATTTGAGGCAATCTGGGTAGAAATAAATGAAAGCAACTCTGACAAATTATTCCCAGGCAATTGGCAAAAAATAAATAAGCTATTTTAATTTTTCAAATATATGAAAACTTTAATTATTTTTGATTCAATGTACGGGAATACAGAAATAATCGCTCGCGATATCGCTAAGGCCTTTCCGCCAGAAAATACGCGCCTGCTCAATGTTAAAGAGGTAAAAGTTGCCGATTTATTGGAAGTCCAACTTTTAATTGTTGGTTCGCCGACTTATGGTGGGCGCCCCAAACAAGAAACTCAAACATTTTTAGAAATGATTCCGGCCGCCGCTTTAAGCGGCAAGAAAGTAGCCGCCTTTGATACCAGGTTTCTAGCCAAAGAACAAAACTTTGGTTTGCGGATTTTAATGAAAACAATTGGTTATGCCGCTCCGCGAATTTTAAAAATTTTAGTTGCTAAGGGTGGGGAGGTAGCTTCATCCCCAGAAGGTTTTATTGTTCAAGGTAAGAAGGGCGCGCTTAAAGATGGTGAGAGGGAGCGGGCCACTCTTTGGGGAAAAAACTTGTCGTTATCTTAAAAAAGTATTAAACTTATAGTAGTTAATATTAAACTAAAATATAAAAAAAGTATGAACAAAAAAGGTTTTACCTTGATAGAGCTTTTAGTGGTAATTGCTATCATTGGACTATTAACAACCATGTCTGTTTTGGCCCTGCAATCGTCTCGAGCCAGAGCGCGTGACGCTAAACGTTTGAGCGATGTCAAACAATTACAAACCGCTCTTGGTTTGTATGAGCATGATGCCCAGTCTTATCCGGCAACAGCTAGTATTACTCCGGGTGCATCTATCAGTTATAATGGTGTCGTTTACATGGCACTTGTTCCTGCTCCGCCAATTCCTGACGATGGTTGTTCTGGTTCAGCCGCCTATACTTACGCTATGCAAACCGTTAGTGGCGATCAAACTTCATACACGCTTAAGTATTGCTTAGGCGCTACCACCGCAGAAATTCCTTCCGGTCTTAATGTCGCTACTCCGGCCGGGATTACTAGCGAATAATATAAAATATTTTGATGGATATTTACCAGGAGTCATTAGCGCTTCATAAAAAATATCGAGGAAAATTGGAAGTTCGGAGCAAAGTGCCGCTTGGCAGCCGCTCCGAACTTTCTTTGGCTTATAGCCCCGGAGTGGCAGAAATTTCTCGAGCAATCGCCGCAGATAAATCCTTGGCAAACACCCTAACTCTTAAAGGCAATACCGTTGCAGTGGTTAGCGATGGTAGCGCTATTTTAGGTTTAGGCAACCTAGGCCCTGAAGCTGCTTTGCCGGTTATGGAAGGGAAATGTGTGCTTTTTAAGGAATTTGCCGGCGTTGATGCTTTTCCAATTTGTATTGCTACCCAAGACGAGGAAGAAATTATCAAAACGGTTAAATTAATTGCTTCTAATTTTGGTGGCATTAATCTGGAGGATATTTCGGCGCCTCGTTGTTTTAATATTGAAGCTCGCCTGAAAGCAGAGTTAGATATTCCGGTAATGCACGATGACCAACACGGAACAGCAACCGTTGTTTTGGCTGGCCTCATAAATTCTTTAAAATTACGAGGGCTTAGCAAAACTGAGGCGCAATTGGTTATTAGCGGCGCGGGGGCGGCTGGCGATGCCATCGCTAAGCTTTTATATGATTATGGTTTTGTAAATATTATTGCAATTGATCGCGAAGGCGCTATTTACGAAGGTCGTCCCGGTTTAAATGAGGCAAAAATTAAACTAGCGTCCTTCACTAATCGCGAAAAAAAGTCTGGCCACTTAGAAGAAATTATTAAAAATACTCATGTTTTTATTGGCGTCAGCGCTCCGGGAATTCTGAGTCCGGAAATGGTACAAACAATGGCCGAGAAACCAATTATTTTTGCGCTCGCCAATCCGGTTCCGGAAATTATGCCTGACGTGGCTGAAGCTGCCGGCGCTTTTATTGTGGCTACTGGACGTAGTGATTTTAAAAATCAAATCAATAATGTTTTGGCTTTTCCGGGCATTTTCCGGGGAGCGCTTGATAATAAAGTTAAACAGATTACCGATGTAATGCTTGTTAGGGCTGCCGAAAATTTAGCCGCTTTGGTTACTGCCCCGAGTCGGGAATTAATTTTACCGGATCCCTTTGATAAACAAGTCGCGCTGGCGGTCGCACGGGCCATTTTTGAATAATAAAAAAGCTAAATTTATATATAATTATTAATTATAAAAAAATATGAAAAAACTAATCGCTATCTCTTTAGCGGCCGTAATGATTTTTTCCTTCGTTGCCTTGTCTCCTATTTTAGCGGAGCAAAATCAGGAACAGGAGCAGGAACAAGAGCGGGAGCGTGAAGCCGTAAGCACAACGGCAGAGAAGTCAGAGTCTAATGACATTAAGACTCGACAATTAATGTCTAGTTTGGAGAAGATTCTTACTCCCGAGCAGATTAAAAATTTTACTAACATCGTCAAGCAGGGAAATAGTCTTTACGGTGTTCGTAAAATGGCTAGCACTACAGAAACTGAACGCTTGGCCAGTACGACTCCGAAAAAAGTTGATGGTAATGCTAATAACCTATCCAGCCAATTTGAAAAAATTGCCGCCCCTTGGTTGTTAAATCAGTATGAGCAGATTAAAAAAGTTGGGACTGCTCTTTGGGGTCTAAAGAAAATGGATGCCAATAAAAATCAAGAACAAAAAAAGGCTAGCTCTACCCCGAAATATATAACGGCTACCGAATCCGCTTGCGTTACTAGCGCCATTAAAACTAAAGATACTGCTCTTAAAACTAATAATGAAGCAACTTCTTTAGCTTTTAATGCTGCTATTTCCAGCCGTACTGCTTGTCAAGAAGCGGCAATTAACGCCACCACAGCAGCCACTTCCACTACCGACTTAATAAAGCAACAGCGCTCTGAACTCCAACTTTGTTTACAAGCTTTTAAAGAAAGCGCTCATGGCGTTAAGGAAAAGGCAGCTGCTAATCATAAGACGGTTTGGACTGCTTATCTCAATGAACTCAAGGTTTGTGGAAGTTCCGCTAGCGCTACCGAGGCCTTAATGGTTGAAGACGGCGGGGGTGACATCCTTGAAGGAGTTATGGAATAAAAATTGAATTAAAATTAGAAAATTAAAAAGGTATTCTGCGAAGAATACCTTTTCGGTTATTGAGGAGGCAGTGTAATCATTGCTAATGAGTTGGAAATAAGAGTCAAAATTTTGACCAAAATTTCGTTAGCAAGATTAACTGTCTCTGGAGGCAAACACCATCTGAGTACTAGAATGGCTAATAGTAGAGCGAAAAAATTCTTAAACATATGTTTAAGGATTAGGGGTAAAGATTTAATATCTTTTTACCCCCAGCAAATTTTAGCTGCTGCCATTGGTTTGCCCTATATATATTTTTAGAAAGAACTAATTATACAATAGCAAATTATTTAATTTTTGTCAAGTGGTTTAATTTAGCCTAAAATCTGCTATAATTAAGCTTAACTTTAAGTTTTATATTTAAATTTATTTTATGTCCCCAAAAATTTATTTACGCATACTTCAGGGAGCTTTGATAACCTCATTATTTTTTGTCTTATTTGTTTTTTCCGGACTCCTGTTTCCTTATATCAGCTCCAAGCAGCTGCCTTTTAATATTTTGATGGAAGCGCTCGCCGCTATTTGGCTAGTTTTTATTTGGCGTTATCCGGATTTTCGTCCGCGGCTTAATTTAATGATTTACGGATTACTGGCCTATTTTACCGCCATCCTGCTTTCTTGTTTTACTGGCGTTGATTTTAATTTGAGTTTTTGGGGAGACATTGAAAGATTGCTTGGGTTTTTTCAAATTTTCCATTTTCTAATTTTTTTCTTTATTTTAATTACAGTTTTTCGAAGTTGGCCAGAGTGGCGCGCACTTTTATTTTCATCAGTTATTGTTGCCGTGATTGTCAGCCTTTGGGGCTTATTGGGAAAAAATTCTTATAGTACTATCGGTAACACCGCCTATGTGAGTGGTTATTTGATTTTTAACTTATTTTTTAGCGCTCTGTTATTTTTGCGTACCCGCTCTAATTGGCGCTTCGCTTATTTGGTGCCGATTTTATTGATGCTTTTACAGTTTAAAAATATGCATACTTCTGGCGCGATTATTGGGCTGGCGGCAAGCATCTTCTTAATTATTCTTTTGGTTGGGATTTTAACCATTAACAAAAAACTTAAATATAGTTTATTGGGAGTTTTTGCTTTAGGGGTAATAGCCATAATTTTTCTATTTTCCCAGCAGCACGCTGCTTGGTTTGAAACTAGCTTTTTACGAAATTTAACCGCGCAAAAGGCAACCTTTCAGACACGTTTGCTCTCTTGGGAGGGGGCGGCTAGAGATTTCAAATATCATCCTTTGTTGGGAACAGGTTTTGGTAATTACGCCATTATTTTTGATAAGCAATTTAACCCTAAGTTTCTTAACTATGATCGAGTGGAGACTTATTTTGATAGAGCTCATAATAATCTAATTGATATTGTTTCCACAACCGGACTAGTCGGGCTAATTACTTATTTAAGCATCTTTGTGTTTGTGTTGCGCTATCTTTATTTAGGACTAAAGAAAAATGGTTTTAAAATAAGCCAGGAGGCCGCCGGTCGTCGTAATTTAGAAATAATATTTATACTGGGGTTGCTTACGGCTTATTTCATCCAAAATCTTGCGGTCTTTGATTCATTGGTAACTTATATTGCTTTGATGATAATTCTTGGGTTTGTTTATTGGTTACCTAAGGAGGAGGCCCTGGCGGTAGAGGAATCAAATCAAATACAAGTGTCGAGTTTTTTAAAGAATGAAGAACGGGAATGGCTAGCTTTGGCTGGCCTATCAATTATCGCTTTAATTGCTATTTTTCAGTTTAATGTTAAGCCTTTGAAGATGATGAGTGGAGTGATTACTGGTTATTCAGAAATTTTAAGTGGTAAGAGCGAATTAGGAATTAATGATTTTAAGGCGAGCTTGACGGGCACGCCCTTGGACCGGGATGGACGCTCGGTCTTGATAAATTTAGCTCTTGGTAGCCCCGATTTTTTATCAACTCTAGAATCCAATAAACTTGAGACGGCTTATAATTATATTGTTTCACTTTCGGAGGCTAATTTGGAATATAATCCTCAGGATAATTTAGCTAATTTACAGTTAGCCCAGGTCTATGATTTAGGCGGACGCATTTTTTATCAAGATCAAACGAAGGGTCGGGAATATTTTAATAAAGCTATTGCTCAAGTTGAGAAAGCAATTAATGCCAGCCCCGGTCGGATTCCAGTTTATTTTGCTAAAGCCCAATCTTTATTTTTGAGTGGCCAGGTTGATGAGGCAATTGAGGTTTTAAATTATGCTGCCAGCTTAAATCCGGATTTCCCCTACACTTATTGTCGTTTAGCTCAAGTTTATATTATGGGTGACAAAATGGATCAAGTTAAGGACAGTTTAGATAAATGCGTTGATGGCGAAGCGGCTGGGCAGCTCGGTTCCGGTAATTCTTTAATGAGCGCAGCCTCTTATCTAGTTGAGCAAAAAGATTTTCCTCGGGCGATAAAAGTTGTAGAAAAACTGACAGAAAACTATGGCAATAACGCTGACGTTTGGTTTAATTTGACTAAGCTTTATTTGATTGTCGGCGATATTGATAAAGCCGCGGTAGCGGCAGAGAAAACAATTGCGATTGATGCTAAATATCAAAAACAAATTGAAGATTTATTTCCAGCTAACTAAAATAAGCCCTTTAAAGAACCGCTCCTTCTATTGACAGGAGCTGTTTTTTAGTATATATTTAAACCCACGTACATTTTAAAAAAAAGGATAAAAATGAAAGAAAGAACAGATGAAATCGTAGGGAAAATTGACCCTAAAGTTATGGATCGCATTGAGGAGCTAAAGAAGAAAGTGGAAGATTCGCGTCAGAAACACTACCCCTTAAATGTTATCAGAATTCGTTGTAATGGTTATTTTCGCGAATTCCTTCGGGATTATGACCGTAAAAAGTTTGCTTTCGCCCCCGGCGATATTTTGATTGATCATAACAACGTTATGTTTATCTGCCTGGGTATTGGAAAATCTCCCGATCAAATGGAGGGAGAAGTTTTATGGTTCTTGTCCGAAAGAGACAAAGAACCGCATTATTTTTCCGAACACATGTCTGAAAGCGCAAAAAGAAATTACTCGCTGGTGTTAGCAGCGTAATATCTGAATTTTGTCATTTTGGAAACCCGTCTTTTTTTTGAAGGCGGGTTTTTTCTTGGCTTGAAATTTTGCCCGTAAAAGCTATAATAAAAGTACTTATAGATTATTTAACGATTTACATATGCAAGTATATTTAGATAATGCCGCCACGACTAAGTTGGATCCGCGCGTCATGAAGAAAATGGAGCCTTATTTTATGAAAGAATATGGCAATGCTTCCTCTATCCATGATTTAGGCCAGAGCGCTTTTCGGGACTTGATAAAGGCTAAAGAAAAAGTCTCCAAGTTAATTGGTGGTGAGACAAATGGTGTAATTTTTACTTCCGGCGCGACCGAGGCCAACAACTTAATTATTAAAGGCGTCGCCTTAGCAAATAGAAGCGAGAAAAAAAATAAAATTATTATTTCTAGTATTGAACATCCTTGTGTGATGGAGTCGGCCAAATTTTTAGCGCGTGCCGGTTTTAAAGTGGAGTTTATTCCAGTTAACTCTGAGGGTTTGATTGAAATAAAAGAATTGGAAAAATTAATTGATAAAGAGACGATTTTAGTTTCAGTTATGGCGGTTAATAATGAAATTGGCACGATTCAGGATATTGCGGCCCTAGCCAAGATTGCTCACGCTCATGGTGCTTATTTTCATACTGACGCCGTTCAGGCTGTTCCGTATTTAAAATTAGACGTCAAAAAGATGGGCATTGATTTTTTAAGCTTATCGGCTCATAAATTTTATGGCCCCAAGGGTGTAGGAGTGGCTTATGTTAATCGTCAAGTTAAAGTCCAGCCGCAAATTATCGGTGGCGGGCAAGAAGACGGACTCCGAGCCGGAACCTATAATTTACCGGGAATTATTGGCTTGGCCGAAGCCTTGGAATTAGCCTATAAAGAAAGAGCTATTTATTTAAAGAAAGTCACGGCTTTACGTGATTATTTTTGGCAGAAAATTAAACAAGAAATTCCGGAATTGAAGCTTAATGGCAGTTTAAAAAAACGTGTTCCTGCCAACTTAAATATCATGTTCGGCTATATTGAAGGCGAAGCCATTTTAATGGACCTTTCTTATAAGGGGGTTTATGTTTCCACCGGCTCCGCTTGTTCGGCTTCGGATTTGCGCGCTTCCTATGTTTTGAAATCAATGGGTCTGGATAAGAATTTTTTAAACAGCAATATTCGTTTTTCGCTTGGTCGTTTTAATAACAAAGAGGGAATTGATTATACAATTCGCGCCTTAAAGGCAACGGTTAAACGCTTACGCAGCTTTTCACCGATTAATTAATTTAAATATTATATGGCTTTGAATTATACCAAGAAAACTTTAGATAACTTTCTTAAACCGAAGAACGTCGGTAAAATTAATAAACCGGACGGTTATGCGCAAATCGGCAATATGGTTTGCGGTGACCAGTTGGATTTTTTTCTGAAAGTGGAAAAGGGAAAGATTAAAGATGTTAAATTCTTGTCTTTCGGTTGTGCTTCCAATATCGCGACCGCCTCGGTGCTCACCGAAAAAGTGAAAGGCATGACCGTTGTGGCCGCCAAAAAATATCCCTGGCAGAAAGTAGTCGCTGAGCTTGGCGGTTTGCCTAACCAAAAAGTTCATTGTTCGGTCATGGCGGTTGATGGTTTGAAAAAAGCGATTGCTGACTATGAGAAGAGCCAGCCGGTGGCTAAAAAGAAAGCGACCGTTAAGGCGAAAAAAGTAGCGCCGAAAAAATCAATATCTAAGAAAAATCTGGCGTCGAAAAAGCAAGCTAGCAAGAAAAAATAATTAAACAAAAACACCCCTGACGGGGTGTTTTTTGTATTTCCAATCTATTTAGATCTATTAGAATCTCTTTTCTAGAGGGCGGGCTTCGTTAACAACGACACGGCGTCCGTCTAATTCTTGATTGTTGTACATCGCGATCGCGGCATCCGCGTCAGCGTCATTTTCCATCTCGACGAAACCAAAGCCTTTAGAGCGATGGGTCATGCGATCGGTGATGATTACGGCGGAGAGAACTTTTCCGGCTTTAGCAAAAGCTTCAGCTAGACCTTCTTCAGTTGTCTTGAAAGACAAGCCACCGATAAATAATTTTTTCATCTTGTTTGACTATACTTATTTTATAAATGTAAGACGACCTTTGATTAAAGAAAAAGGCGGATTAGGATCCGCTCTTTCTTTAAAAAATGCTTACCTATAGGCTATTATATCCTATTTCTGTGGATAAGTCAATATTAGGAAATAATGACTTTAACACCTGGAGTCATAGAAGCGGCAATGCTGATATTTTTCAGGAAGCTGCCTTTAGCAGAACTCGGTTTAGCTTTTCGAACAGTTTCTAAGAGAGTTTGGTAGTTTTCAGCCAATTTTGAGCTCTCAAAACTGATTTTACCAATAACGGCGTGTAAGTTGCCGGTATCGTCATTTTTGAAGCTAATTTTGCCCTTTTTGAGCTCCTCAACGGTCTTCACTGGGTTCATGGTAACAGTATCGTTCTTAGGAGAAGGCATTAAGCCTCTAGTGCCTAAGATTTTAGCAATGATTGCTAAGTTTTTCATCATTCCTGGTTCAGCGATAGCGACCTCAAAGTCAGTTTTTTCAGTCTTTTTAATTTCCGCCACTAATTCTTCGCCGCCAACGAAATCGGCACCAGCAGCCTTAACAGCTTTTTCATTTTCCGGAGAGACAAAGGCGGCAATTTTAACAGTTTTACCAGTACCATTAGGCAAGCTAACGGCGCCGCGAACTTGTTGGTCACCCTTTTTAGTATTAATTCCTAGACGGAAGTGGACTTCTACGGAAGCGTCAAATTTAGTTTTACTTAATTTTTTAACAATTTCCAAAGCCTCGTTAATGCTATAAGCTTGGTTTTTGTCGTAAACAGTAGAAAAGTCTTTCTTTTTAGCTACGGCCTTAACAACCGGAGCGGCTTTTTTTGAACTTTTCTTAACTTTTTCAGCTTTTTCTTTAGCCATATATTTTTCGTGGTTTAACGTCAGCGACTGTCTTAATGACAGAGCCTAACTCCCACAATTAATTATTATTTTTTAATTTCGACGCCCATTTGTCTGGCGGTGCCGGCGATAATGTTCTTGGCAGCCTCAATGTCGCGCGCATTTAAGTCAGGCATCTTAGCGAGAGCGATTTCCTCCAATTGCTTTTCAGTAATGGAACCAATCTTCTCAGTTAAGGGTTTGCCGGAACCCTTTTTAATTCCTGCGGCTTTTTTGATAAGTTCACTAGCTGGGGAAGTCTTTAAGATGAAGTCAAAGCTTCTATCCTCATAAACCGTAATTTCTACCGGTACAATATCACCCATTTTATCCTTAGTTTTGTCATTAAACTGTTTGCAGAATTCGGCAATGTTTAAGCCGTGTTGACCTAAAGCCGGACCGACTGGAGGAGCTGGGTTAGCTTGACCGCCGGCAATCTGTAATTTTATTTTTGTCTTTATCTTTTTTGCCATATTAATTGCTTTTTTCTGACGTAGAAGCGTCGCCAGGGTTTATTATAATTCTTAATTAAACTTTTTTAATCTGTAAGAAATCAAGTTCTACCGGAGTTTCACGGCCGAAGAGGGAAACGGACACCTTAACTTTACCTTTAGCCTCATCAACGGCAGTAACTTTACCTTCCATGTTCTTAAATGGGCCCTCATTGATTTTAACCGGAGAGCCAATAATCACGTCGATTTGGAATTTAGGATCTTCTACGCCCATTCTCTTTTGCAGAGACTTAACTTCGGCTTCGCCGATTGGGGTAGGGATGGTGCCGGTACCGATAAAGCCGGTAACATTTGGTGTATTTCTGACAATATACCAAGATTCATCGGTTACCACCATTTCTACTAAAATATAGCCGGGAAAGATTTTTTCTTCAGTGACCTTGCGTTTACCGTTTTTAATTTTAATTTTTTTCTCGGTCGGAATTAAAATGTTGAAAATTTTGTCTTCCATGTCCAAGGAATCAACCCTTTGTTTGAGGTTTTGCGCGACGTTTTCTTCGTAACCGGAGTAAGTATGGATAACGTACCAGCGTCGGCCTTGATTTAAAAGTTGTTTGGCCATAAATTTTTGCTTTAAGAACTATTTATTTTTTTTAAACGATGAATTGAAGACCTAAATTGAAAACAAAGTCCAGAGCGCCTAAAAAGACGGCAACGGCTAGACTAATCCCAATTACCAGGATTGTGTAGTTGTAGGTTTCTTTCTTGGTCGGCCAAGTCACTTTTTTCATCTCGGAGACAGACTCCTTGATATAATTGGTTAATTTGTTCATATTGACTAAAAATAGGTAATTAAAAATAGCCTTTTGGCCACTTTTTTATCTACTAAAATGATACAAAATAGTGTGACACTTGTCAAGGCTTGCCGGGACTTGGTTTTATTGCCTTTTGCCTTTAAACCATATACAATAGAAATATAAGCGAAATCAGCCTTTCTGGTTTCTCTTCTTAAGTTTAATATTTAAATATGGTTAGCCCAAATTTGATTAGACGTAAAGAGGCTGAAGAGCCCGTGGAGATTAATAGTAATACCAAGAAACTTTTTCAAGTTATTTATAGTGAGCAAAATGCTAAAGAGGAATCAGATCAGGATGCCCCGGTTATTAGAGTTTCGCAATTAATTTCGCGTTTGGCCTTTGTTTATGAAAAAGTAAGAAATGCTGTCGATTATGAGGAGGATCATCTTTTGCGCAAGAACGCGATTGCTAGAATTTTACATCGCCAGGTAGTAATTGAAGGTGTTTTAAAAGACGTTAGCAGCGAAGAGCTTTCTAAGCACCTTTTGGTAGAATTAATTCGTGGCGGCTACTTGCCAAATAATAAAGTCCCGGAAAGTAAAATTTCCGAAGTAGCCTTGATGTTGGAAAAATATATTCGTCTGAAGAATCAAATTTCTTTAAAAATTACCCCGGCTTTAAATATTCATTCCGATATTGTTGAAGCTAAAGATCATTTAAATGAAAAAAATAGTCTTGTTCGCTGGCTGCTTAACACGGCGGCTTGTGAAATTGAGGAAATTCTAGCACCCAATAAAACTAAGCAGGTGATTGTCAGTAACATGTTTGACATTTTATCTAGCGATATTGTTTTGCCCAAAGAATTACCTTACGAGAATGATTTAGAAATTCAAATTTATTTAAGCATCGGCCGTAAATTTTTGAAATTTGATAAGGAAATGCTTAGTTTTGTTTTGTTTAAATATTATAATGATTCATGGTTGGAGATTGGACATAATGATAAATTTAGCGCCGAGGATGAGAAAAATATTCAGAAAATCGCCGCCAATATTAAAGAGCTTAATGATAAGATTGAGGCTCAGCTAGTCCATCCACTAGCCAAACAACTGGATAAAATCGTTAGACGTTATTCTTTATATTTTAATGTTCTTCTGGAAACAGTAGAGAGTGATCCGGCAAAAGTTTATGGTGAAATTCAAAAAGGCGAAAAAGGCTTCCTGAACTTGGTCCGCAAAACCTGTGAAAGAAAATATGGCAAAGCTAAATCACGTTTATGGCGGGCAGCGATGCGTAGTATTATTTATATTTTCTTAACCAAGTCCATCTTCGTCTTTTTAATTGAAGTCCCGGCTATTCACTGGTTTAAGGAGCCTTTAAACCCGATTTCACTGGCGATTAATGTTGCTTTTCCAGCCGTTTTATTATTTTTTATTGTTTTGATGACGCAAAAGCCACAGAAAAATAATACTGACATGATTGTTGAGGGCATCAAGGAAATTTCTTTTATTGGCCGTGAGAAGAAGCAGCCGTTAATTTTACGCCTACAACGTAAAAGAGGTTTTTGGGCCAGCGCGATTTTTAATCTTATTTATTCCGCCTCATTTCTGTTCTCGCTTTACATTATTATTAAGGGCCTAAGCTTTATTGGTTTTAATTGGGTAAGTATTACTATTTTCTTATTCTTTTTAGCCTTTGTGAGCTTCTTCAGTATTATCGTTTCCCGCGGTGTCAAGGATTTAATGATTATTGAACGCCAAGAAAATTTAGGCACCTTTATTATTGATCTGTTCTATATGCCGATTATTTTAGTCGGACGCTGGCTGTCAAATAATATGTCACGTGTTAATATCTTTATCTTTATTTTTGATTTTATTATTGAAGCCCCCTTTAAAATTTTAGTGGAAGTAGCTGAGGATTGGACTAAATATGTTCGCGAACGCCGCGATAACATGGAATAATTATGGGGATATTAAGAGTTGTCGGCACCCCGATTGGGAATCTAGAGGATATCAGTCTGCGCGCTTTAAGAATTTTTAAAGAGTCGGATTTTATTTTATGTGAAGATACGAGAGTAACGCGCAAACTTTTGGATAATTATGAAATTAAAACGTCGACTATTTCCTATCATCAGCATTCTGGAGAGCTTAAAGTCGATAAAATTTTAGCGCTCTTGGAAGAGGGGAAAAATTTGGCTTTGGTAACTGATGCCGGCACGCCGGGTATTTCCGATCCGGGAGGGAAGTTAGTATCTGTGGTTAGAGAAAAGCTGGGCGAGAGTGTTAAAATAGAGAGTGTCCCCGGACCAACGGCGCTGGCAACCGCGATTTCTATTGCCGGTTCCGGTTTTGATCGCTTTTTATTTTTAGGATTTTTGCCGCATAAGAAGGGCCGACAAACAATGCTGAAAGAAATTAGCAGTAGCGCTTATCCGGTAATTGTTTACGAATCAAAGCATCGAATTGTTAAATTACTCGAGGAATTAGAAACTTTTAATGAGAATAAAAAACCCTATCAAGTGACCGTTGGTCGCGAGCTGACAAAAATGTTTGAGAGTCTTTATGAGGGCAGTGCCGCGGAAATTTTAGCCGAGCTGCTCAAAGATGCTAATAATTTAAAAGGCGAATTTGTGGTGATTATTAAAAAACCAAATTCCAAAGATAAATATGAATAAAAAATTTTATATTACTACTACCTTGCCTTATATTAATTCCGAGCCGCATATTGGTTTTGCGGCGGAAATTATCAAGGCCGATGTCGTCGCCCGTTATCGACGCCAGTTAGGCGACGAGGTATTTTTCAATACCGGCACCGATGAACATGGTTTGAAAATATTTATGAAGGCTAAAGCAATGGAGATGCCGGTTCAGGAATATTGCGATTTGTATTCAGCTAAATTCAGGCCCTTAAAAGAAGCTTTGAATTTGAGTTATGATAAATTTATTCGCACTACCGATGAACATCATATCGCGGCGGCTCAAGAATTTTGGCGACGCTGTGAAAAAAATAGCGATATTTATAAGAAAAATTATCAAGTAAAATATTGTATTGGCTGTGAAATGGAAAAAACAGATTCAGAATTGGAAAATGGACGCTGTCCTTTGCATGCTGGCATGGATTTGGAAATTATTGATGAAGAAAATTATTTTTTTAAATTTTCCAAATATCAAGATAAGTTGCTCACGCTTTATAAAAATAACCCCCACTTTGTTTTACCGGCTAGCCGCTTAAAAGAGATTGAGGCTTTTGTTGGTTCCGGTTTGCAGGATTTCAGTATTTCTCGCCAGAAAGAAAAAATGCCTCACGGCGTGCCCGTTCCTGGAGATGATAGCCAGGTAATGTATGTCTGGTTTGACGCTTTAGTTAATTATATTTCCACGCTTGGGTGGCCGGAAAATGAGGCTAATTTCAATGAATTATGGCCAGGCCTACAAGTTTGCGGCAAGGATAATTTGCGTCCGCAAGCGGCCATGTGGCAGGCGATGTTGATGTCGGCCGGTTTAGCCAACTCTACTCAAGTTTTAGTTTTTGGTTTTTTAACAATTAACGGCGCTAAAATTAGTAAGAGTGCCGGCAATTCGGTTGATCCCTTTGAATTGTCTGCTCAGTATGGCAGCGATGCCGTGCGTTATTATTTGCTCGCGGAAATGTCGCCGTTTGAAGATGGCGATTATTCGGAAGAAAAGTTCCGTACCCGTTATAATGCCGATTTAGCTAATGGTTTAGGAAATTTGGCGGCTCGCGTTTCCAATTTGTTGGAAAAAAATGCCATCAAGACGGATTTAAAAGTTGAACTTGAAGATTCAGACATCCAAAAAACAGTCGGGGCTTTTAAGGAGGCAATGAATGCTTATAGATTTAATGAGGCCTTGCAAGTAATTTGGGAAAAAATTAAAGCGAGCGACGAAACTTTAAGCCGAGAGACTCCTTGGAAGATGACCGATATTCAAGAAATCGCTAAATCCCTGAAGCCGCTGGCGCAAACAATTTTAAACCTCGCTTATTTGTTGGAACCGTTTATTCCGGAGGCCGCGCAAAAAATTCAAAAGCAATTTTTAACTTCGCAAATTACTAAGGGAACAGCTTTGTTTCCGAGGTTAACTTAAAAATATGATAATTTTTGACATCGTCTTAGCCGTTATTTTAGCAACCTTTGTATTTAGCGGTTTAAAAAAAGGCTTAATTCGCTCGGTAGGCAGAATTATTGGTTTAATTATCGGCGCTTATGTTGCCAGTCATTTTTATTTAACCTTTTTTGAATGGGGACATTCGCTCGTCGCTAATCATGAGGCGGGAGGCAAAATTGCCGCCTTTATTATTTTGTTTATTGTGGCCAGCAGTTTGACTAACCTGATTTTCTTTTTAATTGAAAAAGTTTTTAATTTACTGGCAATCATTCCTGGAAGCCGCTACCTCAACAATATTCTAGGAGCCTTACTTGGTTTGCTGGAGGGCTCTTTGTTTTTAGGCTTGCTAGTTTTTGTGGCTTCTCGCTATGCAATCATCGGTAATTTATTGGGCGATAATTTAGCTAAATCCGTAATCGCGCCGTGGTTGCTGAAAGTCGTGGACATTATCCTACCGGTTTTACCGGAAGCCTTAAAGGCGCTTAAATCAATTATTTAAAAGGAGCATGATAAAATTAGAAAAAAAATTGGCTGATTTTAAGCCCTCGGATTTTGATTTGATTTCCGTTTATCTTCATGCTGGCAAAGTTTTAATTTTGCCGACTGATACTATTTATGGTTTAAGCTGCCTGGCGACTGATGCGGAGGCAATTAAAAAAATATTTAAACTGAAAAAAAGGGAAGCACATAAACCTTTAATAACCCTGGTTTCCAGCGTCGCGATGGCTAAGCGTTACGTCCAGTTAGCAAGACCGGAGGCGGAACTTTTAAAGAAGCTTTGGTCTCAGGAGGCGCCGCCCACGACCGTAATTTTAAGAGCTAAAAATAATTTACCGGCAGAAATTATCAGTGATTCCGGCGGGCTTTCTTGTCGTTTGCCTAAATCTGATTTTTTAATTAAAATAATAAAGAAAGCTAATCTCCCCATCATTTCTACCAGCTTAAATTTAAGTGGTGAAGCGCCGTTAATCGCGGTTGATAAATTAGATGATATTTTTTCCGGAAAAAATAAACCAGATTTAATAGTAAACACCGGTTTAGCTAAGAAAAAAAAGCCCTCGCGCTTAGTTGATTTACGAGGCGGGAATTTAAAAATAATTAGAAAATAATATGATGCAAATGAAATATACTCGTCAGCAAATCATTAGTGCCGCATTTTTTTTGGTAGTCACGTTCGGAATTTTTTCCGCTGGCCTATATTTCGGCGATAATCAAAATAAAATAAAAAAAACCGGCATTGCTTATTCCGAAGACGCTAAAAATATAGTTAACGGCGGTCAAGAAGATAGCTTTGATTTTAACTTATACTTTGAAGTTTGGAATACGCTAAAAAGTAATCATGTTGATAAGAACCAGATATCTGATAAAGATTTATTCTACGGTTCTTTGGAGGGCTTGGCCGCAGCCACCAAGGACTCTTACACCGTTTTTATGGATCCTGACACTACTCAAGAGTTCTATGGAGATTTATCAGGAACCTTTGAAGGAATTGGTGCTGAAATCGGCATGAGAAATGATGTCATTACCGTAATTGCGCCCCTGGACGGCATGCCCGCTCAAAAAGCTGGTTTACGTTCCGGTGATAAAATCTACGCTATTAACGGGGAATCAGCTATCGGCTTAACTGTTAATGATGCCGTTAAAAAAATCAGAGGCCCTAAAGGAACTGAAGTTACTTTAACTATTATCAGAGGGGAGAGCAAACCAGCGGATATTAAAATTACGCGTGACCAAATTTTTGTGGCTAGTATTAAAACTGAGATGCGTAAAGATGGCATTTATGTAATTAAGGTTAGCAGTTTTAATAATGACACCGATGATTTACTAAAAAAAGCGGTGGCGGAAATTGTTGCCAAGCAACCTAAAGGCCTAATCTTGGATTTACGTAATAATCCGGGAGGTTATTTAGAGGCGGCCGTTAATATGGCTAGTGAATGGGTTGCAGAAGGACCGGTGGTCGCGGAACAATTTGGAGAAAACAAGCGTGAAGAACATTTTTCTAACGGCAGCGCCAAGCTTAAGAATTTTAAAACTGTAGTTTTGATAAATCAGGGAAGTGCTTCGGCCTCAGAAATTGTCGCTGGCGCCTTGAGAGACTATAAGAAGGCCACTTTAGTTGGAGAAACAAGTTTTGGTAAAGGCTCGGTCCAAACTATTAAAGATTTAAGCGACGGCTCTTCTTTGAAGGTGACGGTAGCTAAATGGCTGACTCCGGCTGGAGACTCTATTAATGACAAAGGCATAGAGCCGGAAATAAAAATTGAATTGACTGAAAATGATGTTAATAAGGATTTAGACCCTCAGATGCAGAAAGCGATTGAATTAATAATTCCTAAGAAAAAATAACTTGTAGGCGATGAGGTTTCTTGTCGCCTATTTTAAAATATCTTATTATGTCAAAATTGCCAGTAAAAACTAAAAAAAATAAAAACTCAAACCCTGACCCTAAATATATTTTTGTGGTCGGCGGGGTGATGTCCGGAGTCGGAAAAGGAGTAACCACCGCTTCCATCGGCCAAATTTTACAAGCTCGCGGCTATAATGTGAGTGCTATCAAAATGGACCCCTACATTAATGTGGATGCCGGGACTATGAATCCGATTGAGCATGGCGAAGTTTTTGTAACCGAAGATGGCGATGAAACCGACCAGGATATTGGCAATTATGAACGCTTCCTGAATAAAAATATTTATAAAGAAAATTACATGACTACCGGTCGTGTTTATCAAACGGTCATCGCTCGGGAAAGAAATCTGGAGTATAAAGGGAAGTGTGTTCAAGTAGTTCCTCATATTCCAATGGAAATAAGAGATCGAATTGAACGCGCCGTTCAAAAAACCGGGGCCGAGATTATGATTATTGAAATTGGCGGCACAGTCGGTGAATATGAAAATCTGTTATTTTTAGAAGCAGCGCGGGTTATGAAATTATATAAACCCAAAGACGTTTTATTTGTAATGGTTTCTTATCTGCCGATTCCGAACAAAATTGGGGAAATGAAAACCAAGCCGACTCAACATGCTGTTCGCAATTTGCAAAGTGCCGGCATTCAACCGGATTTCTTAGTGGCCCGCAGCGAACGCATGATAGACCAGGCACGTCGCGAAAAACTTTCGATTAACTGCAATGTTGCTCTAGAGAGCGTGATTGCGGCTCCGGACGCCGATTCAATTTATGATATTCCGCTTAATTTTGAAAAAGACAACCTCAGTGAACGTATTTTAGAAAAGTTTAATTTACCAAAAAAGAAAAGTAATAACGAAGAGTGGCAGAAAATGGTTCAGGCTACAAAAATCAAGACCCCGGAAGTAAATATTGGCATTGTCGGGAAGTATTTTGCGAGCGGTGATTTTTCGCTCGGTGATTCCTATATTTCAGTAATTGAGGCCATTAAACACGCCGCCGCCTTTAATAAATGTAAAGTTAAAACTCATTGGCTCGGAGCTGAGGACGTTGAAAAACAAGGAGCCAAGGCCTTTAAAGGCTTGGATGGCTTAATTATTCCTCAGGGCTGGGGCGGACGTGGAGCCGAGGGTAAGATTGAAGCCATTAAATATTGCCGCGAAAAAGGAGTGCCATATTTTGGCTTATGTTATGGCATGCAAATGGCCGTGATTGAATTTGCCCGCAATGTCGCCGGTTTGAAAGAAGCTAATTCGGCTGAAGTAAATCCTAAAACTCCAGACCCAGTTATCCATATCATGCCCGGTCAAGAGAAGCTTATTAAAGAAAAGGGCTATGGCGGCACTATCCGTTTAGGTGGTTGGCCTTGTAAATTGCAGGCTGGGACAAAATTAGAAAAAGCTTATACTAAGTTTACTGATAAGAAAACCGTTTCTGAACGTCATCGCCACCGCTATGAATTTAATAATGATTATCGCAGCCGTTTTGCCGAGCTGGGATTAATTGTCGCCGGGACTTCGCCGGATGGAACGATTGTGGAAGCGATTGAAATTAAAAATCATCCGTTCTTCGTCGGTGTTCAATTCCACCCGGAATACATTTCTCGGCCCTTAGCCCCGCATCCTTTATTCGTGGAATTTATCAAGACTTGTAAGGGAAAGAGATAGAAAATTTAAGCAATTTTAGAAAATAAAAATCCCCGCTTCAATTGAAACGGGGTTTTGTGTTTTTTGTGGTTTTTTAATTTAGATGCCAAAAATCAGAAAAGTAATTTCGCAAGCCATGATTAGCAGAAAAGTTGTAAAATTTATTTTTGCAATTAAGCTTTTTGGTTTAGTCACTGCGATTAAGACCAGGGGAATAATTGAGCTAATTGCAGACATCGCAAAAAAGGTAGAGTTTTTAAAGACGTCAAATGCAATATCTAAAGCCACTGCCCAAAAAATCATAGATATGAACATCCAAACTATTTCTCTTCTAAAATAATAAAAAAGAGAACAGATAATCAATAAAAATGGAGAAAGAATAAAAATTGATTTTTGTTTGTCTTTTGGGAAGTCCATTTTTGTCGGCTCCAAGATTGACGCGTTTTTATTATAAATAATTCCGCTTCGTACATGCCCCTTTATCATAGTAAATGGCTTCAGAGGGTTCCATTGCATAGAATAGACACTGTCTTTTGTCCAGGCTGGAGCACCAGGGTCCTTTAAGGCTTTCTGCGCAGTTTCATAAATATCATAAGATATTTCGGGGCTTACTTTAATAATCTCTCCCGTCCAAGTGTCACGGAATGACTGTTGAAAGCGTTCGGAAGCAAAAATAGTCTTAGCTGCTAACGTTGCAGCTAAAAATAAACAAAAAAGTACGATTTTTTTCATGATGATGGTTTTTATGTTAATGTTCAAAAATCTTTGTATTTTAATATAAAAGATATTTCGTGTCAATTAATTTTGGAAACATAAAAAGTCATCCTTTTGGGATGACTTTTTGGTATATCGGAATTATTTATTTTTTGCTAGTCTTCTTTTTAGTGGTCTTTTTAGCGGGTTTATTTTTAGCTGCATTTTTAACGGCTGATTTCTTTTTTCTTTCTAAGGCAGCTTCGGCAAACTTCTTTAATTCGGCGCGCTTGGCTTCAGTCATCGGATAGACACCGACAATCTTGGTAGTTTTTAAATTACCGTCAAATTTCTTTAATTTTTTAGTGGAGAATTTAACAAAGCCAGACTGCATGGCAAATAAAGTATCATCATTGCCTTTTTTGACATTAACGCCAGGATGATATTTAGTTCCACGTTGTCTGATAATGATTGAGCCGGTTTTTGCCCATTCGCCATCTGTTAGTTTTACGCCAAGACGCTTACTCTCTGATTCGCGTCCAAGAGAGGTTGAGCCGGCGGCTTTCTTATGTGCCATATTTGTGTTTTTTCATAAAAAATACGCTGGCCTTAAGGCTCGTATTTTTGTGATTAGCTTAGGTTTTATTTACTTAATATAACAAAAGCTTCTTAAATTGTCAAATGTCGTTTATTTGGCTATATTTTAGCGATAAAAGTGGTTTTAATTTTTTTATAATATGCTATAATAGGAACATAAAATAATTAAAAAATAATTATTAATTTTATGGTAAAAGTTGACGAAAACAAGTGTATCGGCTGTGGGATGTGCGCGGGTTTATGCCCAGAAACTTTTCAGATGAACGCCGATGGTAAAAGTGAAGTTTTAAATGACGCGGTTACTGATTGCGCTAAGAATGCGGCGGAAAATTGCCCCGTAGAAGCGATAACGCTTTAATTATAAATATATGGCGACCGAAAATATCGCCGGTAAAATTGATTTGGATAAACTGCCGGAAAAACCAATTGCTAATAAACAGCCGGAAGCGCTGCCGTCTTTAGAGCAGCGTTTTGAATCTTCTCAGGAAAAGGGTGTGGAATCGGAAAAAAGCTTGGAATCTAAGGCGGCTGTGACTACCGAAAAAATCAGCTCCAATCTACCGCCAGTTGGCGGCCAGGCGCTTTCTTTCCATAATCAACGCGCCCAAGAAATTGATAACATTCTTTCTGCTGGCTTGCATGATGTTTTTTTGAAAATGAATCCGCAGGAACAAAAAGAGTTTAAGCGTGTGGGCGAAGAAACGACCATTAAAATTGTCGCTATGTTGGACAAGGGAAAAGTTAAAATCAGTAAAATAATCGAACTTATTAAAAAGTGGCTCAAGATTATTCCCGGGGTTAATAAATTTTTCTTGGAACAAGAAGCAAAAATAAAAGCTGACAAAATAATGCGCCTAAAATAAAGTATCTATGGATTTCAATGTTACAAGTTTTAGTTTAGTCATGCCAATCTTGCTAACCGTTTCTTTAACGGTCCTTCTTGTATTTGTAATTCTTAATGTTTTACGTTTGGTTTTTTCTTCACGTAAATATACCTCCCATCATGTTTTTTCGGTTAGACTGCCGAAAGAAAAACCAAATGAAGAAGATAAAACTCAATCAGTTCAAAGTTTGAAGGAGGAAATTGCCAAAGGGGAAACAATTTTTGCTTCTATTGGCGGCATGAGCGCCCAGAAAAGTTTTAAGTCCTGGCTTTTTGGTCGCGATGATCACATTTCTTTTGAAATAGTGGCCGATTCCAAACACATTACTTTTTATTTTGCCTCTCCGCAAGACGATGTTCGCTATTTGGAACAACAAATCCAAGCCCATTATCCGGCCGCGGTGATTGAACAAGTTGAGGACTATAATTCTTTCGGACTAAACGGGGCGGTTGCGGCTGCTTATTTAAGAACAACTAAAAGTTTTATTTTCCCACTCAAGACTTACCAAAAAATGGACATTGACCCCATGAATTCCTTGATTAATGTTTTGTCCAAGCTGGAAAAGGGCGAAAATTTAGCGATTCAATATTTAGTTCGAAGCGCTAAAAGATCTTGGCACGCCAAAGTTCGTAAGGTGGTCTTTATGATTCACCGTAAAAATTCCGTTGCCCTGGGACTCAAGTATAGTAATCCGATACGCGCCCTGTTCCATGTTAATTTTAAAAATGACGGCCCCTCCGGCATGAATGCTCAAGGGAAACCGCTTAAACGATTGAGTGCTGTTGAAGAGGAAATGGTTAAAACCATGGAAGAAAAAAATTTAAAAGCCGGCTTGGATGTTAATATCCGGGTTTTAAGTTTTGCTAAGACTAAAGAAAGAGCCAATCTTTATTTAGAAAATATTGCCAGTGCTTTTGCGGAGTATAACAACTTTAGTTATGGCAATTCTTTTTCCCGCGCTCGTAAAAATAATCAAGATCGAATTGTTAAAGATTTTATCTATCGCCATTTCCGAGAAAATATTAGTTTTTTATTAAATAGCGAAGAACTGGCTAGTATTTTCCATTTTCCGCTGAGCACCACCGAAACACCAAATATTTTGTGGTTAACCGCCAAATCGGCGCCGGCGCCAGCCAACGTGCCTGAGGAGGGAATTTCTTTGGGAAGTAATCTTTATCGCGGTGTTAAAAAAGATATTAGAATCAAACGCGCCGACCGCAGACGCCATACTTATATTATCGGTAAATCCGGTGTCGGTAAATCAGTTTTGTTAGCCAACATGGCTATTCAAGATATTCAAAACGGGGAAGGCGTGTGCGTACTTGATCCGCACGGCGATTTAATTACTGATATTTTGGAAAGAATCCCGCCGGAGAGAGCTGAGGATGTTATTATTTTCTCACCATCCGACTTGGAACGGCCACTAGCTCTTAATTTATTGGAATATGATCCGCGTTATCCGGAACAAAAAAGTTTTGTAATTAACGAGATGATTGGTATTTTTGATAAGCTTTATGATTTAAAGGCGACTGGCGGACCGATGTTTGAACAGTATATGCGTAACGCTATGTTGCTCATTATGGACGATCCGGAAACCGGTTCAACCTTAATGGAAATTCCTAAAGTTTTAGCGGATGAAAATTTTCGTCGTCTGAAGCTTAAAAATTGCCGCAATAAAACAGTCGTCGATTTTTGGATTAATGAAGCGGAAAAGGCTGGCGGTGAAGCAGCTTTGGCTAATATTGTCCCTTATATCACTTCCAAATTAACCTCTTTTATTTCCAACGATATGATGCGGCCGATTATTGGCCAACAGCACAGCGCTTTTAATTTGCGTGATGTAATGGATAAACAAAAAATATTACTCATTGACTTGCCAAAAGGAACAGTCGGCGAGATGAACGCTTATTTATTGGGCATGATCGTGGTCGGTAAAATTTTAATGGCCGCCTTATCGCGTACTGATATGCCGAGCGAAGCCCGAAAAGACTTTTATCTTTATATTGATGAGTTTCAAAATTTTACCACTAATTCAATTTGCCAAATTTTGTCCGAGGCGCGAAAATATGCGCTTAATCTAATTGTGGCGCATCAATATATCGGCCAGTTATCTAAAAATAACAATACAGAAATTAAGGATGCGGTCTTTGGCAACGTCGGTACGATGGTTAGTTTTAAGATTGGCTCCGAAGATGCGGAATTTTTAGTTAAAGAATTTGCTCCTGTTTTCAATGAATATGATTTAATAAATGTTGACAAAGGAACAGCTTGTATTAAATTATTAATTGATAATAGCGCCGCGCGGCCGTTTTCTCTGCATACTGTTTGGCCGCTTATTGGCGTTAAGCGCGAGGGCATGAAAGATAAAATTAGATCATTATCGCGCTTAAAATATGGCCAGAACGCACGTTTAGTGGAAGCTGAAATATCTAGGCGTACAGAAATTAAATCATAAAAATCCATGTCTACTTTATATCGTGATTATCGTCCGCAAAATTTTTCCGAAGTTTTGGGACAGAAACACATCAAAATTACTTTACAGAATGAAATTGGCGCCGGCAAATTAGCGCAAGCGTTTTTGTTTTGTGGACCACGAGCAGTCGGGAAAACTACCTTAGCTCGAGTTCTAGCTAAATCGGTAAATTGTTTAGAGAGAAAAGAAGGGGAATATGAACCTTGCGGCCATTGCGCTAATTGTCTTTCTATTGCTGGTGGTAATAATTTGGATATTATTGAAATTGACGCCGCCTCCAATACCGGCGTTGATAACGTGCGTGAAAATATCATTTCTTTTTCCCGGTTGGCGCCGTCGGTAACTAAGTATAAAGTTTTTATTATCGATGAAGTGCACATGTTGTCGCCTTCAGCTTTTAATGCTCTTTTAAAGACAATTGAGGAACCACCAAGTTATGTGATTTTTATTTTATGCACGACGGAAATTCATAAGGTACCACTGACAATTATTTCCCGTTGCGAACGTTTTGATTTCCGGCGTATTAGTATTTCTGAGATTGTTAAGAAATTGCGCTATATTTCTGATAAAGAAAAAATAGAAATTGATGACGAAGTTTTAGAAGCGGCGGCTAGGAAAAGTGGTGGTCATCTGCGCGACGCTGAAAGTTTATTAGGACAAATTTTTTCTTTGGGTGATAAGCGCATAACCCTGGAGCAGGCTGAGCTGGTAATCCCTCATTATAATAGCAGTGAAGGGGTCGATTTATTGGAACATTTGGCGCGTAAAGACGCTGCCAAGGCTATTAGTTTGATTAATTCACTCATAGATAGTGGAACTAACATCCGTAATTTTAACAGCGACTTGATTAGTTTGTTGCGCAAGATGATTTTGAGCAAAGTTAATCCGGAGCTTTCCGATAGCTTTGGTTTAAATTTAGGTGATAGTTTGGAAATCAGAGTTAATGGAATTTTAGGATTATTAACTCTTGATAATTTGATTTTTTATACTAGAAGATTATTGGAGGCTTATAATGAAAAAAATCAGCTTATTCTTCAATTGCCTTTAGAGTTAGCGGTAATTGAAATTTGTTTGGGGGAAAAAAATAGTGCTCGCTTAATTAGCGAGGAAGCGGTTAATGCTCCGATTTATGATTCTAAAAAAACAGTTTCTTCTAATTTAAATCCGACTCCAGCGCCAAAATTAAATCCTGGACCGCTTAAAGCAGAGCCTGTTAAGATTAAACTCTCTAATCCGGCGGCAGACTTAAACCAATCTGATATTTTGGAGAAGTGGCCGGAATTTTTGGTAAAGATTAAAAAACATAATCATTCTTTATCTTTCGTATTGCAGAATTGCGAACCGCAGTCGCTCCATAACGGCATTTTATGCTTGTTGTTTAAGTATAAGTTTCATCAAGATCGAGTCAATGATAATAGTATTAAAAGTATTGTGGAAAGTACGCTGGCCGAAGTATTCGGCGGAGCGGTAGCACTTGATTCCCGTTTAGATGAAAATTTAGAAATTAAAAAAAGCCAAAGCGTTCCTGGTTTCGGGGTAATGGCGGATTCCGCTATACCTGAGGCGCCAGTGAGTTCAGAAACAAACAACATCTCCGGTTCTTCAGCGCCTTCATCCGCCGGGGCGGCGGATATTAAAAAAGATTCCGGAGCAATGATGGATAATCTCCTCAAAGCTTTCGGGGGCGAAGTAATCAACTAAATAATTAACCCTTAAAAATATGTTGGATATTAAATTTATCAGAGAAAATTTAAACGAAGTTAAAACTGGACTTTTAAAAAGAATGCCGGCGGATAAGCTTAATTTGGAAGGAGTAATCGCTCTTGATGATAAGCGCCGCGAGTTGATTGCCTCCTCCGAAGAACTAAAAGCCGAGCGTAATCGCAATTCCAAAAGTAAACCAACTCCAGAAACTATAGCGGAGATGAAAACTTTGGGCGAGAAAATTAAAAAGTTGGAAGAAGAGTTAAGCGCGACCGAGACGGAATTTTTAGAAGCAATGTCGGAATTGCCTAATATACCGGCTGCCGATGTTTTGCCTGGTGGAAAAGAAAATAATGAAGTTATCCATACTTACGGTCAAAAACCAAAATTTGATTTTGAGCCCAAAGATCACGTCGAACTAGCCACCTCTTTAGGTTTGATTGATTATGAACGGGCAGTCAAAATGTCCGGTTCTGGTTTCTGGTGCTATACCGGAATCGGCGCGCAATTAGAATGGGCCTTGCTTAATTATTTTATTGATTTTCACACCAAGAATGGTTATCAATTTTTGATTCCGCCATTTTTGCTATCCGAAAAATCGGCCTATACTTCCGGACATTTACCAAAATTCCGCGATGATTTATTTTGGACTCAAGATGCACTTTGCTTGAACGCCACCAGTGAAATGATGTTGGGTAATTATCATCGTGATGAAATTTTACCGATTGAAGAATTGCCTAAAAAATATTTTGCCTACTCCGCTTGTTTTAGAAGGGAAGCGGGCAGCTATCGTCAAGAAGAACGCGGTATGATTCGCGGTCATCAATTCAATAAAATTGAAATGTTTATTTTTTCCAAACCGGAAGAAAGCTGGAAAATGTTTGCCGAAATGGTAAACAACGCGCAAAAACTGATGGAAGGTTTAAACCTTAATTTTCAAATTTCTAAATTAGCTGCCGGTGATTCCAGCGCTGCTATGGCTAAGACATATGATATTGAAGTTTATATACCAAGCATGGGCATTTATAAAGAAGTTAGCAGTGCTTCCAACGCTCTTGATTATCAAGCGCGTCGCGGTCAAATTCGTTATAAAAACCCAGCTACCGGTAAAAATGAATTTGTTCACACTTTAAATGCTTCCGGCTTAGCTACTAGCCGTTTATTGCCGGCAATTTTAGAGCAAAATCAACAAGCTGACGGCTCGGTTATTATTCCTAAAATCTTACGCCAGTATCTGCCGAAGAGAATGAAGATAATCAAAAAAGCTTAAGCCATGAAAAAATTTATCGGTTTTTTACTTTTAATTTTAGCGTTATTTCCGCTCAATTTGCAGGCGGCTAGCCTTAAAAGTGTCTATCCGCGTTTAGCTAATTATTATTTAAAATGGGAATTAAGTGATGACGAGGCGCGGCAACTAGCCAAGTGGGATTTATTGGTTTTAGATATGGAAGTTCAGGAAAATAGTCCGGAAGCCTTAGATCTTATTCGGGAATTGAATCCGCAAGTTATTATCTTAGCCTATCTTACTTCTCAAGAAATTATTGATGGCATTGAAAATTCTGCCGGTGGGGCTAACGCCTATTTGCGCAGCGAGCTCAGCCGGAACATTGATTCTTCTTGGTGGTTAAAAGATCAGAACGGCAATCGCGTCTCTAACTGGCCTTATACTTACATGTTAAACCTTTCGGATGGCGCCGGTAAAAATTCCGATAACCAACACTTTAATGATTATTTGCCTGAATTTGTTAATAATAAATTGGCCAAGAGTGGTTTTTTCGACGGCGTATTTTATGATAACACCTGGGGAGATGTCGCCTGGGTAAACGGCGGCAATCTTGATTTGAACAATGATGGTCAAAAAGATACTGTCGCTCAAGCCAATAATTTGTGGTCAGCGGGCTTTAAAAAGATGCTGGAAAAAACTAGAGCCTTAGTCGGTGATAATTTTATTATCGCCGGTAATGGCAACACCTTCGCTGATTATCAAAAAATAATTAATGGCATGATGCTAGAGTCGTTTCCTTCTTCTTGGGAAAACGGCGGTACTTGGGCCGGCTCCATGGATAGCTATTTAAAATTTCCGGCCTTGAATCGTTATCCCCAGGTTCCGATTATCAATGTTAATAAAAAAAATCAACTCGATTATAGTGCCTTCCGCTTTGGTTTAACTAGTACACTTTTAGGAAATGGTTTTTATAGTTTTGATTATGATACCACGGCGCATAATCAATTATGGTGGTATGATGAATATGATATCAATCTGGGTCCGGCTAGAAGCGCCGCTTATAATCTGCTTGATATTAATAATTCGGTTTGGAAATCCGGACTTTGGCGCCGTGATTTTAAATACGGTTCGGTAATTGTTAATTCCACTGCTAGCAGCCAGCAATATGTTTTTAAACAAGAAGAATTTGAAAAACTTAAAGGTTTACAGGACCCGCTTTTCAATAATGGCCAAAAAATAAGTTATTTAAAATTAGCTCCTAAGGATGGCGCTGTACTGCTGAAGAAATCAGATATCATTGTAAACTCCACCTTCGTTAACGGTTATTTTTATCGAGTCTTTAATCTTCAAGGACAACAAGTAAAAAATGGCGCCTTTGCTTATTCTAATGCCTATCCGGCCGGCGAACAAGTAATTATTGCCGATGGTAATCGAAGCGAGACCGAAGATGTTAATATGTATACTAAGAGCGGGCAAGTTGTTTTAGGAAAGAATGGCACCCGCTTAGTCTCCTTTTATCCCTATGGCTCGCTTTTTCGCAAACAACTTAATTTAGCCGCGGAGATTAATGATGGTTATTTTAAATTAGCGGTTACGGGCCCAACAACTGGTGGTGGCCCACAAGTAATGGTTTATAGCGCTGACGGGAAATTGAAGACTAGTTTTTTTGCTTACGACAAAAAATTGCGCGGCGGCGTAAGCGTAGCGCTCGGCGATGTGGATGGTGATGGTCAAATTGAAATTGTCACCGGCGGCGGCAAGGGCGATGAGCCCACAGTTAAAATATTTACGACGGGCGGTAAATTAAAAACCAGTTTTTTGGCCTATGATAAGCGTTTTAAAGGTGGGATAGAAATCGCTGTCGGCGATGTTAATGCCGATGGTCAGGCTGATATTGTTACTGGCCCCGGACCAAGCGGCGGTCCGCATGTGCGCATTTTTTCCGGCAGCGGCGAATTAATGGCTCAATTTTTTGCTTTTGATGCGTCTTATCGCGAGGGTTTGAAAATTTCTTTAAGCGATGCTAATTATGACGGCAATTTGGAAATTTTAACCGGTGTTAAAAACTTCTATTAATACAAACGCATATGTTAAAAAGAATTAGTCGCCATTTTAAATGGCGTTTGGAAAAATTTTATCGGCCCAATAAATGGCATTTAATTTTAGACATCTCTTTGATTACGGTTATTGTGACGCTAATTGCTATTGTAATTGGACTTTATTTATATAATCCTAAAATTGATTTACGCAAAATTAATTTGCCGAATTGGATTGCGCCGGCCAATCCGCAAATTGATCTTAATAACCCACCCTTAGTGGCTGATATTAAGGTTCAAAAAACATCGATTCATTTAGATTCGGCTGTTGAAATTGAAATTGTTTTAAAAAATAATGGGGATGATAATATAAAAAATTTAAGTTTGGATTTAGTAAGCAATAATCGTGATTTTGTAATTTCTAAAATAGAAGCATCTTCGGATGCAAACAGTGGTGATACTTATCCGCTTAAAATTTCCGGAACTCGAATAACAATTAGCGATTTGCCGGTCGGAATTCCTGTCTCCAAGTCTTTGAAGATATTCTTTAAAACCGATGTTAAAACGGCTAACTTAATAAATTGGCAAGCCAATGCCGAATATTATTTTTACAAACAACTATTTAAAAATACTATTCCGCTCGCTGATATTAAAATCGCCGGCAAAATTCAAGCAGGAGCGGCCGTTTACTATAATAGTCCCCAAGGCGATCAATTGGGATCCGGTCCCTTACCGCCGATAGTTGATTTACCAACCGACTTCTGGATATTTTTTAAAGCTGAGCCGACCGGTGACTTTAATAATTTTGTGATGAGCGCCAAATTGCCGGAGAATGTTTCCTTTACCGACAACTCTTCGCTTTTGGCTGGTAATTTAACTTATAATAAGGATACTCGCCAAATAATTTGGAAAATAGATAATTTAAGCGCTGGTGGCGATGATTATCGCGCCGGATTTGAATTGGAGCTGGTTCCGGATGCCAAGCAAATAGGGAAGACCGCTTTATTGGCTAGTGATCTCCGTTTTCAGGCGGAAGATATTTTTAGTGGTTTGAAGGATAGCGGGAAACTTGAGTCCCTAGATACTGACTTGGAAGAAGATTTGGTTAATAAAGGAAACGGCCAGGTAATCGGTGAATAAAATTTTATGCTGGATATTATCAGAAAAATAATTAAGCCAAAATACGAAACTTTAAATTGGTTAGAAATTGATGCCGGTAAAATTATTGCTAATTTAAATTATTTAAAAGGCCTGCAAAAAGAGGCGGAAATTTTTCCGGTATTAAAAGCCAATGCTTACGGCCATGGCTTAAAAGAAATTTGCCAGATTTTAAATAAGACTACCGCCAAAATGATAGTGGTTGATTCTTATCCGGAGGCGCAAATCGCTTATCGTTATTTTAAGGGCAAAATCTTGATATTAGGAGAGATGCCACTGGGCGCTTACCGTTATACTAAATTAAAAAGAACTGAGTTTGTAGTTTATAATGAAAAAACTTTAAGATATTTAGCGCGTTTTGGTAGTCGAGCCCATATCCACTTATTTGTTAATTCCGGTATGAACAGGGAAGGGATAAAAGATATTCGAGATTTTATTGATAATAATAAAAAGTATCTTGCTAAGGTGAAACTTAGCGGCCTCTGTTCTCATTTAGCCGCGGCCGATAGTAGTTCGATTTTAAATGCTACCCAGGAAGAGGCTTTTATGGATGCGCTTGATGCCCTGAAAACTGCGGGCTATTTTCCGCGCTGGGTTCATCTCGGTAATTCAGCAGCGGTTTTTAAGACGGATAATAAGTTTTTAACGGCTTATCGCCCTGGACTGGCTCTTTATGGCTACAGTCCTTTTGTTTCCGATAACGAACAGGAATCTCAACTTCAGCCGGCCTTGGAATTATTTTCGCGAATTGTTTCCGTCCAGAGCCTGCGCGCCAATGAAAGTGTTTCCTATAATGAAACTTATCGCACATCCCAAGACACTAAAATTGCCACTATTCCATTCGGTTATTTTGAAGGTCTAGATAGACGCCTATCAAATAAGGCGGAGTTCTTAGTTTTTGGCGAGCAGAAGTTTTGGGCGCGAATTGCCGGACGAGTATGTATGAATTTAAGCTCCCTGGAAATTGGCAATAACGAAGTAAAAATTGGTGATACGGTTAAGCTGATCAGCAGTAATCCCGACGACCCTAATTCAATTACCAATTTGTCGGGCTTAATGGGAACTATTTCCTATGAGTTATTAGTAAAAATACAAGCCAACATCAGGCGTTACATAATAAATAATCCTAAAAAATAAAAATGCATAAATGGCAAGGAAAAAATAAACGCATCAAAAAAGACTATCAGTGTAAAAATTTAAAGAATCCATTTTTCAGAAAAAAAGAAAAACCGAAAAATGTTGGTTTAAAAAAATATTTTTTGATTTTAATTCTGGCGATGATTATCGCCTTGATTTGGTTTTTCTTAGCTTCTTCATTTTGGCGCTTAAAAAATATTGAAATTGAAGGCCTAACTCGATTTGACCCGTCAGAGATTAAAAATATTATTTTGGCCAGGGAAGGCGAGCGCCGCTGGTTATTCTTTAAAGAAAGTAATTTTTTTCTTTTTCAGACAGAAGAAGTACAGGCTGAAATTTTAAACAAATATAATTTTGCGGATTTACAGGTTAATAAAAAAATTCCCGGAACCATAAAACTAAAGATTAGCGAACGCCCCTATTCTTTTATTTTTCAAGAGGGAAGTAACTATTTTTATGCGTCTAGTGACGGTTTTGTGATTAAAGAAATCCCGGTTAATCCCGAGGATTTGCTCAAATATTTTATTTTAGAAACTAAGAGTGATTCCGTAGTCATTAATGAGCAAAATAAAATAACGTTAAAAGATGACTACTTGAAATTTATTTTAAATCTTAACCAAATCTTAGCAACTTACCCCGATTTACCAGTAGAAAAGTTTATCATTGACCAGGAGCTTAATTCGGCGATTGTTAAGTTTAAGGACGGTCCAGCGGCTTATTTTAGCACCAAAGAAGACGCCGCGGAGCAAGTTGAATATCTGGCTCTTGTCAAAAAGGAAAAAATAAGGGATAATTTTAACAAGACTAATTATATTGATTTACGTTACGGTAGTCGAATTTTTATCAATTAAGACCTATGGAAGGAGCTTTTAAATTTCTTTTCGGTTTAGCAATATTCATTTTCGGTTTAGTTTCGGCTGGCCTGTTTTTACTAGTTATTAAAATTATTTTGTTATTTCAACCCCAAGTTCATTTTATGGGCTTGTTAATAAGCTAAGCTAAGAATCCTTTCTTTAAAATATTGCCCGGAGTTGTTTTCATTAAATTAAGTTTTGTTTGAGTTTAAGTTTTCTTTATTTGTTTTTTTTAAATTGTGTTATTAGTTGATTGTTCAATGATTGATGTTTTTATATAAAGAGGAGGTCCACCGGGTAGACCTCTTTTTTCTCCTTCATTATAGGTGTATTAATATACATTATGCGAAGTATTGATATGCAAGAAATAAGGCCTTTTTAAGGCTTTTGGCTGCTCTACCCCTCGGTAATAAACAAAAAGTTTGCTATAATTAAAATATGGAAAATAAAGCAATAATTAAATATTTAATCGACTTCCTTGATTTCTGCGAGATTGAAAAAGGCTTGTCTACTAAGACTCAGGAAAATTATACCCGCTTCTTAAGGAAGTTTTTTACTTGGCTTAAAGAGTCTCAACTTGAGGCCTTAAAACCCTCTCAGTTGACCCCAGACCATGTCTGGCGTTACAAAGTCTATCTTTCTAGGCATATAGACCCTAAGACCAAAAAGACCCTTAAAAAGACGACCCAGAACTACTATTTGATAGCTCTGAGGTCATTATTAGGCTTCTTTGTGGAAAAAGATATTTCTTCCCTGTCGCCTTCAAAAATAAAACTGGCGAAGGATAAGGCGGATAAAGAAATAAAATTTTTGACGCTTGAACAATTAAAAAATCTTTTAGCCGCTCCCGATTCATCTATCATCGGTTTGCGCGATAGGTCGTTATTAGAAACCCTATTTTCTACCGGTTTGCGGGTTGCTGAACTGGCTGCCTTAAACCGTGATCAGATTAGGATTAAGGATAACACTGACGAGTTAGAAATTGCCGTTGTCGGTAAGGGTTCTAAAATTAGGACAGTTTATTTTTCGGGACGAGCCGTTGCTTCCCTACGTAATTATTTAAAAAAACGTTTTGATTTGGATGAAGCGCTATTTATTAATTATAAAAGGGGCTGGGAAAAAAACTTGAGTGATAAGTCGCGCCGGCTGACAGTTAAAAGTATTGAAGATATTGTTAAAAAATACGTTGTCATTAGCGGCTTGCCGGTCATGGCCACGCCGCATACTTTAAGGCATTCCTTTGCCACCGACCTACTCAATCAAGGTGTTGATTTGCGCACCGTACAGGAGTTTTTGGGACATAGCAATATCGCCACGACCCAAATCTACACTCATGTGACCAATAAACAACTAAAAGATATCCATAAAAAGGTTCACGATAATCATCATTTTTAATACTATTCCCTGCTAAAAAATAAAAAACCCCAGAAATTGGGGTTTTTTTATTTTATCTTGCGGATAGCAATATAGACCAGCCTTAACATTTTTATAATAGCAAAATCTTGTCCCCGGGTCAATTAATCTCGCGGCTGTGGACCCGCGGAGAGTTGAACTCCGAAGACCAAGATGTTAAGGCTGGTCTTGCTGCCCGCCGGGCCCACGGCGTGATTTACTATAACATAAGGGCAATAAAGAATGGATAAAAAAAAGAAGCGGCCGTTTGATTGGTCGCTTCATTTGGGTTTTTAGAAGATTCTCATTTTTTTAATAGCAGCAGCCCGCCGCATTGGTTTTGGATGATATCCTCCTTTTTAAATTTTTCAGTCATGAAAGTTGGAAAACATTTCCAATCTTCTACTTTAAAGTAGAAAGCGGGGTTCAAATATTGTCTATTTGATTTCCCGAGGAAATAGTCGCCCTCCTTTTTCATTCTAATGATTTCCCTATTACTAGAGTCTTCATAAATTCCATTTTTACCGGTATTGGTTGAGTCCGACTCGATAATAGTTAGAAATGCCTCTTCAGGGGTTCCTATTAGCTTAGCGCTTATAAAAAATGTCCCATCCGGAGTTAGTCCGTAATCCGCTTCGGTAAAATCTGCTAAAATAGAAGCAGAAACTGGTTGGCTCTCAATAATGTTTGTTTTTGATGAATTTTCATTGTTTTGATTTTTTTTAACTAAACTAAACAAAAAAGCAAAAACAATAATGATTAAAGCCATTTGCCAAAAATTAATTCCTTTCATGATTCTATAATTTAAGTGTTTAAAATTTTAATGAACTGTGCGTATACTATAGCATATTTTATGATAAATGTCAATATCTAGCCCACTTCCCTTTTAATATTAGCAAAAAAACACCCCAGATTTGAGGTGTTTTTTATGTTTATTTTGCTTTATTTTAACTATTTTTACGGCATGTAATTCAACGGATTGACCGGAATACCGTTCTTTCTGACTTCAAAATGGAGATGAGGTCCAGTCGTAAATGGCCCGGCGCCGGTAGTTCCTGGAGTAGCACCAGTCTTACCAATTACCTGCCCCTTAACTACGTATTGGTCGACGCTAACAGAAACAGCAGAAACGTGACCATAGACCGTGGAAAGATTATTGCCGTGAATAATCATGATATAGGCATAATTTTTGGAACCATCAAACTTAACTTTAGCGACATAACCGTCAGCCGCCGCTCTTAAGGTACTTCCTTGCGGTGCGCGAATGTCAATCGCTGGATGCTCACCGATAATCTTACGGAAAGGATAATCGGGGTCATGAAAACCGGTAGTAATATAATTTTTAGATACCGGCCAAGCAATTACGCTGTCGCTATCCTCTAATTTATTCTTGTCTTTCTGTGACATTTTTTGTCTAATGGCATTTTCGGCATTAGCAATATCTATTTGTGCTTGTTGTTGTTCGGCGCGCGCTTTGGAGAGTAAACTTTGGAAAGCTTTTTCTGAAGATTTGGTTTCCTCTAAAATACTGGTTTTACTCTCTTGATCAAACAAGAGGCCATTCTTCTTTTCTTCCAGCTTTGTTTTTAAAGATGCTAAGTCGCCGTTCTTCCCTTCCAGAATTTCTTTATTTTTATCCAGCTGTTCTTTTTGTCGCTTTAGATCATTAACACTAGCGCCGATTTCCGTATTAGCATCCTCTAAATATTTTACTTGATTCAAAAAGTCCGACAAAGAGTCATTTAAGAGCAGCGCTTCCAAAGCGGTTGTTTGTTCTTGTTTATAAACCAGACGCAATAAATTAGAAATGTGTAATTTTTGTTCTTCTATTTTTTTGTTTAAATTTTCGGTATCAATTTCAATTTTTTTAATTTCCAAACCAGTTTTATCAATTTCCAGGGTTGTTTCTTCAATATCTAATTGAGCCTTTCCTAAACGATTTTCAATTACCGCTAATTGGTTGCTTAAACTTGCTTTATCGTTTTGTTTAGCAACTATTTGCGCTTGATATTCTTTTTGTTTAGCCTGCAAAGCGTCGATTTGTTTTTTCTGATTTTGAATCTTAATATTAAGCGCGTCTATTTCCTGGTCAAGATCAAGATTAATCAGAGCATTTGAGGAATGCCCGGTGCTAATAATAAATAGACTTAAAAATATTAAAAAGGCTGATTTAAAAAGTTTATTTTCCATGTTTAGATTATATCATTTTTTGGCTTTTTTGTAAAATGAAAACTAGCTTTAGCTGGGGATAATTAAATAGCTTTAGTAATTCTGGCTAAAGTCTCTTCTTTCCCAAGCGCCCAGGCAATTTCTAAAGGTCCGGGACTATTTTTCTGTCCGGAAAGCGCGTATCTTAGCGGCCATAAGTAATCCCCATTTTTAGCGCCCCTTTCTTTAATCCAGTTAAGCGTTAGGGTTTCCAACTTTTCTTTTTCCCAATCCACGTCAGAAACCTCGGCCAATAAATCTGAGATAGTTTTTAAGTTATTTTGCGCTGTCTCCAAAGACATCTCCTTCCAACATAACAATTGCTTGTCATATTCCGGAACCTTAAAAAAGAAACCTAGAAATTCCGGAGCATCCGCTATTTTTTTCATTCGGTCTTTTCCCAAAGCGACAAAATTTTCCAAACGTTTATCTAACTCAAAACCGGCGGTCTCCAGAAATGGTCGACAAAGAGCCGCTAGTTCCGAGTTTGTTTTTTGGCGGATATAATAGCCATTTAAATAATCAAGTTTTTCCGTATCAAAAACTGCCGGACTGGCGCCCATGCCGTCTAGAGAAAATTCTTTTTCAAGTTCTGCTAAAGAGAAAATTTCCTTATCATCTTTAGGATGCCATCCGAGCAGAACGCAGAAATTAATTAACGCTTCCGGAAGGTAGCCTTTGTTTAGAAAATCTTCTACAAAAACATCGCCTTTGCGCTTACTTAATTTTCCTCCGCCCTCTTTATTTAAAATTAAAGGCATGTGGATAAATTTAGGCGGTGTCCAATCGAAGGCTTGGTAAAGCAGAAAATTTTTAGGGTATGAGGCTAACCATTCATCACCACGAGTGACGTGAGAAATTTTCATTAAGTGGTCATCAATAACGTTAGCAAATTGATAAGTCGGAATCCCGTTTGATTTTATTAAAACCTGATCGTCTAAATCAGCTGCTGAAAATTTAATGTCGCCACGGATTTCATCATGAACTATTACTTCGCCGCTTAGCGGCATTTTTTGGCGGATAACAAATTTTTCACCGCTTTGAACGCGTTTTTCAGATTCTTCAAGGCTTAAATCACGGCAGCATCTATCGTAGCGTGGTGCTTGTTTGGCCGCTTCTTGAGCGGCGCGCATTTCCGTTAGTCTTTCTTCTGTACAAAAACAACGATAAACTTCACCCTTTTCCAGAAGTTCGGCAGCATATTTGTCATATGTCTCCTGGCGCTCAGTTTGAATATACGGTCCGTAATCGCCGCCAACATGCGGCCCTTCATCAAAATTAATTCCGATTGTGTTTAATACTTCAATCAGTTTTTCGGTTGCGCCTTCAACTTCCCGTTTTTGATCAGTGTCTTCAACACGGAGGATAAATTTTCCGCCCCAACTTTTAGCCAATAAATAGCCAAAGAGCGCGGCGCGCAAACTGCCGATATGTAAAAATCCGGTTGGCGACGGCGCAAATCTTAATCTGATATCATCGTTAGTCATATTATTTATGTTTTTTAAAAAGTATTTTAGCCATAAAGACAAAGGTCGCTCGGTAAATTCGGCCTAGACGTTGAGGTTGTTTCCCTAGTCGCCATAACCATTCTAAACCGACGCGGCGCATTATCTTTGGTGCACGGGTAGCTTTTTTAGTTATAAAATCAAAGGTGCCGCCGACGCCCAATGCTAAACGAACGCTCGGCCAATTCTCCTTGTTATTAAAAATTATTTTTTCTTGATAAGGAAAGCCGAGAGCGCTAAAAACAATGTCTGGCGCAAAAGTAGTTAAGAGCACTTGTTCCTCCGGTTCTAAATTAGTAGCCCGCGCGGCGTTGATAACTAAAAAATTTAGTCCCGGATATTTTTTTTCTAAAGCTTCTTTGATTTCTTCTCTCGTTGACAAACCTTTTTCCCAATTAATAATCACAACTTTTTTATTTTTTTCTGAGGCTAACTTTAGTATCTTCAAGCTGAAATCAGAACCGGTAATTCTGGTGATTTTTTGCTTGCTCAGCCAGCCGGCAATTTTTAATCCGAAGCCATCAGCTAAACTTAAATCAGCTTGATTTAAAATTTGCCAAAAATCGGCATCAATTTGCGCTCGTAAAATTATTTCCGGGTTTGGAGTCACGGCGTAATGAAAAGAATTGCTATTTAAAAATTCTTCCACCTTTTTTAGGGCTGTTTTCTCGTTATCGGCACTTAAATTTATTCCCAAAATATTAGGCATATGTTATAATATCAATGTTCTAATTTTATTATAAAAAAACTCTTTAGTCAAAGTGGGCTTATGTCAAATTATAAAAAAATTTCCGATCGGATTGATGAATTAAAAATCGATAATCCGCGCAATGAAAACTCCGGTTTGCGCTGGTTAAACATCGTTAATGCCGGTAAACAGGAAATAAACTATCTTCGTAAAAATTATAATTTTGATTTAGGGCATTTGCGTTCCATTGCCGCCTCCGTTTTATCGCAACGGCCGCTTATTTTTCGAGGTCAGCAATATCTTTTTTTAATTCTCCATTTCCCGTCTGTAAACGATGAGGGGCGGGTAGTCTCTGGCGAAGTCGATTTTTTTGTCGGCCATAATTTTTTAATTACGGTTCATAATAATAATTTGCCGGCCCTGGGACACTTTTTTAACCATGGCAAAAAAGACCCTGATTCCCTGCTCTCCTTTTCTTCGGAATCATCAGCGGTTTTATTATATGAAATTTTGGGCCGCTTGATTGATGATTGTTATCGCCTACTTGATGATAATAGTTTAGAAATTAAAAAAGTTGAAGATTTGATTTTCTCGGGTGTTCAAAAAAAAGCGGTAGAAAAGATTCTGCTCTTGCGCCGCAACATCATTAATATCCGCAAGATAATGCAAAATCATAAGAATATTTTAAAAGAATTAACCAAAATGGATAGCAGCTTAGTTGATCAAAAGGCAATTAAGAAATATTATGAAAGTTTAGTGGAGGATTCTAAGCGTCTCTGGGAAACCTTGGATAATCAAAAGGAAATGATTGAAGTTTTAAATAATACCAATGAATCCCTGCTTAATGACCAAATGAATTCCATCATGAAAACCTTAACTATCTTTTCAGTTATTGTTTTCCCCCTAACTCTTTTAGCGGCTATTTTCGGCATGAATGCCGTTAATATGCCTTTTGTTAATCACAAGTTTGGCTTCTGGATAATTATTGGAATTATGCTTGTTGGCAGTTTCTTCATGTTGATGTTTTTCAAGCGCAAGAAATGGCTCTAAGGGTCATCGCTATTTATTAAATCTATTTTTGGGCAAGAAAAAACCGCTTTTTTCTTTTTTGAAAAAAGCGGTTTTTGTAAACGCCTTTTTCTTAATTAGGCGTCTACAGACGAGATCACTGTTTCAAAATTGTGAAACGGAGCTCTTTAAAAGGTTCGTTGTAGTAGGCTGACTTAGCCATCTGTGAAAAGTCAGGAGTTTTGTTGGCAATAACATTGCCGAATCTAAGCGAGCTTAGGCTGTTGAGCACTTGGGCTTCGTTAAATTCGGCTTTCCCATAATTTGGGAAATCTGTTACTGCGGTTAAGGCGATCGGGGTTCCCCAAACGCCGGTTTCCTGATCTTTAATTTGTACAAACGGGGTAAGAGCGCTAAAGGTGTTGTTAAGCTTGAAATAAGCGGTAAATTTACCATTTGCCAAGGTATAACGGAAAACACCTTCACCACTGTCACCTCCCATGCCGGGAACTAAGGCTACTGGGGCAACATAACCGTCGCCGAGTGGAGTGATTGTAGAGTTTGGATTAACTTTAAATTCGATAATGCCAACATTTTTAGAGGCGGTAACGAAAGTCGATCCTGACCAATCAGCCCAAGCAAAGTTACCACTGCCATCACTCTTTTCGAATTCGCCAACGGCTAAGGAATAATTCCGAGCTAACAAGTCACGTTTTATGGCAATATATTTGCCAACATCGGAACCAGCAGAAGCGGGTAAGCCATTTTGAATGATATAATTAGCATCCAAGATAGGAACTTTAGCGGCAGTTAACCATAATGACAGATTGTCGTCGTTAAAGTTGCCGCTATATCCATAAACGGTTTTATTGGCAAATCTTTCTTTAGATAACAAGATAATTGTGTTATACCTTGTATATCCAGTCCAGGTTCCAGAAGAAACCGTGTAGCTTCCAGTAATATATACTTTTACTGGATCATAGGGACTCATGTCCCTTACAACCTTAACGGTAAAGTTTCGGCTTTCAGTGGCTCCACTTTGGAAAGTAGCTGTTACAACTACGGCAACATCCCCCATGGTAGAAAATTTATGGGTAATGTTAAGGCCCGTGTAAGAATTACCTTCTATCGTCCAAGTGGCGGAGTTTAGTGGGTTGGCGGCATTTGTTGATTCTAATGTCACGCCGGCGCTAACGTCCTGTTGAACGTAAATGTTGCCACCAGAGATAAGGGCTCCCTTCAGTTTTAGCTGACTTTCCTGAGCACCGGTTTCGATTTGTCCCTCAGGATCAAAATCAACATAGTTACAAGCTGTTAAAGCAACAGCCAACATCAAAACAAACATTCTTAACTTTTTCATCTTTCTAATGACCTATACCTGGTCCAGGTTTCGTTAAACAATTACAAATACTAATTAAATTAAATTTCTTTCTAATCTCCTAATGGAGTGATTGTGCCGTCAACGTTTAGCCGAAATCTTATCAGCCAAAGATTGGCGCTGCTGGTTTTGATAAATTCAGAACCCGCAAAATCTCCGTAAGCAAACAGCATCTTGTCCTTATCCTGAAAAGTGCCCGCATACATGCGATATTCGCGCGGCAGCAGTTGCAGATGAACGGCAAAATATTTTCCGACTTCACCGGTAGCTTGGCTTGGTAAGCCATCTTTAATGACGTAATTTTCAGCGTCAGTAGTAATTTGGATAACTGGTCCCCACGTTTCCATATCGAAACTCGGATTGTAGTCATCAAATGATCCCCAATAGCCGTAGCCAAAAGTGGTATTTTTTACCCGTTCTTTGGAAAATAACATTAGTACTTTCCAGCGCGTTTGGCCTTCAAATTGAAAACCTTCGTTAAAGGGTAAATAATCACCGCCGATGACAAGTACTCTTATGGGTTCGTAAGGGCTCATATCTTTCACGGTAGTGACTGTAAAGTCAGCCGTTAATTTTGAACCGTCACCCAGGGTGGCCGTGGCGTGGATAGTGACATCCCTGAGAGTTTTGAATACGTGAGTAATCGTTAAGCCGGTATAAACCGAATCTTCAATTGCCCAATCAATATTCGTTACCGCGTAGCCATCGCGAGCCACTAAAGTAATAATGTTTTGGACGTCTTTTTGGACGTACTGCCAATTATTAACCATAATTCCGGCTTTGAGGGTTAATTCCCCTTCTGCTGCTGCTCGTACTGGCACTATACCAGGATCATAATCAACATAATTACAGCTGCTAAAAATAGCGGCCATAAAGATAATTAGAATTAGAATTCTTTTCATTGTCTAGAGTCCTCCTCTGGTCTCTTATTTTTGGTTAAATTTTTAACGAACTAAAAATGTTTAACTATATCTTAAACTATTTTTTGTAAATTTTAAGGGTGTCTTCGGAAATTTTCTCCCAGTTGAACAGGCTAATTGCCCGTTCTTTCGCCTTAACTCCTAATTCAGTCATTTTATCTTCATGCTCAAGCGCATAAATTAACTTGTTTCTTAAATCATCTTTATCTTTTTGTCTAAAGTATAAAGCGGTTTCACCCGTTGCTTCTTGATTCGCGGAAATATCGCTGACGATACAAGGCAGGCCGTGAGCCATTGCTTCCAGTAAAGAAATCGATAAGCCTTCCATTTCTGAAGATTGAATAAAATATTTGGCTTGGCTATATAGTTGATTTAAAACTTCACCGCTTTGATTGCCGGTAAAGACAATCCGCGGATCATCTCCAGCCAATTTTTCCAGTTCTTCGCGATATTCGCCGTCGCCAACAATTGCTAATTTAATATCGTAAGTCGGTAGTTCTTTTAGGGCGGCAATTAGATATTGGATGCCCTTTAATTTAATAATCCGGGAAATGCTGACTAAATATTTTTTTGGCTTTAATCCAAAGCCGACTAAATTATTACTATCATAACTATTTTCAATGTAGGCGCCGTTAGGAATGATGGTGCTTTGACGTCCGTATTTTTGTAAAAAGTAATCATGCATCAAATCGGTCAAGACGATAATTTTATGTGCGTGACGGCTCATGCTTTTTTCGCCGCGCTTTAACATAAATTTAGCGAAGGTGCTCCATTTTTCATTGCCGTAGTCGAAGCTGTGTAAAGTAGCTACAACTTTTATTTTAGGAGCAAAGATTCTGGGCATCCAGGCGAGTAAGCAAGGACCAATGCCGTGATAATGCATCACATCGACTTTCCGTCTCATCGCGTCAAGCGTTGCCAGAAAACTGTGAGTGATGGCCGCTAAATTTTTTTGATTTATGTAAGGTAAATGGACCAGGGTTACGCCTTCCCACTTATTTATTTTTTCAGGTAGATAATTTTGTCGGTTGTAAACAATTACGTCTTCTCCTTTTTTCGCCAAAAACATCGCCAGGTTCTCTACGTGGCGGTCAACTCCTCCATTTTGAGCGGGGATTCCTTTTTGTCCGATAAAGGCTATCTTCATAATATTATTTTGGGAACTACTTATTATACAATTAATGATTTTATTTGTCAAGGTTATTATAGCATATTTTATTAATATTGTCAATAATAAAAAAGCCCCCGGAATAAATAATCCCAGGGGCAAGCAATTTAGCTATTATTAGCTATTTTCTTTGAGTCTTGAGAGTCCAGTAGCCGTCCGATAAGGTCATGTCCTTCGCCATCCATGAAGTATATGGACATTTAATGCGAAGCGGAGCTTCAAAGGATAAGCCACCGGCTTTCATGGATTGTTGAATCAAATTGTCGGAAACGTAGAAGGTTCCGTCAACTGTGACGCCGTAATCGCCGTCATAGAATTCAGTGGGCTCAACTCTCCAGTTGTACCCTTTGATTTCATTGTCTTCCGGAGCCTTGGAAAACATCACGCCATGCTGCATAGCATAATGCGGGAAATAACAATCTTCCCGGTTATTGGCTTGTGCGCAAAAAATGATGTCTTTACCTTCCCTGAGGTAATCTAAATTAGCTGTACCGCCAACCGCATTGCTGACAAATTTAGTGTCAGTAGGAGCAGTAGCAGCGGGAATAGTCGCTGATTTAGTTACAACCGGAGTTGTGACTTTTTGAGTGGTTTGCGTGGTTGTTTTTTTAGCCGTGTAGGTTGTTTTCTTAGCGGCTGGTAATTTACTTTCACAACACTGTAAGTCGGCTGTTAATTTAGCGTTTTCGGCTTTTAAATCACCAATTTGTTCTTGTAATCTGATGACTTCGGCTTGTAGAGAAATAATTTGTCCAGATTTTTCCGGGCAAGGATCAGCGACAACTTTAGTTGCGGTTTTTTTGTCACCAAAAATGTTACAACTTGTTACAAGGCCTAAACTTAAGGCCAGCATCGAAATAAAGATAATTTTTTTCATTTTCAACGATTTTTTTTATGGTTCAACAAATTTATTTTTCTTATCTTCTGATATTGAATGGCATAACATTTACGCCAAGCACGATTTGCCCACTGTTTAAGTTGGGCTCAAAATCACCAGTCTGCTGTTTCCAAAAACAGTAGATTGATAAAAAGTCATCCCAACCGCGTTTTTTAAGCGCAATTTCTGGGCCTGCAGACAGCCACCGACTGTCATCACCGACATAGTGATGATAACCAATCATAATTTTGGGTTCCACTAAAGTGTTCCCCCTCCCGATTTGCACAATGCTCTGCTTCAGTTCAAGACCGAAAGCCGCTTTGTTCCAAATCATGGATTCTTTAATCGGAGTTTCGTTCCAGAAGGAAGTCTTCTCTGATTTAATAGGTTTTTGATAGGTCAACTTCAGTTGTGAGCGTGGTAAAAGATTTTCTCTAATCCCGAAAGCTTTTAACAAATTAATGTTAAGTTCTCCAGATAGGATTAAATCTTCTTGGCGCATGTCATAGACACCGAGTTCTTTGTTGGGTTGGACACTTTTGCCGGTGCCATTGTCTCTGACGCTTTTGAGCATCAAATTAGCACCGAAGTAGCCGGAATACTTTTGAGTCAAAAATTCTGACCATTTTCCACCGGCAAGTCCAATCCCCATTTCATCGCTACTCCCATCGTAACGCGACAAAGTTGTGTTGCTTTTGAAGTAGACGCGATCACCGACCGCACAAAAACCAAGCAACCAACCAGTTTCGGTTTTAATTGGCATGTAATCGATATACGCGCCATACCAATAACCGCGGTTATTGGCGTTCTGTTGAGCGGCGTAGCCACCAGCAAATAAAGATAAATTTACACGTTCGCGAAATTGCGCGAAAGCCGAGCCGACAACCACTAAGGTCATCAAGGCCAATAAAAAAAGAGTTTTTCTCATTGCTTATTTAATTTTGATTGTTAATGTTCGTTTTTAAAAGAGTTTAAAGCTGGAAATATATAATTCTAGCTATAAAAATAATCAAAAGATTATCAAGGTAGCATACACTATTTTTTAAAATCTGTCAAGTTAATAAGTTATATATAAAAAAACAACCCCCGAACTGTGGTGGGTTCGAGGGCTTTTTGACGAGTTAAGCGCTTATAGGTATAACCTATTTTAACTGAAATACCAGTGCTTCTTCCCCGCCAATTGTGGCAGTTGTCATTTTTTCGGCCATCCAACCAGTTGCATCGCATTTAATCTCTGCGAAAGTTAACATTCCATATTGTTTCAGGAATGATACTTTGGCAAATATTCTGCCATCAGCCATAACGCCATAAGGTTCCGATCCGGAAGATGTTGCTGGTAAAGACCAGTTACTTCCGTTAAGACCATTAGCGTAAGCGTTTTGAGCGGCGCTACCCATAAGTGCTGGTAAGTGACCATTTTCGCGCCCGTCTAAACGGATGCAGAAAGTGGTTGTACCAACTGGTACGGGGGCGCTAATGCCGGTTGAATTGCCTCCAGGTACGGGAGTGGTGGGCTGCACAATTAATGTACTGGGATCAGTTGCAGTTGCAACTCCGTTGTTTGCTGGGCGAAATAGCACAATTACGATAAGCGCTACGATCACCAAAAACAAAAACACTGTGAACCACTTAGCTTTAAGCCAAGCGATTGCGTCGACAAAATTTACTTTCATGATACTGAATTTTTAAGTGAAACAAATTGTTAAAGAAATATATATATGTATTCAAGATACAGAAATAGTTTTTTAAGCGACTATTTTTTCGTAGAGCAAAAATTAATGTTAGTTAATTTTTGCCCCAGAAAAAATCCGGAGCGACAAAAAATTATTTCTGTATCTTGAATGGTTTTATCTTTTTAATTTACTTTCGTAAAACATTCCCCATATTACCATGCAAATCATGATTGCTATGTGATTGCTCAGCCAACTCTTCTCTCTCGGCTAAATTATGTCTGATTTCCATATCGTTAATTTTAACGTGTTTTTTGTGGCGACCACCAACGATATTTAAATCATTGCGTCTTTCTGGAAAAATATAGATATAGAATAAGGATACTAAGAAAGAAGCGACTAGAGCCAAAGCAGCGTTATAAGGAATATTCGGTTTAACCGGATAAGCAGAAACTAAAGGCTGATCAATGATATTCACTTTAATATTTTGACCGCTATGATAGTTCTGATTATTGTTAATTAAAATATCATTAATGGCTAAAGCAATTTGTTTAGCCTCTTGGGTGCTGGTATGATAAACATTAATTTCGACAATTCCGGTATCTCCCTGAGTACTGGTAGAAACAGTTTCACGCCATTTTTTAAGTTGCTGGCTGTAATTACCAGCAAAATAATCACGATTTATACTATAAGGTGAAGCAATCACTTGATCGTAGAAAGAGCTGGAATATACAACCTGGGCAAATAAGTTACCTAAGTATTCATTAGACTTGGAAAGTGAATAAGCATCAGCACTACCGGCATTTTGTAAAACTAAAAGTCGAGATTTAGCGCCATATTTGAGCGGATTTAGCAAAGAAAGACCGATAGCTAGAACTATAGCCACAAACATAATAGCTAAAATAGTTTGTTTTTTACGGCCAATTAGCTTTAAAAACTCGTTAAATTCCATATAATTTTATAAATTTATTTATCTCACTTTATTATTGACTTTTCACTATACTACAATTATTTTTATTTGTCAATAGCAATTTGTCCGGCTCCAATTTTTAGGTATTGACAAATATAAAAATAAAATGTATAATAACTTGATAAAAATTTTAATATTAAAATTAGTTAAAAAATATGAAAAAGTGGATTATTGCCGCGGTAGCCGTTATTACCGTTGCCTCCCCGTTTTTACTGGTTACCCCGGGAAAAACCAAAACAAAATCTTATTATTCTGGCGATGCACTCGCCTTTAATAATCAAGTTTATGTCGCTACTACTAATACTGGTAGTTTGGAGGTATTTAAGCTTGACGGCAAAGACTTAGGTTTAGTCGCTAAGCTAAAACCTTACAACGCCCGTTTTAATAACTACGGCGAATTCTTTGATGCTAAGTTAGTATCCGAGAATAACCGCTTGTATGTCTACGCGGTCAGCAACTACACTATTTACAAATATGAAGTTGCTAATAATAAGTTAACGGAAATCCAAACCAACACCAATACTTATTGGGAATGGTACAATCGCATTGATAAATTCGGTTCCAACATTGTAACTGTTAGTGCCAAAGGCGTTAAAGTTTTTAATTCCGACTTACAAACTATCGTCGCTTACGATTTTAAAAATCAAGAAGCCCCTTATAATTTAAGTGGTAATGATGATTTCTATTTGAATGTTGATGAGGCTAACAGTAAAATTGAGGTCTATAATGTTGAATCTCGTTCTATTATCAAAACTATTCCTTTAAATTTTAAATTTGATAAGGGCAATCGCCGCGCCATTTTAGACGCCAGCGATAATATTTACGTTGTTGATGATTACTATGCCAAGAAATTTGATTTATCCGGAAAATTATTAGCTAGTTATAAGCACTTAGATTATCAAGGTTTTGATATTGCGGTCAGCAACAATACCGATAATGTTTATTTCTCTAACGGGGTTGGGGTTGTAAGACTCGATTCTAATTTGAAGGAAAAAGATTTTGCTTGGACCGGAAATCTAGGCGGCTATGCCGGCTGGGCCATGGGCCTGAAGTCGGTCTATGCCGATGGCGATAAAGTTGTCGTTTTTAACAATTCCAATATTTTAGTACTTGATGCTAATTTAAATAAGATTGCTTCTGTTTCCGCTACCGAACAAGAAAATACTACTTACGCAACTGAAAACTTATTCTTAAAATTAGACAAGAGTTCAGCAGCAGTCAATTCCGAGGTTGCGCTTTCCGGCGGCGGCTTCTTAGCCAATGAAGAATTAACTATTAAGTTTGGTGATCAGAAAACTATCGTTAAAGCTGATAGCCGTGGACGTTTTGCTACTATCATTAAAGTTCCGACTTTAATTAAGGGCGGACATGATATCCGAGTTGATGGTACTTCCTCCAAACTTCATTACAGCATCTCCTTCCAAGTTCAATAAATTATTAGCTTAATTTAATAAAATACCGGGTCTTAATCGACTCGGTATTTTTTTATTTAAAAAACTATCTTAAATTTTATTTTAAAAGCTCGTGATAAACATTCGTTACCTGCTTTAAATTCTCAGGCTCGTTAAAATTCTTAACGCTTTCCTTGGCTTCTCGACCAATCTTATCTAAATCTAAAACATCCAAATCATTTATTTTTCTAACCAAATCTTTAATATTGCCAGGAATAAATAATAGGCCATTATCGCCGTCTTTAATAATTTCCGGAATGCCGCCGATATTTGAGGCAATAACTACTTTACCTAAGCTTAAAGCCTCCAGGAGGCTCAGGGGCATATTCTCTAACCAAATAGACGGGATAACCACGGCACGCGCCTTTAAGATTAATTGCTTAAGCTCTTCCCCGCTTTTAAACCCTAAAAATTCCAGATGAGCATTAATTTTTTTAGCGAGCGTATCTAGTTCTATTTTCTGTGGTCCGTCACCAACAAATTTCAACTTAGCGCCAGTTAAGGCCGCCGCTTCAATCAAAGTTTTTAAACCTTTTTCTTCGGATAGTCGACCAAAATATAATAGATACTTTTCTAGCGGTGGAATTTCTTCATTTAAAGACAGGCTCATTTGCGCATCAAAGGGGTTAACAATAACTTTTATTTTAACTGCCGGCCAGCCCCATTCAACTAATTTAGACTTCATGAAAGCGCTCGGAGTGATGAACGTGGTAATATTGCGTTCATATATTTTTAAAACTGAGTGATGCAAATACATCTCTAAAGCCGCCAAAAAACTCTTGGAACGCGAGTCCTTAAAGCATTTTTTCTGTGCGCATTTATAATATTTATGAGGCTTGCAGGCTTCACAAATTTCACCATGCGCAAATAACTGATAATTTGGACAAATTAGTTTGTAATCATGGACATGCATCACCACCGGAATACCGGCTTTTTTAGCAACGTCCAGAATGGAGGGCGAAAGCTGATGATAAATATTATGGATATGAATTATCTCCGGCTTGAAATCGGCCACTAATTTTTTAAATTTCCGCTTCGCTTCTAAGCTATAAATCATGCGCCCAGGACTTTTAAGTTTATCTTTAAAACCACCTTCATTGAAACTCAGGCGCGAAACAAAATATTTAGCGTAAGGCGTCACCTCGTTTTTAGGATGCTGCATGGAAAAATAGGCAACCTCATTTCCTGCTTGTTCTAAAGCTTTTCCTAAAGACAAATAATACTTATCGGCGCCGCCGCGAGCGTAGTGAAATTTATTGACCTGAAGAATACGCATAATTTATTGTTGTTTATTAAGCTTGGCCGCCAAAAGTTCTTCATACCAAGTGGCGTACTTAGCCACCATCTTGGTTAAAGAAAATTTTTCTTTAACTAATTCATTTACAGCCGCTACTTTTCTGGCTGTTTCCGCGGTTTGCAAATTATTAATTAAAAAATCTATTTTTTGCGCCAAAATATCATCATCACCCACCGGAAATAACCAAGCATTATCTTCATTTAAAATCTCTAAAATACCGCCGGTGGCACTAGCAATAATTGGTTTCTCACTCGCCCCGGCTTCTAAAATTACTAAACCCAAACCTTCCCAAAGCGAAGGTAAAACAAAAATATCAATTTGGCTTAAAAAATTACGGGCGTTAACTGGACCGATTAACTTAACGCGGTTAATTAATTCTAAGTCTTTAATTCTTTTTTGTAGTTCTCCGGCCATTTCCCCGACACCGGCAATTTCAATTAAATAATTTTTATTCTTAGTTTTAGCGGCAGCCTCAATCAGGCTCATAAAGCCTTTTTGCTGACTTAAGCGGCCGATGGCGCCTATGATTACCTTTTCGCCGTCAGAGCGTCCAGGCAGCCAATCTGAGACCTTAGAAGGGTCAAAATGCTGACTATCGATACCATTATAAACAACAGTTATTTTTTCCGGTTTTAGATGATAGCGGCTAATGGCGTCTTCGCGCACCGCATTGCTGACGGCAAAAATTTTAGTAACACTTTTGAGATTTACTTTTTTAATTAATTCCGCGCTTTTTTTAGCGCTTTGATTAATATTGTGTTCCGTGGAAACAATCACCGGTACTTTTTGCAGCTTGCCAGCTAAGATGCCATAGATATCGCCGCCAAGATGGGTGTGAATAATATCCGGCTTTAATTTAGTTACTGCCCTGATTATCAGAGCAATATTCAAGGGGTCAATTAATAAGCGTTTGTGTAAAGAAATTACCGGAACGCCAGCAGCGGCCAGTTCAGCTTTTAGCTCCTCACCCTGCTTATTGTCTTTAAATAACAATAAGGCCGGAGCGAAATGCGTCTGGTCAAGGTTCTTTAAAATATCAACTGCCACTCTTTCCGCTCCACCGCGGCTAAGACTGGGCAGGATGTGTAGGACGCTTATTTTTTTTATCATAAAGCTCATCAGAGAACTTGATTGCAATTAAAAAT
>JBAYKT010000007.1:0-71457 GCA_041664445.1 Patescibacteria group bacterium | reverse complement strand
TTTTACGCCCCCAGTTAATAACGGCGGCTCAGTAATTACCAGTTATACCGTCACTTCCAATGTTGGTGGATTTACCGCGACTGGAGGTTCTTCACCGATTACTATCACTGGCTTAACAAATGGTACGACTTACACTTTTACAGTCACGGCTACGAATGAAATTGGAACCAGCACTTTATCAGGCACTAGTAACTCCGTTATTCCGGCAACTACTCCTAATGCTCCAACCGGTGTTTCTGCCGTTAGCGGCAATGGGGAGGCGACAATTACTTTTACGCCCCCTGTTTATGATGGCGGTTCGGTTATTACCAGCTACACAGTTACTTCTAATGCTGGACATACTGCAACCGGCGGTTCTTCACCAATCACTATCACTGGCTTAACAAATGGCACAACCTATACTTTTACCGTCACCGCCACTAACGCTATCGGAGTTGGGCCAAGTTCAACTGGAGCTTCTAATAGCGCAACTCCGGCGACTGTGCCTGATGCGCCAACTAATTTAGCAGCCACCATCGGTGACGGTAGCGCGAGTTTATCTTGGTCAGCGCCAGCTGATAATGGGGGTGCCGCTATTACTATTTATACAGTTACTTCCAATGTCGGCGGTTTTGTAGCTACTAGCAGTTCACCGTTTTTAACCGTAAATGGTTTGACCAACGGCACAACTTATACTTTTACAGTTACCGCGACCAACGCAGTTGGGACGAGTACGCCATCAGGTACCAGCAATTCTATTACTCCAGCCAGCGCCCCTAACGCTCCTACTAACTTAGCAGTAATAATTCAAAACAGTAGCGTTGATCTTTCTTGGTCGGCACCAGTATTTAACGGCGGCTCGCCAATTACTGATTATGTGGTTGAATATAAATTAACTAGCGGCGGCGTTTGGTCGGTATTTAATGATGGCATTGGTACGACGCCAGCGACAACGGTAACTAGTTTATCAAATGATAATTCTTATGATTTCCGCGTTTCCGCTAAAAATATTGTTGGTCGCGGAACAGCTTCAACCGAAGTAAGCGGAACGCCAGGTTCTCCTGCCCAAGTATTAATCCAAAGTTTCAGCGACTTAACTTTACCGAGCATTGCTACGGCGATTAGAATAACCAATGACAGTTCAACCGCTTACGAGTATCAGTATAATTGGTGTGTTACTAATTCCGATACTAATTTATGTGGTGGCGGCGATGATATTTTTAGCTCCACGGCCGCTATTCTAATTAATCCTCATGCCAATTTTGACACTACTCTAAACTCTATCGTTTCGGCAGCCGGTAATTATTGGTTCCATTTAAATGTTCAATTCGGTTCCGATTCTTCCAGAGCCATGCAGTCATTCACCGTTGTTTCCGAAACCGTGGTTACGCCGCCTAGTGGCGGTGGTGGCGGCGGCGGTGGTGGTGCGGCTCCAGTTTTGCCTCCAGTTGTCGAAGTACCGGAAACGACTTGTATTGGCGCCGACTTTAATCATGACGGAAAAGTGAATTCAGTTGATTTCTCCATCATGCTTGCTTTCTGGAAAACCACGGCTCCATTTAAAAATGTTTGTGTTGATATTAATTCCGATAAACAAGTTAATTCAGTAGATTTTTCTATCCTTCTTTACCAATGGGGTAAAGCGCCGATTAAACTTAAGCAATAATTATGAATAAAAAAATATTTTTATATTTTATAGCTGGGGCGTTCGGATTATTTATTTGTTTAAAACCGCAAATTATTTTTGCCGCGCAGTTAACTTTTAAGTTAGTACCAAATAGTTCCGCTGCAGACGGAACGGCAATTGTGGAAGCTTATCTTGACCCGCAAGCTAAGAAAATAAATGTCATTGAAGGGGTAATTAGCTTTCAAGGAGATGTTGCTGATTTATCTGTCAAAACAGAGACCGGCGCTTCAGTTTTAACATTATGGCCGACGCCGCCCACTTATTTAGCCGACAATAAGGCCGTTCGTTTTGCCGGTGGAGTGCCACAAGGATTTGATAAGACTGGGCTGTTGTTTCGCATGCGCCTTAGCACGGCTTCATCAAGTAATATTTCGGTTTTATGGAGTGGCGGTATGGCTTATTTAAATGATGGGCAGGGAACTCAGGAAAGTATTTTTGGTCGTTCAATTACTGTTAATTTAGATAAACAAAATTCTGAAACCGAAAGCTCTGTGCCTTCGGACAATACGCCGCCAACTTTTGTCAGTGTTGAGACCGGCCAAGACCCAAATACTTATGAAGGAAAACAGTTTGTTAGTTTAAATGCGATTGATGATATTTCCGGGGTTAATCGTTATGAGGTTAAAGAAGGCGAAATTATAACTGAGGTGAGCGATGGAGTTTATGTTTTCAAAGATCAAAATCGAAAAATCCCAGTCACCGTCACTGCCTACGACCAAGCCGGTAACAGTCAAACAATTGAAATTCCTGCTAGATTTAATCCGACAAAAAATGCTACAATTATAATATTAATAATAATCATTATTTTCAGCCTTGGTTTTTGGTATGCCTATAAAAAAATTATTAAAAAATAAATTAACTTATTATTTTGCTACTCTAGCGATTAGTTTGTTTTTTGTTGGTTGCCAAAATGCTAATGCGGCGACTTTATCGCTTAGCGCCAATGCGACGACGGTCTCCGCCGGCGAAACCGTTACCTTGTATGTGATTTTAAATTCCGAAGGGGTGGCCGTAAATAACGCGGAAGCAACAATAAAATTTCCGACTGAATTATTTGATATAATTTCTATCAGCAAAGGTGGTTCTATATTTTCTCTTTGGGTTGAAGAACCTTCTTTTTCTAATTCAGCCGGCGTAATTAGTTTTAATGGTGGCTCGCCAACACCCGGGTTTACAGGCGCTCGCGGTTCAATTATTTCCATTGTCGCTAAGGCCAAAAAAACTGGTCAAGCGGAATTTTCTTTTTCCGGCGCGGCTGTTCGTGCCAATGATGGCCTCGGAACCGATGTTCTGCGCGGTCAATACGGGGACATCGTAATCGTAGCCGCTAAAGAAGAACCGACCAAAGAAACTCCGGCTAAACCAACAGTTCCAGAACCGACCAAAGAAACTCCGGCTGAGCCGACCACCCCCACCTCAGATACTAGTTTGCAAATTACTTCTTTGACTCATCCAAATCGTGAAGAGTGGTATAAAGATCAGAATCCGATTTTCCAATGGAATTTGCCAAAAGATATTAACGCTGTTCAAACCGGAATTAACAATAATAATTCTTTTAGCCCCAGCGTTATTTATGCGCCAGCAATTAGTAAAAAAGCAGTTCAAAATTTAGAGGACGGCACTTGGTATTTCAAAGCGAGAGCGCGTAAAGATAAAACTTGGGGGCCAATCGCTACTTATGTTGTTAAGATTGATTCCTTGGCTCCGGAAAAGAAAAAAGTTGAATTTAGCTATGATGAAAATAGTAAGCGCTTAAATATCACAGCCGATATTTTAGACGCGACTTCCGGACTCGACCATTATGAATTATTCCTTAATGACAGTTTAATTAAAAATATTCCGGCGGGAGAGTTTGTCGATGGCAAATACAGCCTAGAGTTATATGCGCTTGGTGAAAATAATATTAAATTAATTGCATATGACAAGGCTAAAAATAGTGTCGAGGCTTTGGGTAGTTTTTATGCCACTGGGATGCTGGTGCCGCCGCTTGAACCGGTAGTTCCACAGCTGGAACCGGAATTGATAGCTCCTCAACTCGGCGCTTTACCGTCTTTAATTTCTGCTGATGATAAATTGATTATCCAAGGAAGTACGCAAGAGCCGGATACCGAGGTGACTATTAATATTAAAAATGAAAATGGTGAACTCGTGGTATTTAAAACCAAGTCAAATTATGAGAAAAATTTCTTTGCTCTAATACCAAATTTAAAGGCTGGTAATTATGAGATATGGTCGGAAATCGGTGCGGGTAATAGCGTGGCTGCCTCCAAGCATTTACAGCTTGAGGCGACTCCGAGATTAATAACTACCATTGGCTCCTCAACTTTCAAAACCCTGCCATTAGTTGGCTTATTGATATTGATTATTCTAATATTAATCTCCGCCGCTTTTTATCTGGGCCGAATTTTTTCTAAGCCTCCGGTTAAATCTAAAATTGGTCTCACCACCATTAAGCGAAATAATGCTAAAATATTATCCTTTGTAAAAAATATTCTGGAAAATAATTTAGGTTTAATCCATAACATTCGTCATCGCCGCATGCTCACAAGAGAAGAGAAAAAAATCAAGAAGGCAATCGAAGACGGTTTGGACCAAGTTGATAAATGGTTTAAATAAAATTAAGATAAAGAAATAAAAAAGGCTGGATTTTCTCCAGCCTTTTTGGTTTTGAAGTAGTTTTAAGACACCAATTTAATCTTTATATGCTTGGGTGTAATAATCAACAGGACAATGGCGATTATTGTTCCAAATAAACCAAGAATCGAGAAGGCGGCTGCTCCGCCAATCGCGTCGAATAAAATGCCGGCGAATATTGGGCCGATAATATAACCGATGTTGGTGAATAAGTCTTGTAAGCCGGAAATCTCTTTGGCGGCACGCTTTGTCTCATCAATATAGTCGGCATAAGCGCCGTTAATTGCCGGCCAAGACAAAGACATTAGAATAGAAGACAAGAAGATTACTCCGATTATTGGTAAGAAGTTTTCAAATAAAAATAAAGTGCTTAATAATAGAGAGCCTAGAAGCAAGCTTATAAAAGCAGTTTTCTTTTTTCCGTATTTAGCGGTTATGGAGCCGACAAACCAACCAGCCAAGAGAACGGGCAGAGAATAGGCGGTCATAAAGAAGCCGGAAAATTGCGGCGCGTCTCTAAAGCTTTCAGCCAACAAGGGGCCGATAGTCCAGAAAAAAGCATCAATGAAATTAAGAACTAGAGTTAGAATTAGCACTGGCAAGATTGTGCGGCCAATTTTTTCCCAGAGATTTATTTCTTTTAAGAAACTAACTTTTTTTGGTATGGTTTCTAAATCACTGGTTTTGTTTTTGTATTTTTTGGTTAGTATTATTAAATAGATGAAAAAAATTATCGAAATTCCTAAAAATATCCAGCTAATTAAAAATGGTTTCCAATCGATGGCTTCGCCGATAGCTAGCCCAGCGATTATTGGAGCAATTAAATATCCCAAAGATGTAAAAACTTGAATTATTCCAAAACTGGAGGCGTGCTCTTTGGGCTCTATATGACGGGCGACAAAATCAAATTCCGCAAAGTTTTTAAGGTCATAATAGACTCCCCACATCGCCATCGCTATCAGGTAAATTAAAAAAGTGTTGGCCTGGAACAGAATCAGCGGATAAAAGAAACAGAGAATGAACATTATTAAAAACATTCTTCTAAAAAACATGTTTTTAAAAATACGACAGGCGATAAAATCAAAAAAGGCGCCGCTGATTGATGAGGTGCCGATAATAATACCCATCTGTGTCCCTGAGAGTCCGCTGGCAGTCATAATTAGCGGGGAAATAAAGGTGATTATGCCATCGTATGTCGCCCAAAATAATATCATCAAGGATAATAGATATAAGGCTTTGTGTTTGTTGCCATATTGCTTAACGTGGCTGACAAAATGTTGAATTGTTGGCATAAATTTAATTATCTTTATATAGTTAAAATATCATAATTTTAGCAATTGGACAACGTTTTCAAGTTTGAGAGGACTATTGGGAAAATTGAAAAGTAAGCGGGAATTTTAGATAAGTAAATATCTTTTATTTTTGACAAAATCAAAGAAAAACATTATTATAAAATCATGAATAAAAACCATTACTATAAAACCGAGGTCGTCAAAGTTGGGAAATGGGCCTTGCTGCCCTTAGACGGCGAGACTTGGTTCGGAAATAAATCATCGGATTATTTTAAAGAGCATTTTGGTATTTACAAGGGAGGGCTTTATGTTTTTTCTGAGGGGCTTTTCCACGGCTACCTTACTAAAGATTTATTTCAAAATCTTAAACAAAGAATTTTAAATATCAATAAAAGAGACTATAAATCTTTAGAGAAAAAGTTAAAATTTTTTTATTCTCTTAAAAAAGCTTCTAAAATAGCCATTGCTCCGGTTTCTAAATTAAAATATTCGGAGCTGTCAAATAAAAAACTGGCTAATCGTTTTTTGTTTGTGCGAGATTGTATCCGAAGAGTTACTATTTTTGATCAATTTGGTTTTGTTGGTGAGGACTTTTTACTTTCTTTAGCGGAAGAGGTCTTAGTTAATAAACTCGGTTTGTTAAAAAATTCATCCGAATACAATCGAGTGTTATTTGTTTTAACTAAGCCGGAAAAAATTTCCACTACTTTGTCGGAAAAAAGAGACACCTTAAAACAGGCCATTGAAATTAAACGTAAAAAAATTAACTTAGAGCGGGCGAGTAAAAAAATGGCTAAAAGTTATGGCTGGATGCCAGTTTTTTGTTATGGCGAGCCTTGGGATGAAGAATATTATCATCAGGAATTAAAAAGTCTGATTAGCAAAAATTTAAAAGAAGTAGAGAAAGAATATTTTTTATTGAAAAATTATCGTCAGAATAGAAATAATGATATTGCGCAAATTGTAAAAAAATATAATATTCAATCTCAAGATTTGCAAAAATTTATTGATTTTGGCTTGGCGCTCGATGGACGCAATGAGGCTGAGTATTTTGTTAGTTTTTCTGGATTTTATCTTTTGCCACTATACCGGGAAATTGCTAAAAGATTAAATGCTTCCATTAATCAAATCAGGCTTTTATTTGAAGACGAGCTAGTCGCTTGTTTATTGGGTAAAAAAGATATCGGCCAGTTGCTTCAGGCCGCCGGAAAGATGCGCGGTTTTGGTTTTAACAAAAGTATGTCTAAGCGTTTTATTTTTTTAGAACAAGAGGCCGTAAAAATGTTTAAATATATTGAAAAAAATTCTGCCAATGCTCAGGGTAATGATGAATCTCAAGGAATTTGCGCGAGTCCTGGAAGAGCTAGGGGAAAGATTAAAATAGTTTCTTCGCCCGATGAAAATAATAAGGTTAAAGACGGCGATATTTTGGTTACTCATGCGACAACTGTTGATTATTTACCGGCAATGAAACGAGCGGTAGCAATTATTACTGAGGTTGGGGGCTTAACTTGCCATGCGGCTGTTGTTTCCAGGGAATTTAGAATTCCTTGTATAATTGCTCTTAAAAATGCGATGCATAATTTAAAAGATGGTGATTTTGTTGAAGTCGATGCGGATAAAGGGACTGTGCGGATTTTAAAAGGTTAAAGATGATGTGGTACAATTTACGTAATAAAAAACTCTAGCATACGTTAGAGTTTTTGTTTAGTAGCCTTAAAGTCGTAAGTTTTCGAAAAAATAGTAGAGATTATTGGGGGAATTGAAAAGTGGGCGGGAATTTTGGAATTATTTTAGTCTATTCTTTTTCCAGATTTATATTTAAAATTATTATCCACGGCATCATATGTTCTATGGATATATGTTTTATCAGTATTTGCAATTTCGAACGAATTAGTATCGGCGCCTTCTATTACGCGTCCTATAAAAAATACATTATAAGCATCGTTAGCGTAACAATCACCAAGTTCTTTGAAACTTTTTACATCTGCAACTTTAATTATTGGATTAACTTGAACTTGAGAATTAAAATTACTATTATAATAAACATTGTTTTTGTCTTTACTATAACATTGTCCAATTGTAAAAGTTAAGTAATCGACGTCTATACGCTTGGCTCCAAGATAAAAATTATTTTTATCTTTATTGAAACCATTGCTTAAAACTTCAAATGTTTTTCCGTCACTACCTTCTATTCTATTTTCATATATATAGGCGTAATTTTTGTCTTTTGCATAACCAGAAATTAATTCAAATGTTTCTGGATCAGCGCCTATAATTTCTTTACAGACAGCAAAAACTCTATCTTTGTCTTTGGTATATATCGGGTTAATTGCTATAAATGTTTTTGAATCAACTTTCTCTATTGAACAACTTCTATAATTAAGACCATCGTGACTCGCGGAATAAAGGTAAGCAGAATTTCCCTTTACATAATGATCAAATCCAACGGCCCTTGATTTAGGGCTAGCAATCTGTTCACCAATTTCAATAACCGAGCCGACAAGTGGTGGGTAATTCTCGGCGCTATTCTGCTGAGACCAGATAATAAATGCAAACCAAACTAAAACTAAAAGTATCAGAAATAAACTAAAAATAATAAATATTTTTTTAACTTTAGACATATTTGAAGATTATTTATATATAAATATTGTATCATTTATTATTTTTAATCACAATTTATGATACGTTAAATGAAAGCGTGGTCCCCGGGGGAATTATCGCGCTCGTCCGCCAGCTGGCGGACTCACTTGTCCTTGGTTGGCGTCCGAAGCTCCCCCAGAGCTTCGTCCGACGCTCTTCTTTTCGCTCCGGCTCCCGCCGTCGCTCAAGAATCGCTTCCAACCTGTTCGATCCCCCTCGGCTAACGCCGGCATAATAAAAATACTACAACTTTGTTGTAGTATTTTTATTACGTAGTCCCTAGGGGAATCGAACCCCTATTACCAGGATGAGAACCTGTAAGGACCGTTTTTATTATAGATAATTAATTCGGTACTATATACCATTATAACACAATAAACAAGGGTTTCTAGTGTTATTATCTGTTATTATCTATACCAATGATTAATCGTATTCCATCACTTTTTAGACACCATTTAGTCACCACTTTGGCGGCGGCGATATGAGGGAAGGTGATGGACGCCCCCCGGCCGATTATGACCACCTTCGGCTTTACCTCCTGGCAGTTTAATTAATATAGAATGCATCCCTAAATTTTTGGTAAAATTTGGGGGTTAACCTGAGGGAAATAATGGGTATATTTTAGGCTTCTTTTTTGGCTAATCTTAAAAATCAGTATTTTTGACTTTTGGGTTAATTTATGGGATTATGAAGTAAAGATAGAATATATCTAAAGAATAAATAAACCCTCAAAATTGATGATTTGTTAAAATAGTATAGTTTTTAGCGAAAACAAAACTAAATATTTTTTATGAACGAAGAAGAAACACGAAATAGATTAATCAGACCATCAATAATAAATTCTGGTTGGAAGGACCATCAGATTAGAGAAGAGTATCCATACACAATGGGGCGTATTCATGTTAGTGGAAAAACAACAAAGCGTGGAGAAAAGAAGAAAGTAGATTTTCTTCTTGAATATAAACCTAATTTACCACTAGCAATAATTGAGGCTAAACACTCAGACAAAGACCTTGGTATGGGGATGCAACAAGCTCTGGGATATGCAAACGCTCTCGATATTCCTTTCGTTTTTTCTGCAAATGGAAGTGGATTTCTTTTTCATGATAAAACAGGTTTATCAACAATAACAGAAACAATTCTTACTCCAGACGCATTCCCATCCCCAGAAGAACTTTATGAGCGCTATCTTAAATGGAAAGGGGAAGCCCCTCTTTTACGTGCAGTTGTTGAGACGCCCTTCTATTCTGATGACCCAACCAAATCACCTCGTTATTTTCAGAGAATTGCTGTTGATCGTTCTGTTGAGGCTATTGCCAGTGGAAAAAAACGTTTATTATTAGTAATGGCTACCGGTACGGGAAAAACGTATACAGCAGGGCAAATAATGTGGCGCCTTTGGAAATCAGGGAATGCGAAGAGGATACTCTTTCTTGCTGATAGAAATATTTTAGTAGACCAAGCTCGTATAAATGACTTGAAACATTTTGGTGATGCTCTTACAAAAATTTCTCGACACAATTTTAATGACATAGGCTCTCTAATGTCTTATGAAATTTTTTTAGGACTTTATCAGGCCATGAGCGGGGTTACTGAGGAAGACAAACTTTTTAAAAAACTTCCAAAAGATTTTTTTGATTTAATCATTATAGACGAGTGTCACCGTGGTAGCGCTTCGCAAGACAGTGAATGGCATGAAATTCTAGACCACTTTACAAGTGCTACTCACCTCGGTCTTACTGCAACACCAAAAGAAACAATAGATACTAGCACTTCACATTATTTTGGAGATTCAATTTATACATACTCCCTTAAACAGGGAATAGATGATGGATTTTTAGCTCCATATAAAGTATTAAGGGTTTTGCTTGATAATGATATTACAGGATGGCGCCCATCTATCGGCACGTTAGATGATGGTGGAAATATTGTTGAAGACCGTCTTTTTGAACTTCGAGATATTAATAAATCAGTTATTTTCCCGCAACGTGATAAAGTTGTTGCTGAAAAGATTGTTGAATATTTAAACGCAATTGATGATCAATATGCAAAATCAATTATTTTTTGTAGAACAACTGCTCATGCTGAACGTATGCGCTCAGCGTTAGTGAATGCTTCTGGAGATAGAGCATTAGAGGATTCTCGTTATGTCATGAGAATTACTGGTGATGATGAAGAAGGAAAAAATCAACTTGACCGTTTTATTGATCCGGAAGAAAAATTTCCTACTTTAGTTACTACCTCACAATTGCTCTCCACGGGAGTTGATGCTCAAACATGTAAACTAATAGTACTTGATAAACCAATAGAAAGCATGACGGAGTTCAAACAAATTATTGGACGTGGTACTCGTGTTAGAGAAGATAAGGGAAAGATGTGGTTTACTATTATGGATTTTCAAGGAGTTACAAAACTTTTTGCTGACCCTAGATTTGATGGTGTCGCTGAGCGTGTATTCGAAGTAACTGAAGATGCAGATATTGCTAAAACATTAAAAGAACAAGATCCTCCGGATGTTACTATTGAAGAAAAAGAAGATGAAGATAAACTAATTGATGTAATACTTTCAAAAGGCTCATCTTTAGAAATTACAGATAGACCTCCTGTATTTACATTAAGTGGAGTGCCATATGCAGTTGTAAAAGAACAAATACAATATCTTGGCCCAGATGGAAAACTTCTTACTCAATCATTAACCGACTTTACTAGAAAAAATATTCTGACACATTATCCAACCCTTGAAAGTTTTTTTACTGCTTGGCAGTCGGCCGAAAGACGCCAAGTGATAATTGACCAAATAAATGAAAGCGGTATTCCTCTTGAAGAATTACAGAAACAAATAGGGGCAGAATTTGATTTATTTGACCTTATCATGCATGTTGCGTACGATAAAAAAATGATGAAAAAAAACGAAAGGATAGAAGCTCTTCGTCGCTCTAATTATTTAGATAAATATAATGGTAAGGCACGAGAAGTGCTAGAAGCATTAATTTCTAAATATGCCGATGTTGCCCTAAAAGATATTGAAAGTGTTCGTATTCTTACTCTTGAACCGCTTCGCTCTCTTGGTACTGATTACGAACTGGTTTCTTTATTTGGCGGAAAAGAAGGATACTTTGAAACAGTCGATAAATTACTTGATGTAATATATACTCAATAATATGTTTACGCCATCAACAATAAAAGCAATTCAAGATATCATGCGTCAAGATATTGGTCTAGATGGTGACGCAACACGACTTTCACAAATGGTTTGGCTTATTTATTTAAAAATACTTGATGATGAAGATAAAGCATTAGAAATTCGTAAAGATAAATTTATATCAACTCTACCCAAAAAGTATCAGTGGAGTATTTGGGCTGGTTCAATGGACGGGATGACAGGAGATAAGCTTATTGAATTTGTAAATAATGATTTATTGCCAGGATTACGTAATCTCCCCAAAGGAGATAATAAAAGAACAGATCTTACACGTATGGCCTTTAAAGATGTGTATAACTTTATGCGTAAGGGTACACTTTTAAAACAAGTCATAAACAAAATAAATGAAATTGATTTTAATGCTTCCAAAGATAGACACGCATTTAATGAGATATACGAAAGACTTTTGAAGGGGCTTCAAAGTGCTGGAAATTTTGGAGAGATGTATACTCCGCGAGCCTTAACAGAATTTATTGTTGAAATGGTAAACCCCAAGGTTGGTGAATCAATTCTTGACCCAGCAGTTGGAACAGGAGGATTTCTAGTTCATGCCTTGGAGCATATGAGAAAACAAGTTAAATCAGTAAAGGATGAACAAAAAATTCAAGAAAGTATTCATGGGGTAGAGAAGAAGCCACTTCCTTTCATGCTTCTAATTACGAATATGATGCTTCATGGTATTGAAGAGCCAGTAACAATGAGACGTGGAAATACTTTAGAAAAACCTCTTCGTGAGTATACCGATGCAGACAAAATAGATTGTGTTATAACAAACCCTCCTTTTGGAGGTACAGAAGAACCAGGTATCGAATCAAACTTTCCTAAGGAATTTCAGACTCGTGCCACAGAGGACCTTTTTCTTGTTCTTATTGTTCGCCTATTAAAGAAACACGGTAGAGCGGGTATTGTTCTTCCAGATGGAACTCTTTTTGGGGAAGGAATGAAAACGGTACTGAAGAAGATGCTGCTTGAAGAATGTAATTTGCATACAATTGTACGTTTACCTAAAAATGTTTTTTCTCCATACACAAGTATTAATACAAACCTTCTTTTCTTTACAAAAGGAGAACCAACAAAAGAAATTTGGTACTACGAGCATCCATATCCTGAAGGAAAAACAAGTTATTCAACATCAAATCCAATTACTGTTGAAGAATTTGATGCTGAAAAAAAATGGTGGAATAATCGTGAGGAAAATGAACATGCATGGAAAGTTTCTATAGATGAAATAATAAACCGTAATTACAATTTAGATATTAAAAATCCACGTACACCAGTTGATATCATAGAATCACCTGAAGAATTATTAAAGACGTATCTTTCTAAACAAAAAGAAACAAAAGAAGTCCTAATAAAAATTCGTAATATTATAATTGAAGCACTATCTCATCATGACTCCAAATGAAGTTAAAATTGTCGCTGATAATATTGGCGATTTTATAGAGGTTCCCGATGCTATTCAGCGACTGCGCAAAGCAGTTTTTACTCTTGCCATTGCGGGGAAATTAGTTTCTCAAAATAAAACAGATGGCACTGCAGAACAGCTTTATGCTCAAATAAAAAATGAATATAAACAATTAACTACTTCAGAGGTTGCTCCTTTTGAAATTCCAAAATCATGGAAATGGGTAAAATTAGGTGAAGTTGGTAATTTTATGGGTGGCACTGGATTCCCTAAAGAATATCAAATAAAAAAGGGAGGAGAGATACCTTTTTTTAAAGTTAGTGATATGAATAGAAATATTAAAGAGATGATAGACTCTGAAAACTGGATTTCGGAAGAAATTGTAAAAAAAATGAGGGCTAAAGTGTTGCCAATAAACACAATCATTTTCCCTAAAATTGGTGGGGCTATTGCGACAAATAAACGTAGGATACTTATTAAACCTAGTTGTATTGATAATAATTGTTTAGGATATCTTCCGAGCTCAAAAATCTTTAATGAATGGATGTTCCTTCATTTAACAAATATTGATTTAGCTAAGTATCAAATTGGTGGCGCTATTCCAGCCTTAAACATAGGTATTTTGGAAAAAATTTTAATTTCTCTTCCACCACTCGCAGAACAAAAAAGAATAATAAAGAAAGTGAATGAAGTTATAAAGCAACTTGACGAACTTGAAATTAGAAAACAACAAAGTGACAAAATACGAACACTTCTTGTTCATAGTGCGATGTATTCTCTTGGAAATGGAAAATATAAAATAGCCTTTGAAAATATTACTGAGCTCATAAAAACATCTGATGACATAAAGGAACTCGAAAATGCTCTTCTCTCTTTAGCTGTATCAGGAAAATTAGTTAAACAGGATAGAAAGGATGGTACAGCTGAAGAATTATATAAAAAAATTAAAAAAGAAAAAACCGAACAAATTAATGTTAAAAAGAAAAAATCCATACCTGATATATTAGAAAACGAAATACCGTTTGAAATTCCAAATACTTGGAAGTGGGTAAAATTTAATGATATTGGAGAGACAAATATTGGATTAACATATTCCCCAAATGATATTTCTACTGAAGGGATTCCAGTGCTGCGTTCTACAAATATTCAAAAAGGACAATTAGATTTTAATGATTTAGTTAGGGTAAAAAAAGAGGTAAAGAGTAGCGTAGTGGTGCAAGAAGGAGACCTTTTAATTTGTGTTAGAAATGGGAGTAAGTCATTGGTTGGCAAGACTGCCATGATTAAAGATTTAGAAGAAAAGATGGCTTTTGGTGCATTTATGTCTGTATTTCGTAGTGAATGTAATCCTTATGTGGAGGTTTTTTTGAAATCAACAATTTTCAGAAATTTATTGGAAGGAGTAAATACAATGACAATAAATCAGATTACACAAGATAATCTAAAAAATACATTGATACCGTTACCACCGCAAGGTGAACAAAAACGCATTGTTAAAAAAGTAGAAGAAATAATGGTTTTAATTAATCAACTGCGTGATGTAATTGGTGGAAGTAAATCTCAAGGAAGAGGAAGACCTAAAAAATAATTATTTAAAATAAAATGTTAAAAGAATGAGCATAAAGTCTATAAAATTTCACATAGAATCAAAAGATTATTTTGGAACAATTGCGACTATTTTAAGTTTAGTTAAACAAAATATTAATAAAAAAGAATTAGAAAAAACTAATATTAATATATTAAAAAACCTAGAAAAAGATTTAATATTTTTGCAAAAAGAATTTCAAATAGTTAAAAAAAATAAATATGAATAACCAATATATTCAAAATATTTTTGAATTTAACAACGTAAGGGGCGTTGCCATGTATTGTTTTCTTCTATTAATGCTGTTCTCAATTATTCCACTTTTATTTTTCAAAAAAAGTGATAAACAAGAACGATTTGCGAGACTTACGGGGGGATCAATGGTTTTTATATTTGCTATTATTTCGAATAACTCATATACAATTTTTGCTTCTTTATTTATAGGAGGGCTAGTGATAGCAAGCGAGGATTTTATGAAAAAATTAGCAATCATATTTAGAAGTGAAAGTAAAGATATTGCTGAAAATTTAAAACAAATAACTCAAGATGCTACGTCCGAAGAGCTAGCGACTGAAAAAATCGTTGAAGAAAAAATTATAAAAAATGAGATGGCTCCTGGCACAAATAATAATATTCATTCAAATCATGATTTTAAAGCGATAAGAGAGAAAAATACTCAAATTGAAAATAAAGTTTTTGTATATTTGGAGAAGGTGTATGGTGACTTATTTAGAAAGGGTGTAAAAATTTCTAACGAATATGGTCATATTATTCTAGATGGAGTAATTTATAAAAAATCAAATCAAGAAGAAATTTCACGAATTGTAGAAATAAAATATATATCAAATTTTTCAGAAAACGTAAGATTTCAAGTTGATTTTATGACTCGAAGAGTTTTAGAAAAAATGAGATATATATTTATAAATAAACCATTACTTTTTATTGTTGTGTCTGAAAATATTGATCGGGCAGTTGCTCAGCGCGTTATAGAAAAAAATAAAAAACAAAATATAGTTTTTAAATTTTATAAATTAAGTGGGGATGTCTTAGAAGAGTACACATTTTCTCATTTATTTCCTTCCAATTTATAATCTTTTTAAAAATATATAAGTTACTATATAAAATAAAGTGCTTACCGATGAAAGTAAAATAAAAAAATCCGTTTGTTATAAGATTTTGATTAAAAGCAATGATAAATATTATAAGGTAGGATCTGTTATTATAAAAACTTATTCAGGAGATTTATTATACATACCATCAACTAATTTTCATAATCTTGAAAATTCATTTAATAAAGAAATTGATCATATTTCTTGGCATCAATCTGGTCGTGTTAGTGTAAAATATAAAAATAATGAGTATTTAATTGTTCAGCGGAAAGAAGATAGGCAAAAAATTTCCGAGATAGGCTTTCAAGATTTAATTGATGATACAATTATAGACTATAGTAAATTGCCAGTTTATTTAAAAAATGTGATTCCTCTAGATGTTGTTTTTAATGTTGATAATTATCATGGCCCAGTAATTTTTAAATATTCTATGGTATCCGGCAAGTTAATAGTCGCTCACTATAGCGGCAAGGAAACGCCATTGATAAGCCAAAATATTAATATAGATTTAAATGGTTTTCATGTAGAACAACGTGCTCTTGGTTGGCATTCGGGAAACGCTGATGTTATGTTGCAATATTCATTACGAAAAGCGGTAAGTACGGGGCTGAGGACGAATAGGCAGATATGCATTCCATATGATAGAAAAATTTCAAAAAAATAATAGTATGGCAAAAAGTAATAAATCAGTTGATAAGCTAGAGCAGTATGATTATTTAGTTGACGATAACCAACTTGAAATAACAGAAATAAAAAAGACATTTGGTAATCTGATGGGATCGTTTTTAATAAATTTTAGTTTTTTTGAGCACGATTTAAACATAGCAATAGCCGAATTTATAAGTCAACGTTCCCATGATATGGGATATTTAATAATAGAAGGGCTAACTATGTATAATAAAATTGATTTATTTATTAAAATGTATTCTCAACTTGAAGCCCAGGCGCGTGAAAATAAAAGTAAAAAAGAATTACATAATATCATTATTTCTATGCGTGAGATAAATCAATTTAGAAATAATATAGCGCATGCTAATTGGCAATCCATGACTAGAGATGGTTTTGTAAGAATAAAGATTGTTGTGGACAATAATGACGGTTATATAAAATTCAAAAAAATTAAACTAACCACCAAAATGTTTAAAGAAAAAAACATTCAAGTTAATAGTTTAATTAATGCGATGTTTGAATATACCGAAAAAGCCTTTAATTTTTAGTTTCACCACTTTCTTTTGTATTGCCAGCTTCACAAAACGTATAACGCTATATAGAGATAAAGATTTAATTAGTATATAAAAAATAAATATATGCCAATTCCAAATAGTTTTGAAACAATAATGCTCCCGATGTTAAAAATTCTTTCTGATGGGGGGATCATAATACAAATGACGTCATAGATGCTTTGAAAAATAAAGAATAATCGTTAAAGGTATGTTTAATTAATTTTGTTTATAAAAACGCCAGCAAGAAAAAGATCGAAGCCATTCTTTTGAATTTTTAGTCTAGCTCACTTTAATCGCTCTCCACTTGCAAATCTCACTAAGGTTTGTAGTTGGGGAGGCGGATTAAAGGTCAGACGCTTCTATTAATTCATTAGTTAACTTCAAGTCATATGCCTAAAGTACAGGTAAGTACTGGAGGGGTAGCGAAAGTGTCGGGTCAATATCGACCGGCCAGTTCTCGAAAAGAGATTACTCTTTCACGAGGAGATCGCGTTCCTCCTTACGAAGGCGAAGCTAAGAAATTTACGTTAGTCGATAAGACAAAACATAAAAATTAAAGCCTAGTCGGTCTTGCTGGCATTTTTGCAAATATATTTATAGTTAACTTGTAAAAATATAGTAATTATGCTATATTTTTTTGTTATTTAAATTTTAATTGCATATATGAAAAAAAGTTATACAACTGGTTATGGCTGGATAGATATTATACTCATAATTATATTGGCCCCGTTTAAGCTGATTAAACGGATTCTTATATTACTAAAAACTATAGCCCATGATGTGTTAGAAGCGGTATATAAAAGATTTGTTAAATTTTTAGGGATTCTTATATTTGTTGGGATTATATTGATATTTTTGGTTACTTTAAGCAAACGCTAGATTATTGATCGGGTTGTTATATTAAATAATTAAAAAAATACCACCCTCGACCTAGGCGGTATTTTATTAAAAAATTCTAAAACATTTTGCCCTGTATTGCCACGCATTTCTGCGTTGTGACCGCAAAATAGTATAGAATAATTTATCTATTCTTTATCTGTTCAACACGATTGTTATTTAAATAATTAATAACATCCTCTTCGGCAAATCTGATATTGCGATTTATTTTATAAAAAGGTATTTTTCTGCCATAAACAATTCTGTAGGCAGTTGTTTTTGATATACTAAATATCCGCATTAAATCATTTAATGATAGAAGCTTTGTATCTTGTATAGAAATTTTACTCATAAATATATTATATAATAAAGATTTTTAAAATTAAATATATTTAATAAAAATTGACTATTACCCAATTTTATTGGATAATAAAAGAACAATTGAATTAACCTAAACCTTAATTTATTAAGGCATGGTTTAAAGTCCTAGATAGCAGAGATGGTCTTCTGACCGATTTTCGCTATCTAGGCGCATATCCGAAAGGGTGTGTTAATCGTGTCGGGGGACCTTTTGTGTTATTTTAATATTTATTTTTATGGTTAGATACATACCAATAACTAAATTTGATGGGCTAAATGGAAAAGGCCTAACGTATAATGAGGCTATTCAAAAGGATGTCGAGAGTTTTATTGAAACGTTTCTTTGTAATGGCAAAAATATAACAGATAAAGACGGTGAGATTGAGTGGATGAATATTGCCAATGTTAGTAATGCCCGTTTTGTTCTAAGCATTTACTATGAGCGAGAGTTAGATTTATTAGTTCCTGAGAATTTGGCGAAAGAATTAAAGAAGAAAATAGAAGACTCTATTGGCCTTGATCAGCTATTACTTAAAAATTAACAATAAAAGACTCTATTTATAAAAATATGTTTAAAAAAATTAAAAGAATAATTTTTCAATATTTATTAATTATTATCACGTTATTAGTTTTTACATCGATGATTTTCATAACAAGCTATTTGAGAGCCGAATATAGTAAAAAACCAACGGTTTTTTCTATAGTATCTGAAACTCCTGGAGCAGCCACAGTCTCAATGATTAATATGGCTACTCAAATGGACGCAAACTCAAGCCGATCGCTGTATAGGAAAATTTGGACATATGATGCTATAATATTTCTATGTGGAGCTTTATTAATCTATTCTATTAAACATAGAAATGAAGGTTAGTTAGTTGCCAAATATGGATTTTAATTTTGATAAGCAGGTTCTATCTGTTTTAAATATTATAAAAATAAAGCTTGATGCTAACAAGCGTCATTTTTTGAATGACGACAAGGGATTGGATCATGTTGACATCGCATTGAGCATGGGTGATATAGAAATGTGTAAAATAACTACTCATGTTTTTTGTCTTGCGCTTAAAAAGCTATTTGATGAAAAAATTATTCATATTATAAAAGAAAATTCAAGAGATATAAGCCTTGATGTCGAGTGTGATAATTGGCCAAGACCTGACGAGGGATATGCAACCCCGATGCATCGCTACTCGGTTAATGTTAATAAAGATTTTTATAATATTTATAATAAATATTCGATTAAAGACAGAGCGGCTTATGTGAAAGAATTAACAAAAGAATGGGAAAATGTAAGTATTACGTTTAAAAATAAGTGCGATGTTAAGTTAACGGTAGATGGCAAAGAAGAAGACTCTAGCTATGATAAGCTCGGTTTTGCTGATACTAGACAGGATAGTTCTCAAAAAATGGCTTATGTAAAAAGCTGGGGGGCCCTTATTTTGTTTTCTACTCAGAATGGCTGTATAAAATTAAATTCTTTTTCTGGTAATAAAACTAAGAAAGAAACATTTAAAAAGGATATACAGGATTTATCAAAAAGATTAAGGAAATATTTTGGCCTTAAAGATAGCCCTATAATATATCTTAAAGATAACGATGCATATCAGATAAAAATAAAACTTTCTCCATCTCCTGAATTTAGAGAATCCTGGCAAGATAGAAATATATCAGAAATAAACCCAAAGACTTATTTAAATAATCATTGACGAAATTTCGCCTGCGTTTTTTCGAGTATAATTCCACTAATTCATTTAAAATTAGTGGATTTTTTTTATTTAAGCGAAATTTCGTGCATATATAGTATGAAGACTAACGAAATTATTGAATTGTTTATAAACGAGCTAAATTACTTTATGAAGGATAGGATTACATATCGAGGCCCATGAATTTATAATTTCTGGAATGAATGCTGAATCTCTAAAGTTCTGTGTATTTTAGAAATTTAACTCATTTTGGAAATATCTATTTAGCTGACGAGGTCTATACAAAGGAAACAAAATGTTTCCATTCGAGACAACTAGGCTTCGCGGTCTATCGATAGGTTGCGAAGCCTCTCGAATAACAAATTAATTATTAATTTCATAAATATATGAATAAAAATATAGAGCTAAGTTTAGAGGAGTGGAAAATTATAGGAGATGCAACTAAAGAAGTCATTAAAGCAAATAATAAGCTTTTCTCAGTACTAAAGGAAAAACTTCCAAAAATGTTTTGGGAGAAAAAGTGGTTTGTTTCAGAAAATTCATTTGGATCACTTCGGAGCCATTTGGATGATATTATTTGTGGAAAATTTTTAGATTTACCAGACAGAGAGGTGACGAGCATATTCTATGGTACCGAGGAGTAAAATAATTTTTCGGCAGAGGGCGGTATTAATCCGTTCTCTGCCGCGTGATTAGAGACTTATATGGAAATAATTACCAATTTAAATAATTATGAAGTGCCTAAAGGTGAGAATATTCTTGAGCAAGAAGGTTTCGATGAATCGGTTGATATTGATAAAGAAGATAATAATTTAGGAGAAAGCGAAAATGAACTCGTAATTTCTACTTGCCAAGAATTATTAGCATATGAAGTTCAGCCAGAGTTTTTTGTAATTAATCCATTAATTCCTAAAGAAGCGGTTACTTCAATTACGGCTGACTCCGGTAAAGGTAAAAGTTTGTTTGCCCTTATTCTGGCATATCATATAGCTGCAGGATTACCGCTATTTAACAAATATGAAGTCGAGCAAAGCCGTATTCTTATTATTGATCAAGAGATGAATAAGAATGAAATCGTAACAAGATTCAAAAAGTTAATAGATAAGGATATTCCCATAAATTACATTATTGATCAAAGGTTTATGATAACGGACCCCTCAGATTTTGCTCGCTTAGTTGTTTTAATAGTTAAAAATGAGTATAAGGTGATTATTTTTGATACTTTTACAGAGATTCATGACAAGGAAGAAAATGACTCTGGCGCGATGAAGGCTGTAAATAAGCAGATACTAAAATTAATTAGGCTAACTAAAGTCTCCGTGATTTACCTTCATCATCATCGCAAGCCACAAAAGGGCGAAAAATTGAGCCAATCATCTAGCCGTGGGAGTTCGGAAATAATTGCCAAAGTTTCCTCTCATCTTCTTTTGGATAGTAAAAATTATAAAGATGAATTAGGTAATAAAGTTTTAGAGGTTACCGTTAGCCAGGAGAAAGCCAGAAGTTCACTTCGTTTGGACGGTAAGATATCATTTAAAGTTTTTAATAACCAAGAAACGGACCAGATAAATTGGGAATATTTGGGAGAAGTTGAGGAGAAAGGGAAAAAGGTTGAAGAGGCTAAAATTTATATTATGGAATCCTTGAGTTCTAGCCAGGGAGCCACTGTTAAGGACTTAGAAGAAAAATCAAATGCGGGTATTAGTAATATCAGAATTGCCCTAAAAGAATTAGTTTCAGAGAATAAAATTGATGTCAGCCAACAAGGCAAGGCTAAATACTATTTTATAAACTCTTAGCAGCTTGTTACTTGTTAATATCTATATATAGGTTAACAAGTTAACAAGAAGAATATTCTTGGTTTATTAGTAAACCAAGATATATCACCTTCTTCTGGGGAATTTTAATAACCTGAAATCGTAATTAACTAATATTAAACAAATTTATTTGTTAAAGAATATTTAACAAGCAGTTAACAAATAACAAGGTTATGAATCAGATTAATAAACCAAAAATAGTTGATAAGCAAATCATATTTGCCGAGCAGTATATAATCTCCAATCGAAATGGGACGATTGCTTATAAGGCCGTGTATGGTCAAGAACTTGATGATAATACGGCAGCCGTTAACGCTTCAAGATTGCTCAGGAACGCTAAGATCCGGGAGTATCTAAAGGAGAGATTTGCTGTTTTAGAGCTAGATGCCAACTATGTTTTAGCAAAATTAAAACAACTAGCCGAGGAAGCTAAATCAGACAGCACCAAACTCCAAGCCATTATTGCGATAGGTAAGTCTTTAGGGATGTTTAATGATAATCAGACAATTGACCCAGCATCAGAATACGCGGCTCGCAATGCTTATGTTAATGAATATTTTAAAAATACCTTTTTAAAACACGGTGATTCAGACCAAAAACAGCTAAGTCAATACTAAGCTGGAAAACAAAAATATGTAAATTCTCATAAAAATATGTTAGGATCGATATTGTCTACGAGTTTTAATTAACTCGCCTTATATCGCTCCTTAATAACTAAATGAACGACGTTTCCAATACGAACAACTTAATAACACCTGATGAGCTGGCTTCAATTTTAAGAATGTCCAAGCCTTCGGTGTATAGATTAATAGAAAAACGCAAAATACCATTTTATAAAATAAGTGGCAGTTTGAGATTTAAAATATCTGATATTGAAAAGTATATAGATAATGCTCGTATTGATGCAGTCGTCTAATAAATTATATGAGCGTTTATAAAAATAAGAATAAATACTGGGTAAGTATTTATTGCCAAAATAAAAGATATCGTAAACTTAGCCCGCAGAATACTCAGGCCGGGGCTAAGGCTTATGAGGCTTTATTGCGACAGAAGCTAGCACGCGGAGAGCCTATAGTAGAAGAGCAAAAGGCAGTCCCAACTTTTAAAGAATTCTCTGATAATTGGCTTGAAGTGTATGTTAAGAACAATAATAAATATTCAGAAATTCTAAATAAAGAAAGTTTACTTAGGGCCCATTTAAATCCATTCTTTGGCCAAAAACAATTAGATAAAATTAGTAACCTAGATATTGAAAACTATAAGGCTAATAAAATACAGTCAGGCCAGTCTAATAAAAGTGTTAACAATCATTTAATTGTTCTAAACAAATGTTTTAATACTGCTCAAGAATGGGGAATAATTCAAAATACTCCTAAAGTTAAACTTCTAAAGGTTCAGCCGCAAAAATTTGATTTTCTTAGTTCAGAGGAATGTCAGTTATTATTAGATAATTCTGACGGGATGTTAAAAGAGATGATTCTTTTTGGTCTTAAAACTGGGCTTCGTTTTGGAGAGTTAATTGCCTTAGAATGGAATGATATTGATTTTAAGGGCAATCTATTAACTGTTCAGAAATCAATCGCTAGGGGGCATTTGGGAAGTCCTAAGAGTAACAAGATTAGATATGTCCCATTATTGGGAGATGTTAAAGAGCTTATTATTTTAAGGGCCAAAAAGCATGGGATAGCCTTTGATAAAGACGGCAATCATCTTAATCCAGTTTTATGTTTAAACTGGTTGCACCGAGCCTGTAACCGAGCTGGGTTGCGTAAAATAGGTTGGCACACCTTAAGACATACCTTTGCCTCTCACTTAGCTCAGAATGGGGTTTCTATTGTTCTAATTAAAGAGTTACTGGGACATGCTGACATTAAGACAACAATGCGCTATTCTCACCTAACCGCTCAAGCTGTAAGGGGTGCGGTTGAGACCTTGGCTAATAATTTTGGTCAACATTTAGTCACCGCTCCGATAATTAATGATAAAAATATTTTAGTTTCTGATTTACTGGAAACTAAAATACTTCAAAAAACCCAATAAAAAACAGGCTTTTAGCCCATTTCTTATTCTGTAGTCCCTAGGGGAATCGAACCCCTATTACCAGGATGAGAACCTGGCGTCCTAGCCGTTAGACGAAGAGACCGTAATTTTATTTTAAAATTTCTGCGCTGAAATCTTGGTGGCCGCTCATAAAACTCTTAGTATCCAAGGCCTTACCGCCCTCAGTTTGTAATTTTAATATAATTATACTACCTTGTCCGCAAGCGACTGTCAATTGGTTTTGTGCCCAAGAAACCACGCCCGCCCGGGCTTCTGAAGCGGGCTTATCGGGCGATATTTCGGCTGCCAATATCTTTATAATTTTACCATTTTTATCATAACAAAAAGTTCCCGGCCAAGGGTTATAAGCGCGAATTTGACTCTCAATTTCGATAGCGGATTTGGTCCAATCAATTTTGCCGTCTTCTTTATTCAAAGTTTTGACATAAGTGGCCTGGGCGTCGTTTTGAATTTGTGGTTCTATTTTTCCATTCATCCAAGACTTTAAAGTTTCCGGTAAAATCTCGGCTCCTAAATTAGAAAGAAAATCATGGACATCACTTAAAGTTTCTTGTCCCTTAAGCGTCATTAATCCTTGGCGTAAAATAGGGCCAGTATCTAAGCCGGCTTCCATTTTCATGATAGTCACCCCGGTTTCTGAGTCGCCGTTTAAAATTGGCGCGTTAAGACAAGCGGCGCCGCGATATTTTGGTAGCAGGGAAGCATGGACGTTGATGCAGCCATATTTTGGAATGTCTAAAATTTCCTGAGGAATTATTTTTCCATAAGCAATCACCACAATTAAGTCAGGTGCCAAAGAACGGATATTATCTATTTCGGTTTTTATCTTTTCCGGTTGAAATACTTTTATGTTATTTTCTAGGGCCAAAACTTTAACCGGCGGTAGTGTTAACAGTTGCTTGCGCCCCACGGGTTTGTCTGGTTGAGTGAAAACACCGACAACTTCAAAATCAGCGCTTTGAATCAAAGCGCTTAAGCCGGGCAGGGAAAATTCAGGCGTCCCCATGAAGATAATTTTTTTCTTTTCTTGGCTGGACATAGTTAGCGAGTGTGGTATATTTAGATTATGTTAACTGGATTTTTTAATTTTTTGTTGAGCATCGCCCAGGGTATGGGCTATTTTGGTATTGGTATTTTAATGGCGATTGAAAGCTCATTTATTCCGATGCCTTCAGAAATTATTGTTCCGCCAGCGGCTTATTTAGCCAGCCAGGGTTCCTTAAATATTTGGTTAATAATATTGGCTGGAGTAGTCGGGAGTGTGGTCGGCGCTATATTTAATTATTATTTTGCTTATTTTTTAGGACGACCGCTTATTTATAAGTTATCGCGCCATCGTTTTGCTAAATTTTTATTAATCAATCCTGAAAGCTTGGAGCGAGCAGAAAAATATTTTTTGGAAAATTCGGTGGCCGCAACTTTTATCGGTCGCTTAATTCCCGTTATCAGACAACTTGTTTCTTTACCGGCGGGATTTTCAAAAATGCCTTTTTGGCCCTTCATATTTTATACAACTCTAGGCTCGCTGCTTTGGGTGTCCGTTTTGGCTGCTCTCGGCTATTTTATCGGTTCTAATAAAGAGCTCCTTTCTCAATATTACAACGAAATATCTTGGGGCTTACTTATTTTTGGTGGACTCTGGATTATTTGGAAAATTTTTAAGATAATCAATAAAAAGAATTCCGTCTAAATGATCGATTTCGTGTTGAATGACTCTGGCCAGCAAGTTCTCCGCGGCGAGAGTTTTTTTATTGCCTTTTTCATCAAGATAGACACAATTTATTTTTTTGTGGCGCGAAATTGGTGCGTAGATTATTTCTCCCTTGTCATTTAAAACTGACAAGCAGCCTTCGTCTTCCACTTTTCTGGCCCAGGATTTTTTAGTTATTTTCGGATTAATCAAAAAGATGGTTTTGTTTTCGTCGCTGACGACAATCATGCGGATATTTTTGCCGATTTGTGGCGCTGCTAAGCCAGCGCCGTCTTTCTTTTTCATGGTTTCTTCCATATCCAAGAGCAGCGTTTTCATTTGTTTGCTCAAAAGCTCCTTCGGCTCTATCTCTAATGATTTTTTTCTTAAAATCGGGTGAGGATTTATAAGAATATTTAATTGTTTGGCCATATATTATTAGCTAAATTTTATTTTTCTATTTTATTTTCTTTTCTTTCATCTACTATTTTAAAAAAGTATTTCCACCTGGCTCCGGTTTTACATAATTCTTTAGTGTCGTTGAGAGCCATTTCTATGATATTAATAGGTAAATCTTTACAAGCCTTAAAAACCGAAGAGCGTTTAAAGTCTGGTATTCCTAAATCTTTGATGACGCGTAAAGCTAAATCTTGCCAAGGATAGGCCGGCGCTTTAACCGGCTTACGATTTTTGAAGATATCCGAGAAAGATTGGAAGCTGTCTTTCATATAATTTTAGGCGGTCTCGATTTTACTTTCGGGAAGTAAAAATTCTAAACTTAAATAACCAATACCGAAGTCAGTTTGGTAAGCTAAAATATCCGGTTCCCATTTTAGCTTGTCCAAAATACCCAAGAGAATTACTAGCGGCTTTAGACCGCATTCGCTGGCTTCTGAGATTAAGCGCTTGTCCATATTCAGAATATTTTTTTTAGCATTTTCCGGGTCGCTGAGATATTCAATTAATTTGTTGTCAAACTTAGCGCCTTTGGGAGAATAGCCGCCTGGAGACTTTCGCTTCAGGCGATGCGATAAATCTCCGGAAACAATGATGGCAATTTTTTTAGCTTCAGTTTCAATGGTTTCTGACAGCTTTAAGCCGAAATTAAAATTTTCTTCTAAACTAAAATCATCAGCTGGAGAAATTACCAGAATTTTAAAATTAGTTTCCGCAGTTTTTAATAAGTATAAGGGAATAGCGCTGCCGTAATCTAACGCGCTATCCGACAAGATCCTTAAAGGCACTTCATTTTTAAGGTTGTTTTTTATTTTATCGGAAAAAATAATATCACCTTTCAAAAAATTTTTTGGAGGAATAAAGCCAAAATCCGGAAAACTGATTTCCATTTCCGGGGCGGAGTTAACAATGAAAAAATTTTCTCGGATTTTATTGTGAGGAGAAATTATAATTAGTGTTTCCACGCCGGCTTCTATGAAGTCGGTCTTGACTTTTTGGTAGGCGGCAGCAGTCTTGGCAAGAAATTCATGATTAGCGCGACCAATTTCCGGAACTAAAAGTGGCGAATGTGGCAGTAAAAAGGCTTTTATAAGGGGCATATTTTTATTGTATCGGATCTCCTTGAGAATAATTAGACATTAACTTGGAAGAGATGGTTATCACATTGGTCATATCATAACCTAAAGTTTTGAAGGCGGTCTCATTGGCAAACGGTCGTTTTTGTCCGTTGGATATCAGATAGACGGTTGGGAACGAATCAGTTTTTAATAAGGTTCCGTCATTAAATAAGGCGGGGGCGACGGTGGTGTATTTATTTAAGATAGTACTGGAAACTCTAACTATTTTTTTATCTTTAAATCTGGTTGTTAATAGAATTTTATCTAGTAGCGGGGCTTTAGTGTTATTTTCTACATAAAATACACCTCCAGTTTTAGTGTCTTGGAGCAGGGCACCGGTTACGTAAGTGGAGGTCGCAGTGATCGTTTTCCCGTCGTTGTAGCTGGCTAATTCGGCGCTGCTGGCGCTTTCAATCTCGGCGACATTAAAGCCGATAGCTTTAAAGGACGTTAAGCTGTCAAATTGTCTTTTTTCGGAGCCGACTAGCATATATATTTTTTTATCCGGTGTCTGGACTAAAGAGTAATTGGAAAATTTAATGCCTTCTCCGATCGGGTAGCCATCCAGGGCACTAGAGGAAACGCTGATTATTTGTTGGGGGCTGAAGCGAGAAATAAAAGAAGAATAATTTAAGAATAATCTTTTTTGACCTTTTTCAATCAGCCAAACTCCCGGGTCGCCGTCTACTTTTAAAACTGAACCGTCGGGGTAAGTGGCCACAAAAGTTGAATCGGGAAAATAACGATTAAAAAGTTTGTAGACATTATAATTGCCGTTAAAAACATGGGGGGTGTAGTTATATAAAGCGGCAGTCGCTTTATTTTCCGGAATAACAGTCATGGGCGCGTTAGAGATTGTACCGTAGGGGTTGGTAAAGGTGTAGGCTTTTCCGGCCTGGTATTTATATTTTTCTTGTTCTTGCATGTAAGCTAAAAATTGCAGGGAAGCGCTGTTTACCTGTTTGCCAAAACCTTTGTAATAAGGATTGCAGGTCCAGTTATCAGGACAGCCATATCCAGTAGCCCAGTCTAAACGTGCTTGCGCGGGGCTAGTGTCCTCAATTAAGCTCGCTTCTTTTTGCAGGAGAACTAAGATAAATTTAGGGTTGACCGTGGTAATAGTTTTGCACTTTAAACGTTTTTCTTCCTCAGTCGGAGATTCACTTAAAGAGACGCCATCACAATCAAAGTTACGATTAGTGGCATCGTAAATTATTTCGGCCGCTGTTTTGGTGACGCCGCTATTGTTAGGGGCACTGTAATTGGCTAAATAGCTCTTCTTGCTTTGTAGAAAATTTTGGATTTCCGATAGCGTCATCGAACGAGCATTCAGTAAGTCATTATCGGAGATTATGTTGTTAGGATTAAAATTAGCTTCTATTTCAGTTTGGGCCTTTACAAAATGCGTCGAAATGGCCAAAGAAAGAGAAAAAACCGCTAATATTAAAGAGACTGTGCTTATTTTTTGATTTTTCATGGTAGCTGTATTTTTAAATGATTTTTTATACACTAGTTGATTTTCATTATAATATATTTTTAGGTCTTCGGCAACCAAAAAACCCGCGCTAGCACGGGTTTTTATTTTTTTATTTTAAGGCTTTAATAATTATTTTTTCCGGTTCCCCCAAGTCTATTTTTACTTTGGCGCCTTCTTTGATTTTACCTTCAATAATTTCTAGCGCTAGTTCATCTAAAATCAAATTTTGGATGATGCGCTTTAACGGTCGGGCACCGTAAGTGATGTCATAACCTTTTTGCGCCAACATTTTTTTGACTTTCGGGCCGACTTTAACGCTGATATTTTTATTGGCCAGTCGTTTCTCAACTTTATTCAATTCTAAATCAACTATTTTCTCTAGCGCTTCCGGCGACAAGCTATGGAAGAGAACAATCTCATCGATTCTATTTAAAAATTCCAGTTTGAAATTTTCTTTAAGAATCTTATCTATTTTTTCTTTCATTTCTCCTTCACGTAGCTTGGAGGCCTCTTTTTTATCGCTTTCGTCATTAAAACCGATGGAATAATGTTTAATTACTTCGTTGCCGAGGTTGGAGGTCATAATGACGATGGTGTTTTTGAAATTAATCATTCGTCCCTTGGAATCAGTCAGCCGGCCATCGTCTAAGATTTGCAGCAGGATGTTAAACATATCCGGATGTGCCTTTTCGATTTCATCAAACAAGACAACGCTGTAAGGGTGGCGGCGGACTTTGTCGGTTAGTTGGCCGCCATCGTCATGGCCGACATAACCCGGAGGCGAGCCAATCAGTTTAGCAACCGAATGCTTTTCCATGAATTCGCTCATATCTAAACGAACTAATGATTTTTCGTCGTCAAACATAAACTTGGCCAAGGTTTTGGCGAGTTCGGTTTTGCCGACACCGGTCGGTCCGACAAATAGAAAAGAACCAATGGGGCGTTTTTCTTCGTTGATGCCGGCACGCGATCTTCTTAAGGCGTTAGCAACCGCCTTGATGGCTTCTTCTTGCCCGACTACTTCTTGATTGAGTTCTTTTTCGGCATCGCTTAATTTTTTAATTTCATCCTGCAACATTTTGTTGACCGGAATTCCGGTCCAGCGAGCAACTACTTTAGCAATATCTTCCTCATCCACCTCTTCTTTAAGAATTCGTTGTCCCTTTTTTTGAATTTTCAACAGCTCTTCTTGCAAGTTGTCTATTCCGTGTTCCAACTCAGGAATTAGGCCATATTTTATTTTAGCAACTTCAGTTAAGTCAGCTCCTTGTCTTTGAGCAATTTCAGCTTTGATTTTTAAGTCTTCCATTTCTTTTTTGGAAGTTCTGATTTGAGAAATAATATTTTTTTCGTTGTTCCAGTGAAGTTCTAATTGTGTTGATTTTTCTTTAATTTTAGCAAGTTCTTGATTAATAGCACGGATTTTTGATGATTTTTTATCGGTCGTCATGAGACCCGCTTTGTTAAGCTCTAGTTGGTTTATTTTACGCTTTAATTGGTCGAGTTCATCCGGCATGGAATCAATTTCCATACGTAGGGAAGAAGTCGCCTCATCAATTAAATCTACAGCTTTGTCCGGTAAAAAACGGTCGCTGATATAGCGATGCGACAGCTTGGCGGCGGCAATCAAGGCATTATCGGTAATTCTAACACCATGATGAACCTCATATTTTTCTTTGAGGCCACGGAGCATGCTGATAGTATCTTCAATGCTGGGTTCGGAAACATAAATCGGCTGGAAGCGTCTTTCGAGAGCAGCATCTTTTTCAATATATTTTTGGTATTCTTTAGTGGTGGTGGCGCCGATAGTTCGCAGTTCACCACGGGCGAGAGCCGGTTTTAACATGTTAGAAGCATCCATGGAGCCTTCAGAGGCGCCGGCACCGATTAAAGTATGCAGTTCATCAATAAATAAGATTAAGCGGCCATTTTGCGATTTAACTTCTTTTAAAATTGCTTTTAAGCGGTCTTCAAATTCGCCGCGAAACTTAGCGCCAGCAACGATTGAGCCTAAATCCAAAGCAATAATTTCTTTATTTTTTAAATTTTCTGGAACATCGCCAGACACGATTCTTTGCGCTAGACCTTCTACCACCGCGGTTTTGCCGGTTCCGGCTTCGCCGATAAGTACCGGATTGTTTTTAGTGCGACGCAGCAGAACTTGCATAATGCGGCGGATTTCCATATCACGTCCGATAACTGGATCTAATTTTTCTTGGCGAGCTAATTCGGTAAGATTGGTGGTATATTTTTCTAAGACGCGGAATTTATTTTCCGGAAAAGGATCGGTAATGGTTTGTGAGCCGCGTAATTCCTTTAAAATATTTTTAACTTCTTGGTACTCAACTTTAAAATCCAGCAAAATTCTTTGGGCCGGGGAAGAGACGCCGATAAGCGCGAGTAAAATATGTTCGGTGGAGATGAACTCATCACTCATGCCATCTGCTTCTTTTTGCGCTCTTTCTAAAACGGCGGCCGTTTCGGCGGTTCCGGATACGGCTTGCACCGGTCCGGGCGTTTGGTTTATTCGGCTTTGGGGCAGAGTTTTAATAGTTTTGATAATTTTTTCTTCCATTAACTCCGGGTCAATTTTCATTTTTTCTAGAATCGGTTTTACTAAGCCCTCATTTTGCTCTAGAAGCGCTAGCAGAATATGAACCGCTTCAATATTTGGTTGGCCGTAATTAGAGGCGATTGCCTGGGAATTAATAATTACTTCCTGGGATTTATCGGTAAATTTATTAAACATATATAGTATTTTTTGAGTTTTTAAATTTTAGCAGTCCTAATATTAGAGTGCTAATTACATCTTAATATAAGGCGCATTACTTGTCAATTGTTTAGCGGGTTATAATTCGGCATTTTTTGAGATTTCCGCGCCTAGATTAAGCTAAAATTTAATTGTGATTATTTTAATTTTATGATAAAATAAAATTATTAAAATGATTTATGCAATCACATAATTTTTTTACTTACGGACTAAAAATAATTTTTCAAACCCTGGGTAGTATTATTTATTTTCCTTTTTGGTGGTATAGCGTCGGTTTTGTGGAGACCTTGAAGAAAGAATGGATTTTTTTTAGCAATCAAGAAAAAATCCTTGGTTTTCGGGTGTGGCTCGCTAATATTTTTGTACCGATGTATGGCCAGTATGATGCCGCCGGACGCGTTATCAGTTTTTTTATTCGCTTAATTCAAATTATCGTCCGTGGCCTCGCTTTACTTTTTTGGTTGGCGCTGGTTATCGCCGGCGCGATTTTGTGGTTAGCTTTGCCGCTATTAATATTAGTGGCTTTATTTTTTCAAGCTAAAGCTTAAATATGGACTTGAGAAACAGGGAACAATTGGAATTTGTGAAAGATACCGCCGCTAAGGGGCGGGGGGCCTGGTTTTTAGGTCGCTTTTTATATTGGGATAAAAAAATTAAGAAATCGGTAATCGCCTTGGAACGGGCCGAAAAACAGATTAATAAAATTTTAGGCTTTTTTTCTTGGTTGATTATTTTTGCTGGCTGGTTTGCTTTCGCGGCTTGGATATTTTTGAATCGCGCTAGTTTGGAAGCCGATCCTTTAAAAATATTATTTTTTTGGTCCAGCCCGGATATTTTGGTGGCTTTTTTTCTCCTGTCTTTATGGTTTGATTTATTTCTTTTTTATAAATTTAGTTTGGCGGTGGCCGGCGCTAAAAAAATAAATTATCGATTTTTTAGGGAAGATAAAAAGATTAAACGCGAATCAAGACAGCGTTATAATGCCGCGCGCGCTTTTTCTGACGAGACAAATAGAATCCTGGAAGAGGCTTTCCTTTTGGCCGGCAAATTACATCGCAAACAAATAGACATTATTCATTTTTTTAGAGCGGCGCTTCGAACCAAAGAGATTCAAAGTCTCTTTATTCGTCTAAATGTTGATGCTAAAAAAATGATTGAGATGATTGACCGTCAGTTAGTTAAGAGCGCTAAAGATCCTGTAGGCGATGATCAAATTTCCGATAGGCTTCAAGAAGTTTTTATGTTAGCTTTTCAAGACGCCTTTAATTTGAAACAAAAAAGCATTGATGTTTTAAATATAATTTTATTTTGTTATGAACGGGACCCGGCGCTCGCGGAAATTATGTATGATTTGGAAGTTGATGCCGATAAAATTACCAATGCCGTGGAATGGTTTAGGGTCAATAAATTATTAGTCGCTCGTTATCATGCTTATCGCCAGCTGGCGCTCTTTAAGCCCAGTTCGGGGATGAATCGTTCTTATACCGCTATTGCTACTCCGGTTTTAGATCACTTCGCCGTTGACTTAACTTTAAAAGCTAAATTTGGGCATCTAGATTTATGCGTCGGCCGCAATAAGGAAATTCAAGCAATTTTTGATATTTTTACCGGCGGCCATAATGGCGTTTTATTAGTGGCGCCAACTGGTATTGGTAAAAGTACAATTGTCGGTGGTGTCGCGCAGATGATGGTTGAGGAAAATGTGCCTGATTTTATGAGAGATAAGCGTTTGGTGGAGCTGGAGGTTTCCAAATTGGTTAGTGGAGCGAATCCTTCGGTGGCCGAAGAAAGGCTATTGGATTGTATTAATGAGGCTAACCGTTCTGGAAATGTTATTTTATTTATTGATAATATTGAAAATTTAATTGGCATTAGCGCCGGCAGTCAGGAAAGTTTGGACTTATCGGAAGTTTTAGCCGAAGCTTTATCTAAGAATCATATTCTATGTATTGCGACCGCCACAGCTGAAAACTATACGCGCTACATTGAGAAAAAATCTTTGGGAGAGGTGATGACAACGATTGGCATCAGTGAGCCAGATACTAACGCCGCTATTCAAATTTTGGAAAGCCGCGTCGGATTTTTGGAGTCAAAGTATGATACCTACATCGTCTATAGTGCCATTGAACAGGCCGTGAAAATGTCTGCGCGTTATCTGCATGATAAGTTTTTACCTTCAAAGGCTATCGACTTATTGGAAAAAGCAGCAATGATTGCGGCTGTAGCCAGTAAAAACAATCCGGAAAAAACTTTTTGTTCCAAAGAAGATATTGCTTCCGCTATTTCGGAGATGACTGGCATCCCGGTTAATAAAGTGAGCGCGGATGAGGGTCAAAAATTGCTCAATTTAGAAGTAGAAATTCACGAACGTTTAGTCGGTCAAGAAGAGGCGGTGAAGGCGGTTTCAGCCAGTTTGCGCCGAGCGCGCGCAGCGATGAAAGATAGCAAGCGACCGATTGCTAGCTTCTTATTCTTAGGCCCGACCGGTGTCGGTAAGACTGAGCTCGCTAAAGCGGTTTCGGCGATTTATTTTGGTAGTGAGGATTATCTGATTCGCTTGGATATGAGTGAATATCAAAATCAAGACAGTGTTCGTAAAATGATTGGCGATGTTGATGGGACTTTAGGATATCTAACGGAGGCTGTTCGGAAAAAGCCTTTTTCTTTGGTTTTGTTGGATGAAGTAGAAAAAGCTCATCCCGATATTTTAAATTTATTTTTACAAATGTTGGACGATGGTCGATTGACCGACGGGCAGGGGAGAACTATCAGTTTTGCGGAATCAATCATTATCGCCACTTCCAATATCGGCGCCATCTTTATTCAAGATCAGATTAAAGCTCAGACCAGCCTAAATATTATTAAGCAGGAATTGATTGATAATCAGTTGCGCGAGCATATGCGCCCGGAACTTATTAATCGTTTTGACGGCATCATCGTCTTTAAGCCTCTAAATGAGGAAAATATTTTTACGATTACGACCTTGATGCTCAAGAAGATTAAAAAGATACTGGCGGACAAGGGAATCGGACTAAAGGCCGATAAAGACGGAGTCACTATTTTAGCCAAGGCCGGATATGATCCTAAATTTGGCGCGCGTCCTTTACGTCGCTTGTTGCAGGAACGGGTTGAAGATGCGGTGGCTAATAAAATTTTAGCCGGTGAGTTAAAAAGAAGAGACCAGGTGGTAATTAATAATAAAGCGGAAATAATCATTGAGAAGGCCGCAGAATTATAAAATAAAAAAACGCGCTGGTTTAGGGCGCGCTTTTGTTCAGGTTATTTTAACAGTTAGACCATTAATTGCGTTCGAGAAAACGCATTTTCTGTGAGGCGGAGCGTTTTTTTGAGATTTTCCAATTTTTGTGGATTAGGATTCTCCTTTTTTAGCTCTCGGTTAATGCTGTTCTTGATGCCAGCGATGTTTTCTGATTGAGCCATCGCTTTAGCTTCGATGTGAGATAGGTCATTCATGATGCTTTGTCCTCCTGTTGTTAATTATTTGTATTTAAAAGAAAATTAGTATTATTTAAATTATCATTTATTTTTTAAGTAGTCAATAACACCTTAAGATGTTTTCAACTTATATTCTGCCATTTTTAGCCAGTTTTATTTTAGCTCTGATTTTGACAGTGGGCGTTAAAAAAATCGCGCTTCGTTTTAATTTGGTTGATAAACCAGGGGAGCGCAAGATTCATGTTAAGGCGACACCGCTCTTGGGCGGGGTGGCTGTTTTTTTGTCTTTTTTTGCCATTTTATTTTTATATGCCGACCGTTTTTTAGCAGGAAATTTAGACTGGCGGCATTTGCTGGGATTTTTTATTGGCGCGCTACTCATTATTAGCGGCGGTATTTTGGATGACAAATATAATTTGTCAGCCAAATGGCAAATCATTTTTCCGTTACTGGCCATTTTAGCTATCGTTATTGGCGGCGTCGAAATTGAAAAAATTACCAATCCTTTGGGTGGTTTTATTTATCTTAAAGATTTGGTAATTGTCGGACCGGCTTTAATCGCTTTATGGCTTTTAGGAATGATGTACACCACTAAACTTTTAGATGGAGTTGATGGTTTAGTAAGCGGGGTCGGAGCGATTGGTGCACTAGTGATTTTTTTATTTACGCTGACCACTAAATATTTTCAACCGGATATTGCCTTGGCGGCCGTGATTTTATTGGGTTCCGCGCTCGGATTTTTAATTTTTAATTTTTACCCGGCTAAAATTTTCTTGGGCGAAGGCGGTTCTTTATTTTTTGGTTATGCCTTGGGTGTTTTGGCAATTATTTCCGGCGGAAAGATTGCGATTGCCTTATTAATCATGGGTATCCCCATTTTAGATGTCGCCTGGACAATTATGAGGCGTCTTTTTCAAGGTAAAAACCCTTTTCGTTTTGCCGACAATAAACATCTTCATCATCGGCTTTTAAATTTAGGTTTAAATCAGCGGCAAACAGTTTTGGTATTTTATTTTTTCTCTCTAGTTTTCGGTTTAAGCGGTTTATTTCTTCAGAGCCGAGGAAAGCTTTTGGTGTTGCTGCTACTGTTATTAATTATGTTGGCGATTGTTATTATTTTTCAATTTTTGGATAAGCGCCAGGAAAAATTGAAACCATCTTTGCTCTTGCATATTTGCTGTGCGCCCTGCGCAACTTATATCAGTAGCGTCCGCTTGTTGCCGCGTTACCGCTTAACTTGGTTTTTTTATAACCCTAATTTAGTTTCCCAAGAGGAATATGATAAACGCCTACAATATGTAAAATTAATGGCGGCCAAATTTTCCATTCCGTTAATCGTCGTTCCGTATGAACATCAGAATTGGTGTGAGTTGGTAAAGGGGCGGGAAGCAGACCCGGAGCGCGGCGCCCGTTGCCAAATTTGTTATTTAGACCGCCTGCGCGCGACCGTTAATTTGGCGGTCGCTAAAAAATTTGATTTTTTTGCCACCTCCTTAACCGTTAGTCCTTATAAAGATAAAGAAGCGATTGTTAAGATGTCGCGGAAGTTAGCCGCCGAGAAGGGAATTAAATTTTTAGATGAAGATTTTCAAGCTGATGATGCTTATCGACGCTCGCAAGAATTAGCCAAGGAATTAAAAATGTATCGTCAAAAATTTTGCGGCTGCGAATATTCAATTATCAAAAAACAAAAATAATGAAATATCGAAAATTTATAATTTATTTGTTGTTGCTGGCGTTTTTTGTCTTAGGGCCAAAAACCCTAAAAGCCGAAGAAGCCGTCGATTCCGACGGCGATGGTTATACTGATGACATAGAAATAAAAAATGGTTGGTCGCCTTTTAATGTTGAGTCGATAAAAATTACCGAGAGCGATGTTGATAAGGATAGCTTGAGTGATGATTTGGAAATTAAATTTAAGACCAATCCACTTTTAGCCGATACCGATGCTGACGGCTATTCTGATTTTGCAGAAATTGATTTCGCCTTTGACCCGCTCTCCACCTCCACTAAGAAGTTAACTCAAAAAGTAGATATATCTCTAAAAGAGCAAAAGCTTACTTATTTTGTTTCCGGAATAGCTTGGAAAGAATTTACGGTTTCTACCGGTAAGCCCAGTATGCCGACACCCACGGGGACTTTTACGGTTGTGAGTCGGATTAAAAAAGCGTGGTCTAAAACTTATAGTCTCTGGATGCCTTTTTGGCTAGGTCTGGACCGTGGCCGTATCGGCATTCATGAACTTCCGGTTTGGCCTAGCGGCTATCGTGAGGGCGAAAATCATTTAGGAAAAGCAGTTTCTCACGGCTGCATTCGCTTGGGCGTCGGACCGGCACAATATTTATTTGATCGGGTAGATGTCGGCCTGCAAGTTTTTATTCACAAATAATATCGCTTATTAGTTTTTGCCCGTGAAAATAAACGATAAATATGTTATAATCTTGGTGCATGATTATTTTTCTAACATTCATATGTTAAAATCAACTTTTAAAGCAATTTTTTTGCTAACCTTGGTAGCGCTTACCGTCAGCGCCTGTACTTTTCCTTGGGAAAAAAACCGGGTGATTCAAGATGCGCCGCTTGTTAGCTATGCTCCCAATGATCAAAAGAGCGCCGGTTCAAGCGGTGACCTTAAAAAAATTTCTGATGTGGCATTTTTGAAAGATTTTATGTTTTCTCATTCGGCCGCCACTTCAATAATAAACACAATACCCGGGGCTGATAATGAAGAGGTGTTGGCGGTTGAGGGAAACTATATTTATACCTTAGTTAAGAACGATATTCTTATCACCAATTCTTTATATGCGCCGCAAGCTAAAGTTGTCGGTAAAATTTCTTTAGCGACTAGGCCATCGGGGATTTTAGTTTCCGGACAGCGGGTGGCCGTTTATGGCGTTGATACAGAAATAAAATCTAGTTCCGCCTGGAACTCTTTCAAGCGAGAAAGCGATTATGTATTTTTCAAAATATATGATGTTGCCGATCCGGCTAGCCCTAAAGAAGTTAGGTCCTTATCATTTGAAGGTAAGTATACCGGGGTGAAATTGATTGGCAGCCACGCTTATTTGATGACGGCCGCTAATATTAATTATATTGAAGACGAACCTTTAACCCCGAGAATTTTTGAGGCCGGACAAGTTGTCAGCGGCGACTGCCAAGATACTAATAATTGCTTGGTTCCGGAAGTATATTATTTTGATTATTCTTATAGTAATTATTATTTTCTATCAGTCGCGGCCATTAGTTTATCTGATACCAGCAAGGCCTTAAATGTTAATGACTATTTATTGGATATCAATCAAGAAGCTTATGCCCCGACGAATAGTCTTTATTTAACTTATACCAACTCGATTAGCGAGTATGATTTACAAAATCAGTTGAAGCGTGACCAAGTTTTTAATAATTTAAGCGCCGCTGATCAGCAACAAATTGAAGAAATTGAGGCCTTGTCGGAAACTCTTTTGAGTTCTTCGGAGAAAGTCGCTAAAGTGGCCGCCATTGTTAACGCCCACATCGCCTCGTTATCGAGTTCGGAGAAAGATAGTTTGCAGGCCGCTGTTGATGGCTCCTTGGTTGAAAAAATAAAAGCCAACATGAATGAAATTGAAAAAACGACAATCTATAAAATTATTTTTGATGCCGGTAAAACAGTTTACCAAGCCAAAGGGAACATCTTCGGGCAGATTATTAAAGGCTCAGGTTTGAGTGAGAGCGACGGCCAAGTTAGATTAGTAGCTTCACGCAATGAAATGTGGTCTAAACTTTTTAAAGATACTACTAAAGTATACAATAACCTTTATGTGCTGGACGACGGCCTGCGGTCGCTTGGTAAATTGGAAAATATTGCTACCGGCGCTAAAATCCATTCAGTAAAATTTATGGGTAATCGGGCTTATTTAAAAACTGCCAAAGTGAGTGACGCTCTCTATGTCGCTGATTTTTCTGATAGCGCTAAGCCGGGAATTTTAGGGGCGGTGCAAATACCAAATTCTTCCGCGCAAATTTACCAAGCAGATGATAAAGGGAATATTTTATTAAGTTTTGGTCGTAATCTGGAAACCGGAGCCGAATCATCATTAATAAAAACTGGTTTAAAATTATCACTGTTTGATTTTTCTGATTTACAAAGCCCCAAAGAGCTTAGCGGTTATGTTATCGGCGATGCGAGCAGTAATTCTATGGCGCTGGATAACTATGAAGCGCTTTATAATTCAATTAGCGGCAATATTGTTTCGGTGCCGGTGTCGCTTTATGATAGCGGTCGTTTGTCGTTTTCCGGGGCTTTAGTTTTTTCTACTGATGGTGGCGTCCTAAATCTTAAAGGGAGGATTGACCATTCTCGTGGCGGCTTGATGTCAACGGCTGATTCTTGGGGAGGATTTAGCTATTATGACAACACCGTCCGTTACAGCACACTAGCGGATAATAATTTATTGACATTTTCCAATAAATTTTTAAAGATTAATAAAATTGATAATCTAAGTGAAGTTGGTTCTTTGTTATTGACTCCGAGCGTCGAGGACTATATCATTACCACGGATGATGTTCCGGAAAACACTGATTCGATTGGATCCGAAGAAATGCCGATAGAATCAGAAGGCTCTGAATCTTCGATGACTGAAACAACTATTCAAGATGGCGGAACGGCGACAACCACGCCAACTATAGAGACAAGCGCAACTACAACGCCAGCCACAACCACGCCAGCGACAACTACAATACCAGAGACAACTCCGGCTACGACTACGCCAGCGACAACTACAATACCAGAGACAACTCCGGCTACGACTACACCGGCCACAACTACATCAACTATGACGGAAACTACTGAGCCGGCTAATAATTCTAGATAATTATGAATTTTTTTAAAAGTAAAAAAGCTATTTTTATAACCCCTGTAGTCTTATGGCTCTTAAGCCAGTTATTTTTAGCGCGTCCGCAATTTTTCTTTTTAGTCATTACTGCCGGATTTTTACTTTTAGCCTTAGTTGTTAGAGGGAGCGAAAAAAATAAACAGAATCAGAATTGGCCGCTGTTTTTCTTTTTTCCAGCTTTATTCTTTTTGTCGGTTTCTTTGTATATAACCTTTCTTCCCAATTATTATTGGATTCAAATTATTTTATTGTTATCGGCTTATTTTTCTTTCTCTTATTTGAGAAACATTTATTACTTTTTTCATTATGGCGCCTCGGAACGCGCGGAGAGGCTGGACGGTTTAATGCTTTCCGGCGGATTCTTGTCGGTGTTCGCTTTAGCTTCCTCTCTTTATGGTTTGCCAACATTTTTAAGTTGGAATTTTTGGGGCCTACTGCCGTTGTTTGTGATTCTGGTGTCCCCGCTATTTTTTCAATCTTTTGTTTTGGGAAGAATAAATATTAGAGATAATTGGCCGTTATTTTTAAGCGCTTCTTTAGTTTTGGCGGAGATGACGGCGGTAATTTATTTTTTGCCGCTTAGTTTTAATATTTTAGGATTTTTTACCGCGATTTTTTATTACTTTATTTTGTTGGTGTTGCGGCTTTTTTTAAAAAATAATTTTTCCGGAAATAATTTACGTTGGCCTTTAAGTTTTGGTATTATTTTGATTATAATTTTACTTTTAAGTTCACGTTGGTTTTAATTTTAGAACAAATAACATTTTTATTATGAACACCCCAGTTACTACAAAAGATAACAAGCATCGACTGTTGCCGGTAATTATTTTAGCGATTTTTTTGGGACTAATCGCCGGCGCGGCCGGAGAAATTGTGACCCGAGTTTATTTTTTGAAAGATTTTTCCGTTCCTTATTTTAACAACGAAGTTAATTTAGCCAGCCTAAACAACAACCGTTCCAATTTAATCATTCAAGACGCTAAAAAAGTGGTAGTTAATCAAGATGTTAAGGTTGGCGAGACTATCGGCTCGTTGCGGCCGTCTTTAGTCGGTGTTTTCAAGACACTCACGACTAATGAAAAATCTACCTCCACGCAATATTATAAATTGGATGAACCGCTGCTGGTCGGCTTAGCAGTTACCGCTGACGGCTGGATAGCTATTTCCGCGCCGGCAGATTTTAAGAAAAACTTTAATGTTAAAAACTTTGTGGCTATTACCAGTGACCGCAAAGTTTATAAAATAGATAAAATTTCGGATTTCGATAACTTACCGGGCGATTTAATTTTCTTTCATTTGGAAGCCGCCAATAATTTAACGGTTAAAAAAATTGTTGCGCGCACCGATGTTTCTTTGGGGCAGTCTGTTTTAGCGATTAACGATTTTAGCAATGTGCTGTTAACATCGCTTTCTTCGTTTAAAAAAACGCCGACCGTACTTAGCAGCGATTCCTTAAACACTAGATTCACGTTAGCCGGAACACCGGAAGATCAATTTAAAAATTCTTTTGTCTTTAATTTAGCCGGAGATTTGGTGGCGATTATTGGTGAAGACAAAGAAATCGTTCCCGCTTTTTCCTATAATTCTTATTGGCAGAGTTTCTTTAAAACCGGGTCCGCTTCCCAGCCTTTATTGGGAGTCAATTATTTAGATTTAAGCACTACCAAATCTTTAAGCTTAAATTTAGAGAAGGGCGCCTGGCTCCATAGTTCAGAGGCCTTGCCGGCCGTTGTTAAAAACAGTCCGGCCGCTAGCGCCGGCTTGCAAGAGGGGGATGTTATTAGCTGGGTTAATAATCAGGCGCTGGACGCCAATAATGATTTAGCTGATATTGTCGCTTCTTTTAATCCTGGAGACAATATTACATTAACTTATATTAGAGACGGTGTCGAAAAAGAGGTAACCCTCAAGTTAGGAGAAGAAAAATAAATTTTATTTAATATGAAAATTAATTCTATTAGCCGTTTAAAAAAAATTAGTAATCAGAAATTTTTAGTACGGGTTGATTTTAATGTCCCACTAGAAAAGGGAAAAATTAAAGACGATTATAAAATAAGCGCTGGCTTGGAAACAATAAAATATTTATCGTCTCAAGGCGCTAAGCTGATAATCATTACGCACTTGGGAGAGCCAAACGGTAAAACTCTTAAATCTTTATCAACCGCGCCTTTAGCGGCGCGTCTAGCCAAAATAGCGGATTTAAAGGTTAAATTTGTGCCCGCCATTGTCGGGCCCAAGGTTGAAGCGGCTGTTAATGAAATGAAGGCCGGGGAAATATTATTTTTAGAAAATGTTAGATTTAATCCAGGAGAAACTAAAAATGATAAGGCTTTTGCGAAACAGTTGGCCACTTTAGCGGATATTTATGTTAATGATGCTTTCGCTGTTTCCCATCGCGCCCAGACTTCGGTTGCGGCTATCAAAGATTATCTGCCTGCTTATGCCGGAATTTTATTAGAACAAGAACTTAAAGCTTTGCATAAAATATTAGTTCCCAAAAAACCTCTGGTAGTAATGATGGGCGGCGCTAAGATAGAAACCAAAGCGGCTTTAATCGCCAAGCTTTATCCGCAGGCGAGCCATATTCTTTTGGGTGGCGGTCTAGCTAATAATTTTTTAAAGTTTAAAAAATTAGAAATTGGAAAATCATTATTTGATGCCGGTTCAATGCTGGTCGTTAAGAAATTATTAAACGGCAAGGCTCGCGATAAAAAAATTATTTTACCTTTAGATGTGGTTGTTAAAACTAAAAATGGAAAAATATTATCCAAGAAGGCTGATGCTGTTACCAAAACCGATTGCATTTTTGATATTGGGCCAGAAACCGTCAGTCTATACGCCGAATATATCAAAGAAGCCAATACTATTATTTGGAATGGTCCGATGGGTAAATTTGAAGACCCCCATTTTAAAAATGGCACCATTTCTTTAGCTATGATAATTGCCGCTCGTTCTCGAGGTCGCGCTTATGGCGTTACTGGCGGCGGTGAAACAGTGTCTGCTTTGAAGATGACGGGGATGATGGAATATGTCGATTGGGTTTCAACGGCCGGTGGCGCCATGCTTTCCTATTTGGGTGGAGCGCCAATGCCGGGACTTAAAAAAATTGTAGTTTAATTTTTTCTTTATGCCAAAAATAAAAAATTTAAGTGCTAGAGAAATTTTAGATTCTCGCGGCTGGCCGACGATTGAAGCTAGCATCCTGCTGGATAATGGCTTGCAGGCTAAGGCCAGTGTTCCTGGAGGTTTGGCGCTCGGAACTTATGAAGCCTTTGAGTTGCGTGATGGCGATAAAAAACGTTATCAGGGCCGCGGTGTTTTGCAGGCGCTTACTAAAATAAAGGAAATTATCGCCCCGGCGCTTATTGGATTTGATATTTTAAAACAAGAAGCCATTGATAAAAAGTTAATTGAACTTGATGGCACTAATGATAAGAGCCATTTGGGAGCCAATTCTACTCTGGCCGTTTCTTTGGTTTGCGCCCGCGCTGGCGCCTTGAGTCAGAAGCAAGAATTGTTTTCCTACTTACAAGAAACCTACTCCTTAGCGGCGCCGAAGATTCCCGTGCCGTTTTTTAATATTTTTAATGGCGCAACTCATGCTGATACTAATTTGGATTTTCAAGAATTCTTACTTATTCCGAAAAAAAATACCGCTGCGGAAATGATTCGCGAGGGCGCGGAGATTTTTTATGCCCTTAAAGAAGAACTACAGGCCGCCGGTTATGATACTGACACTGGTTCTGAGGGCGGGTATGCGCCTAATTTAGATTCTAGCATTGAAGCGATAGAATTTATGTTAGCGGCTGCGATTCGTGCTGGCTATAACCCTGGTAAAGATATGTGGATAGGGATTGATATTGGTTCCAATATTTTATTTGAAGAAACAACTAAGCGTTATATTTTTCCCTTGGATAAAACTTATTTTAGCGCCGCCAATCTTGTCGGTTTATATGATTCTTGGTTAAGAAAATATCCGATTATTTATTTAGAAGATCCGCTAGCTGAAAATGATTGGGAGAATTGGCGCAATTTAACTTCCGAAATGGGAGACAAGTTAATGATTGCCGGCGACAGCTTATTTACCACTAACATTGATCGTTTGCGTCTTGGCATTCAAGAAAAGGCTGCTAATTCCATTATTATTGAGCCAAATCAAGTTGGCACCTTGACGGAGGCTGTGGATTGTGTAAAATTGGCCAATAAGCATAATTTTAAAATTATTGTCTCTCAGCGCAGCGGGGAAACTACTGATGATTTCCTGGTGGATTTAGCGGTAGCTCTGGGGGCAGATTATCTTAAGGCCGGTTCTTTATCTCGAGGAGAACGGGTAGTAAAGTATAATCGCTTAATGGAAATTGCTGATATTTTAGAAAATTATGGAAAAAAATGAAGCGTCCGACAATCCTGATTTAAGTTCTAAATCCAATTTAGTTTTTTTGTTGTTGCTTGATGGCTGGGGGATTGCTGAAAAAAATGAAGCCAACGCTATTAGCAGCGCTCGTATTCCTAATTTTTCTAAAATGGCTAAAGAATATCCGGCCGCTATTTTAGAAGCCAACGCGCTTAATATTAATGCGCGTTATTTAATTTTAGGCAGTGGACTCGCCGTTAGCGATGAAACACAGGCTGTCGGCAAAGATTTAAGTTCCATAATTTCCGATGCCGGTTTAAAACAATTGAAAATTTTTGATAGTGAACGTTTGGCGGCTTTGAGCAGTTTTTTTAATGGCCGTCGCGAAGAACGTCTGATTGGCGAGGATTGGCTTTCTATTTCTCTGGAAGACGACAAACAGGAGATTAATGTTCTTCTGGCTTTAAAAAGAATTTTTCGTGAATCAGTGAAGGCTGTTAAGAGTAGAAAATATAATTTTATTGTCGCCGCTTGTTCAGCTTTAGATATTATGGCCGCTAGTGGAGATTTTGCCGAAACTGTTAAAACAGCCGAAGCTTTAGATAAAGCTCTTAAATCGTTAGCCGCGGAAGTTTTAGACCATCAAGGCATATTAATTATCTCTTCTAGCGCCGGCAATGCCGAGCGCCTGAAGGATATGGTGACCGACCTGCCTGATAAAAACATTACTGACAATCCAGTCCCTCTAATTATTATCGGTCATGATTTTGAAGGTAAAACAATCGGTTTTAAAGATGCTCCGAACGGAGATTTGAGTTTATTGGCTCCGGCCGGCAGTTTATCAGATATTGCTCCGACTATTTTAAATTTAATGGGTATAGAAAAAGACGCCGGCATGTCTGGCATTAGTTTAGTAGATGAAAAATAGAAATATAAAAATCGGCTTTGGTATTCCTCAAGGAGGAATCCTGGTCGGCGGTGGCGTGACCATTGTAGATTTTGAAATCTTTATGAGAGGCGGCCTTGGTTCGTTTATGAATAACGGCAAAAATGGCCACCAAATTGATCTTTTCAAACCATTGGATTTCATTCGTTCGCAACCAAAAATGAAAGATAGGGGTTGCGTATTTGAAAAAAAACTGGGTCTTGGTTTTACCGAGGGTTGGTTTACTTGAAACCTAATAGTGAGACGACTAACAAAAAAACCGTTTCTTTTTCAGAAACGGCTTTTTTATAATTATTTTTTTTATTTTAAAATAATAACCAAGCGAAAAAACTGGTTAAGAAGCCAATCGTGCCGCCCACTAAAACCTGTAACGGCGTGTGGCCGATTTTTTCCAACTGCTTGGGGTAGCTGTTGTCCAAAAAATCATCCTCCTTTAAATCTTTAACTAAAACGTTAAGCGTTTTTCCGTGCTGGCCTAAATAATTACGTAAACCGATAGCGTCAACGATAACAATGGTGGCAAAGACAAAGGCAGCCGCGAAAATCGGGGAAGCAATCCCTAATTTAAAACCGATAATGGAAGTTAACCCGACTACTACCGAGGTGTGTCCGGAGGGCATATCGGAATAAGCAAAAATATCGTGCAAGGTAACTTTTCTTTTGAATGAGCGCAGTAATACTTTTGTCCCCTGAGCGATTATAAAGGCGATAATCGGCGCCAGAATGTAAATATACATAAATGTTAAATCCTCGTAAGAGGTTTTTAGATATCAAGATTTTTAACTTTTTTGGCGTGGGTTTGAATAAAGTTTTTGCGCGGAGCCACGTTGTCTCCCATCAGCATATCAAATATTTGATCGGCTTGCGCGGCGTCTTCTACGGTTACTTGTTTGACGATGCGCTTATCCGGATCCATGGTTGTGTCCCAAAGCTGTTCTGGATTCATTTCACCTAAACCTTTATAGCGCTGGATAATAATGCGGGAATTTCTTTTTTTGTCTTCATCGTCCTTTTTCTTTTTATTTTTTTCTTCTTCGCCGGGCATTTCTATTTCATTTTCTTCGCCCTCGTCATTTTCTTCGCCTATTTCCACGGCTTCTTCAACGCTGCCGCCAAATTCTAAAATTGCCTTTTCTTTCTCGACGTCGCTATAAGCATAACGAACGGCCGTTCCTTTTTTAACTTGATAGAGCGGCGGTTGCGCGATATAAACATGTCCCTGGGTGATGAGTTGAGTGAAGTGGCGGAAAAATAAAGTTAAGAGCAGAGTTCTGATATGAGCACCATCGACATCGGCATCGGTCATAATAATGATGCGGTGGTATCTTAATTTATCTAAATCAAATTGCTCATCAATGTTAGTTCCCATCGCAATAACCAAATTTTTGATTTCGTTATTGGCGAGCATTTTATCAAGACGCGCTCTTTCCACATTTAAAATTTTACCGCGTAAAGGCAGAATCGCTTGAAAGCGGCGATTACGTCCTTGTTTAGCGCTGCCGCCGGCAGAGTCTCCCTCAACGATATAAAGTTCGCATTCTTCCGGATGACGGCTGGAGCAATCAGCCAATTTTCCCGGCAAGGTCATGCCTTCTAGGGCGCCTTTTCTTAAAATTGAAGCGCGTGCGGAACGAGCCGCTAAGCGGGCCTGAGAAGATAAAATACATTTACCGATTATCGCTTCCGCTTCTTTAGGATGTTCTTCTAAAAAAGTATTAAAAGCCTCGCCGAACAATTGTTCAACATAACCTTTCATTTCGGCGTTTCCAAGCTTGCCTTTAGTTTGGCCTTCAAATTGCGGGTCAGGGAGCTTAACACTAATAATTGCCGTTAAGCCTTCGCGGACATCTTCACCGGTCAGATTTTCTTGTTTTTCTTTGACCAGGTTTTTGCTGCGGCCGTAGTTATTAAGAGTTCTAGTCAAAGCAGTTTTAAAACCGATTAAATGAGTTCCGCCTTCAGGATTATGAATATTATTGGCGAAGGTCAAAACAGTTTCGTTATATTCGTCATTGTATTGCAGGGCAACTTCTACCTTGCAGCCATTTATATCTTTATCAAGATAAAAAATTGTGTCGTTCTTCACAGATTTGTTGCGGTGTAAAGATTTGATATAAGATTTAATGCCGCCCTCAAAATGGAATTTATATCTTTTGGCTCGATGTCCTTCGCGTTTGTCAAAGACGTTGATTGTTATGGCTTTGGTTAAATATGATTGTTGGCGCAAGCGATCAAGAATTTTACCCCAACTAAATTCCAGTTCTGTAAAAATACTGGCATCTGGTTTGAAAGTAATAGTTGTTCCGGTTCTATCAGTTTTGCCGACAGATTTAATGGCCTTGAGTGGTTTACCAATTTTATATTCCTGTTCCCAGACTTTACCATCACGATATATCTCCGCTTTTAAATATTCACTTAGAGCGTTAACTACGGAAACACCAACGCCATGAAGACCGCCGGAAACTTTATAGCCGCCATCGCCAAATTTACCGCCGGCATGTAATTTGGTTAAAACTGTTTCTAAGGCCGAGACCCCGGTTACTTTATGTTGTTCAACTGGAATGCCGCGGCCATTATCGGTGACGCTGACTATTCTGTCCGGGAGTAGGGAAACCGAAATTTCATTGGCGTAACCGGCCATGGCTTCATCGATACAATTATCAACCACTTCCCAAATTAAATGGTGCAAACCGGCGGCAGAAGTTGAGCCAATGTACATGCCCGGTCTTTTTCGAACTGGATCTAAACCTTCCAAAACGGTAATTTGGTCAGCACCGTAATTACTGTGTTTCTTGTTATCTTCTTTTGTCATATTAAAACAAAAATTCCCGGTTAATAGGGGGTTTTTATAGTTAGATTAGCCCAATTAATTTAGACTAAGTTTATTAATTATCTACTATTATTTTAGCAAAAAGATAAAGCAAAAGCAAGCCTTCGGCAGCGAGGGTTAGAGCCTGTTTTTGCTTTAAAATAAGGCAATAATTTGACTAAAAACGACTTTTATACTAACATATTTGGAAACCAAAAAAGTAATTTAACAATTTTAAATATTAACCAAAAAATCTGTTTGCTATGATTAAAAAAATGATTTGGATGTTTTCCTGGATTCTTTTTGTATTCGGAATTTTCTTTGCTGTGGTAGTGTTTTTAGAAAACGGTAGCCATAGGCAAGAAGATTTGCTAATCTGTTTGGCGACCATGTCGCCGCGCTTCTTATTTTCCGCTTTTAATTTAGTGGAAGATGTTTGGATTTTTTCCATTTTTGGCCTGATAGCGCCAACCGTCGTGGTTGCCGTAGTTTTCTGGACTGCTAATTCGGCGTTTCCCGGTCAGCCGTCGCTTATTGTTATTATTGAGGCTGCCATATTTGTTGTTGTGTTTTTTATTGGCTTGATTAATCACCGTCGTTGGCTTAAATCTTGGATGGAAAATTCCCAGAACGTTTTAGAAGAAACAAAATCAACTAAACGAGTAATTAAAGAGGGCTAAATCATGAATTATCCAGAACAAATTGAATTCGTCGGCACGATAGTGCTGCCGAAATTTGTGGGCGTTATTTCTTACGCCGACGCTTTTCATCAAGCTGGGATTACTCCTAGTCGCTTGTTTAATAACATGTTTCTTGAAGGTTTAATTACTAATTTGCCGGAAAGAAAAGTTGATTGTTACCGAGCTAAGGCGGAAATTACCAGCAACTGTTTGAGCTATTGGTGTGTTTATTTGGACCAAGGACTTGATCCAGCTGATATTTGGCGTTTGTTTAATTTGAATGAAACAGACTCAGAAACCAAGTTTAGAATCAAGGGAGCCTGCAATACGGTTTTAATTTCTGCCGGATCGGACAGAATATGGCACGCGCAAATTTTAAAAACGCGTAATGCTGGCTGGAAAGCAGAACTCTATCGTCAAGACACAATTCTTTTCGGTGAGCTAATATTTTCCGGCCATGTTTCAGAGACTGAAAAATAAAATAGCTGTCCAGTTTTCGTATAACGCGGAAACTGGACTTTTTTTTATCAAAAAATCGTGTTATGATGTTTTTATATGGCTAAAATCCTTGTGACCGGCGGCGCCGGCTTTATCGGTTCTAATTTAGTTGATAAACTCATTTCCGAAGGACATGAGCTAGTTGTGCTTGATAATTTATCTTCCGGACGCAAAGATTACGTTAATAATAAAGCAAAGTTATATAAATTAGATATTCGTTCCGCTAAAATTGCCAAGATTTTTAAGCGTGAACAGTTTGATTTTGTTTATCATTTGGCGGCGCAAATTGATGTGCGCGTTTCCGTAGCGAATCCGCAACTTGATAATGATATTAATGTTGTCGGTGCTTTAAATATTTTAGAAAATTGCCGTCTACAAAAAGTCAAAAAAATTATTTTTTCTTCCACTGGCGGCGCGATTTATGGCGAAGCCGAAGAAATTCCGACAACCGAATACGCACCAACCTATCCGCTTTCGCCTTACGGAATCAATAAATTAACTTTTGAAAAATATTTAAATTATTATTATCAGGTTTACGGTTTAAATTATACAATTTTGCGTTTTGCCAATGTCTATGGCCCACGTCAATTTAAGGGCGGGGAAGCCGGGGTAATTGCTATTTTTATTGATAACGCGGTTAAAGGATTAGAGAGTAAAATGTTTGGTGATGGCCTGCAAACACGCGATTTTGTTTGCGCACCCGATGTCGTTGAGGCTTTGAGTGCGGCCAAGGAAATTGATTGTCGAGGTGAAATAAATATTAGCACCAGCCAAGAATCAAGTTTGTTGGATATTATTTCCGGAATCGAAGCCGCCTTGGGCGAAAAAATTAAGATCAAAGAAGAACCCGCTAAGGCCGGAGAGCAGAGAAGGAGCTGTTTGAGTCATCAGCGAGCCAAGGATGTTTTAAATTGGGAACCGAAAATTGATTTGACGAGCGGAATTAAACTAACAATTGATTGGGCTAAAAATAATAAGCGCAAATAATATGAAAAAAATTATTATTGCCAACTGGAAGATGCAATTAAGCTTTAAAGATAGCTTGATTTTAGCTAAAGAATTGAAGAAAAAAATTAAAAATCCTAAAAACGATACGGTTATTTGCCCGGGGTTTTTGGCGATTGCACCGGTTGTCGATATTTTACGGGGTGGCGATTTGTTGTTAGGTGCTCAAAATTGCGCCCTTAAAAATCGCGGTGCTTTAACGGGCGAAACTTCACCGGAAACTTTAAATGAATTGGGAGTAAAATATGTGATTGTCGGTCACAGCGAACGACGCTTAATTCTGAAAGAAGACTCTGATTTGATAAATGCCAAGATAAAAGCGGCCCTGGCAGCTAAATTAATTCCCATCATTTGCGTGGGCGAAACTTTAAATGAAAGAGAGCTCGGACAAACTAAAAAAGTTTTATTAGCTCAAGTTAAGGGCGCTTTAAAAGATGTAAATATTAAAAATTCTTCCGGAATTATTATCGCTTACGAACCATTATGGGCGATTGGCACCGGTGAGCCGATAATTCCGCTAGAAGCGGAAGCAATTCATATTTTCTTGAAAGCCGAAGTTGCTAAGATTTTGGGCAAAAAAATAAGAATCGTTTATGGCGGCAGTGTTAATGGCGGCAATGCGGCGCAATTTTTACAAGAAAAAAATATTGATGGTTTGCTGATTGGCAGCGCTAGTCTCAATGTCCAAGAATTTGCTTCAATCGTTAAACTCTAAACCCATGCTTACTATTATTTCTATTATTTTGGTTTTAATTTCGGTGGCGGTTATCCTCGCCATTGTTATCAAAAAGTTTCCGGCTTTGGCGATTTTAGACGTTAATAATTTGCCCGGAGAAAAAGAGGCTAAATTTAAAAATACTATCATTAAGGCGCGCGTGGAAAGAGACCTGGCAAAATGGGGCGGATTTTTCGGGCGGATTTTTCTGTTTATTAATTCTAGTTTATCCAAAGCCTTAAAAGCCGCTCATATTAATTTGAAGAAGATGAAACTCAGTTATAAAGTTAGTTCTAAAATTCCTTGGCCGGAAAAACAAAAACAAATTAAAGAATTATTATCAGCGGCCGAAGATTTAATTAAGAAAGAAAAATTTAATGAAGCGGAAGAGAAGCTGGTGGAAGTTATCAGTCTGGATCAGAAAAATTTAGGGGCTTTTTTTAAGCTGGGAGGCATTTATGAAGAATTAAAGAAATTCCCAGAAGCGCGCCAGACTTATGAGTATGCCTTAAAATTGGCAAAGCAGTTTAAAGATGATTTAAAAATGTTGGGTGATTTAAGTTTGCCGGAAATTTATTTTTCCTTGGCTTGGCTGGAAAAATTAGCCGGGCATTACGATGCCGCCTTTGATAATGTCTTGGAAGCTTTAGAGTTTGAGGCGAGCAGCCCGCGTTATCTTGATTTAATTTTGGATTTAAGTATAATAAGGAAAGATAAGGAATCGGCGCTGAGATATTTTGAAAAATTAGCCGCCGCTAACCCCGAAAATCAGAAATTGGAAGAGTTGAGGGAAGAGATAAATAATATGTAATTAGGAGTGCCGTTGTAGCTCAGCTGGTAGAGCATCTCCATGGTAAGGAGAAGGTCACCGGTTCAATCCCGGTCAACGGCTCAGAAAAAAACAACCCCGAAAGGGGTTGTTTTTTGTGAGGTTGTTTAATGATTAATAGTTGACGTCTATGAATAAATATGGTAATATAAATAGATTTTAGTAATTTAACCCAGTATTTTAACAATAAAAAATTATCGACATGATTGATTTAGATGAATTGCAGAAATTGATGATTGATATCAAAAAAGGAGATTTTGATTCTACATCAGAGAGATTGCCGGTTTTGTATGAGGAAATTAACGACTCTTCTAGTGCGAATATTTTATCCGCTAAACAGGCTCTTATCAGTTTGAAAAGAATAATTAAATTTAACAAAAAACAGCAGTCAATTTTCGATGACATTGATAAGGCCCTTGTGTTAAGAGCTAGATTCTTATTCAAAACTGACAGAAAATTATCTACATTTGGGATTAACCATTTAGCCCACTCTATGGCAGATGTTTTTGGTTGGGACAATCTTTTTCCATCAGAAGATAAACAAAATGATGAAGCCTCTAAGCCACCTGATGTATGGGAATTTCATACAGAGATATGGTCTGAGGGATTTTTTTCTGTTAGCGTCTTGACAGAAGAAGTGATTGTTAAGCTTTTGAATTTTGAGCCGAGTTTTAAAAAGATTGTACACAAAAGGAGCGAGGGCAGCGTCGCTTCTGTTGATGATTTGGATAATTTCTATTTTTTTATAATTTATGACTTGAGCGTTTCTAGTTATTTAGAAGCACTTAAAGAATCAATAAATATAAGAGCGAAATTATTGGAATCATTTAAAAAATTTGCCATTAAGACTGGAAAATGTCTCATTTATTTTAATGGGCAAGCGGTTAACAGTTAAAATTGGAAAAAGGGGATTTATAATATCCCCTTATTTTTTTAATATTAGCCATTTTTTATGTTTAGGCCTTGTCATTTATTGACAAACTTGTAAAAATATGATATAATTCTTTCAACAATGAGAGCTAGGAGTGTATGGCAATTATTGTTCGTTGACAATAAAATATTAAATAAAAACAGTATAAACTAAAGTAAAAAGGAGATTAAAACATGGCAACTACAGGTACAGGCGCTGGCGGTGGTCCCGGAACAGGAACCCCTAAACCAGTAAAGTCATCGACGCCCAAATTTGGCTTAGATGTAACATCTTTTGTTGATGCTTCAAACATCAATTTAAGAATCAGGACTAGTAAGGATGGCACACCGTGCGCCCTGAACGTTATAATCCATAGCAACTATAAACAAGTTGCGCAAACTGACACTGACATTATTGGGTTCTTGGAATATAAAATTCCATATACTCAGACGGACAAAAAACAGGTTTTCACGCTTGAAGTCTTTATGAAAGATTCTAACGAGAAATCTCTACTTACGGTAGAAATACCAGAAAAAGAAAAAGCTGCTTCTTCAAAAAACGATCCTCAAAAAATTGTTTTGATTCGCACTCACGATGGAGCGGGCAATTTCCGCATTTTTATTAGAGTTATTAAGGCTCAGGGCTATGGTTTGCCGGTTAATGTTGATATCATCTTTGATGGTCGACGCTATTTAAGGAAAACTAATGACAGGGGTATTGCCGTATTTGATGTTCCGCGAGTGATTGCTGCCGGAGAAGAATTTCCTCTCCAAGCGATTGTTAGCGGAATTGAAGATCACGCGCGTCTGAAAATTCATCGACGTTCACCTCGAATAGGCGGTCCGGCTTTGTGGACATTAGACTGGTTTTTTAGGACTAACAATGGGCGTGCCTTTATTCTGATGTGCATGGTCGCTTTTTTCTGGATTTGGTCTATTGCTATCGGTATCGGCCAACCATTATTTAATCAAGGTTGGTTTCGGAATGATGACGGGTTCTCTAAACAAGAACTTGTCTATAATAGAGTGATGACCGATGCTTATACTAGTATTAATGCCGCTGAATCATTTGAAAAAGCTAAGCCTGCTGAAACTCCTAAGCCTTGGTATAAAAGGGCTTGGAAGAGTGTTTTTGGTGATAAAGCTATCGCCAATAACAAAATTCTGACCCCGCAAATTATGCCGACCGAAGTTCCTGGCCATTGGCATCATTTAATCTGGAAGATTGCAGTTATTTTAACTTTAATTCTTCTAATTTATGGTCCGCTATCTTTACGCGAGGAAATTGCTGAAGAGTTTGGCATTGTTGTCGAACGTTTAATGGATAGGGAATATGCTCAAGCTGGAGACCCTTGGTTTGAGCGTTTAGTTACTTGGTCGGGTGCTTACTCAGTAGCTCGAAACAAGGCCAACATTTCTTCATCCTCGTCTTCCTCTGACGCAACCCCGGCTTCTAGTCATGCTCACAAGGATACTATGTGGAATGAGTTTCCGGTTCATTTAGCGAGCGATGCTATAGTGGAATTTGTGCCCGCAATTTTTAGGGCGATATTTCGTAGTTAATTAAAAACAAAAAAAGAGACCTTGTCCGAGTAAAGTAAGGACGGGATAAAAACATGAAAGAAATATTAAAATTGTCGTATTGGAAATTGATGATCGCTTCCGTGGTTATTGGTATCCTGTGCCATTTAGTTTTTAATTGGAGTGTTTGGGCAACAGTTCTGGTTATCAATTTTATTTGGTTCGCGGAAAAATACAGCCGCTTGCTGTACATTCCCGCAGTAGCGATTATTGGTTGGGCAGTATTCACTAGTTATTTACCGATTACGGCCAGCAAAAGTCCTTGGGCAACCTTGAAAACCGATTTATTTATCGGTAAAACAGTTGATTCTGTACAGGTCAAAGCTGATTTAATTCTGGAAGCCGAGAAAAATCGGCAGAAAAATAATTTGCTTGGCAAATACGCAGTTCTTCTTAAACAGGGAAAGGTTGAAGAGGCCAAAGCAATGATGGATAGTATTGACAATCTTTTTTACCCTCAAAAGGTTAAAGAAAAACCAATCACTTTTCAGGCGTCAACTAAACCAGAAACAGCCAAATCAATTAGTATGGCAAAAGATTCTGTCTTTACTAAAGGCACTTATTACATTGATGTAAAAGGAGAAACCCCTTTTACTATACGTGTAGTTAGTGCTCAGCAGTGCAATAAATATTTATTAGCATCGCAAACAAGTAATGGCTATGATATTGCATTTGCTGACGGGAAAGTAATTCATGATGCTCCAAGTATCCAGACCCAGTCTCCATATTATGAGACTCCAAGATTTAAATTAAAATCCACAGAATTAGTTACTGTCAAAATGGTGGTTAATTAAAAGGATGTGCTTGAAGGGGAAATGACAATAAATGTCGTAACCCCTTCTTTTTTTTATCCAAAAATGTTATTATTTAAATATATATAAAAAATATGAAAAAAATATTATCTTTTCTTTCTCTTGGCATTATTACCGTTTCGATGTTAGTTGCTATCCCAGTTTTAGCCGATAATACGCCTACTTGCCCTGCTGGCGGCACTGCTTTATGCAACCCTCTCGGTTCCATTGATACTCCTCAGGCGCTGATTGGTAAGATTATTAACACGGTTTTGGGTGTGGTTGGTTCTATTGCTTTATTAATGTTTGTCTATGGCGGTATAACCTGGATGACTTCTTCCGGTAGCGCCGATAAAGTTAAGAAAGGCCGAGATACAATTGTTTGGTCAGCCATCGGTTTAGCCATTATTTTTTCCGCTTACGGTTTGGTCCGTGTTCTCATTGAGGGCATTAAAAAGTAGTTGTTTCTTATGGTTTGACAGAAAGAAATATTTTATTTATCATAAGAACAAATATAAACGGGTCGATACCAAAGCGGTCAACTGGGGCAGACTGTAAATCTGCTGGCCTTGTGCCTTCGTAGGTTCGAATCCTACTCGGCCCACATTTAAATAAAAAAGACCTATCTGTTGTTAGGCCTTTTTTGTTTGCTTGTTTTGTTAAGTGAGAAAAAAATGTTCAAGATTTTCCTTCCCGAGGTAATCCTCTAATTTTTTATGATTTTCTTCAATGAACTTAATCATATTAATTCTGAGCAATTCAACATCTTTAACTACGATGTTTTTTATGCAGGTTTCTGTTAGAAAATCATTAATTAAAATAGACTGATTACCAATTGGCGTTAAAAAATCAAATTTTTCCGGAGATTCTATCTTACCCATGTAAATAGAGCCGTCAAAAAGAGTAATTTTAGCTTCGTGGTAAAAATGCCGCCGCAGGCTAAATAATTTGAATGGCTCTTTTATAGAGTTCTGGTATCCTCTAATTTGGTTAATCGGGATAATTAGATTGTGCGAATCACAGGCGATAGTAACGGTTTCGTTTAGACAAGTGCCGCAAAATTTACGGTTTATTTTTCTTAGACCTTTAGGTCGCCAGCTTACTACTTGCACTAAAGTCCCCCATGGGATGAGTTCTCGCTCTGCTTTTTCTTTTTTTTCGTTTTCCTCTCTTTTTATTCTTTTTTCTTCGCTTTCCTCTTCCGTCTCTACATTAGCGTAAATATGAAGAAGAGTTTGAATGATTCCGGCAGCAGCGCCTACCACAAATAATGTTTTTGCTAAGCCAGAGGCTGTTTTTAATAATGTCCCGATATCAGCGTCATTTATGCTTACATAATTTGCCGAAATTGGCGCGCCTAAAAGGTTGCCTCTAATGATTTTTGTATCCATGATATATCCTCCTTTAATTATTTGTTAATGTTCAATTATTGTTTTTTAATAAAAGTAACCCTATACAATACCAATATATTGTTATTATGTCAATTATTTAAATTTATAAAGATGGCTTTTGCGGTTTAAATTATACTAAAATAAGACTATCTACAAATATTAGTCTTCCTTTTTTATTTTCAAAGAGCTATAATATTTTTATATGGCAATCATTAATCCTGATAAAATCGGAGTCGGTTTAGCTAAGATGTTCGCGATTGGACTCTTGTCTTTAGTGATTGTCATCATTCTCCTGCTTGCTTTTTAAAATTTATTTTTATGCCAGAACTTCCGGAAGTGGAAACTATCCGCCGTGATTTGGCCGCGAGTATTGTCGGACCGGAAATTACGGCTGTTCAATTATTATTTGCAAAAACCGCTAAGAATGAGGCGGCTTTTTTTGTTGGGGCCTTAAAGGACCATAAAATTACGGAAATTGCTCGTGTCGGCAAATTATTGATTTTAAAAATTAAACCCAAGGCATCTGAAAAAACGCAAAATTATCTCTTGGTTCATCTTAAAATGACCGGTCAGTTGATTCTAGTAAAAGGTGCCAAAAAAATTGGCGGCGGCCATAGTTTGGGAGGAAATTCTTTTGCCGATTCTGTGGGCGGGGAACTGCCAAATAAATATACGCGGGCGATTATTGAATTTACCGGTGGGACAAAATTATTTTTTAATGACCTGCGCAAGTTTGGTTATCTTAAAATTGTAAATGAACAGGAACTAGAAAAAATAATTGCCGCTGGCTATGGACCCGAACCGCTTACTGCTCAATTTTCGGCCACTTATTTAGGCGCGAAGTTAAAAAATAAAAAGAAGAATATTAAAGCCTTTTTATTAGACCAAAAAATAATTGCCGGTTTGGGAAATATTTACGTGGACGAATCTTTGTTTTTAGCCGGCATTAAGCCGATGCGTATTGCCGCCAGCTTAAAACTAGTAGAGATAAAAAAACTCTATCAAGAGATTAATAAAGTTATTAAAAAAGCGATTGTAAATCGGGGAACGACCTTTAATAATTATGTGGATTCAGCCGGGAAGAAGGGGAATTTTTCGCGTCTGCTTAAGGTTTATGGGCGCGGGAAGCTGCCTTGCTCTAAATGCCGCCGCCCGCTTGTTAAGACTAAATTGGCCGGCCGAGGCACCCATTATTGCGATTATTGCCAGAAATAGCCTAATTTAAGGGTTGATAGTTGACTTTTAACGAGTTTTTATATATTGTTAGGGGGTAAGAATAATGAACTAATAAATATGTCACAAGACAACATGATCAAGTTGGAATGTACCGTTTGTAAGACTACTAACTACCATTCTCACAAAAACAAAAAAACCTTGAAAGAGCGCTTAGAAATGAAAAAGTACTGCAATAAGTGCAAAGCGCATACTATTCATAAAGAGACTAAATAATAATTTTTTGTCCGTTTCTTGTCACTCCGATTTTACGGAGCGCGGCCAAAAATTAACATCAATATGTCAAAAAGTTTAACCAAACCGTTTCTGCTGATTTTGGTGTTTTTGGTTTTAATCGGCTGTTATTTTGTGTTTCGGCCATTTTTAACGGAGATTTTTGTCGCGGTAATTTTGGTCTCCATATTTTATCGTCCGTATGAATTTTTAGTTAAGAGCTTGAAGGGGCGACGTAATTTAGCGGCGCTTTTCATGTGTTTGTTCTTAATGTTGGTGATTGTTGTTCCGGTAGTCAAAGCTTTCATTTATGCCGGCGAAAAATCGGTTACCGCTTATTCACAGACGATGGAATTTTTTAATAATCATGATGTTAATGATATTTTTAAAACCGAAGCCTTTAGATATAGCTTTTTAGATAATTTTGATATTATTAGTTTTACACAGAATCATGAAACTTTTAAAAATACTGTTTTAAGCGTCGTGAAAAGTTCCAGCAATTGGTTGATTTCCGGAGCGACCATCGCCGTTAAGGAAACCACCAATTTTATTATTTCGCTCTTAATGATAATCTTGACGATGTTTTTCTTCTTCGTGGATGGCAAAAAGATGTTGGAAAAGCTGATGTTGCTGTCACCGCTACCAGACAAATACGATATTCAGATTTTTCAAAAATTTCGTGCGGTGAGCTACACGACCTTTATTTCTACTTTTGTCACGGCCATCGCTCAGGGGGCGGTCGGGGCTATCGGCTTTGCAATTGTCGGTTTCCCGCCATTTTTAGCCGGCGTCTTGATCGCTATTTTATCTCTGATTCCATATCTTGGCTCAATGATATTTTATATTCCCGTTGGCGTCTATTATTTGTTAGTAGGCGATATTTGGCAGGGAGCTTTTATTCTGCTTTGGGGGTTACTGGTAATCGGCTCGATTGATAATATTATCCGCGCCTATATGATTAAGGGGAAGGCGGAAGTTAATCCCATTTTTGTTCTCCTTTCAATTTTAGGTGGAATTACACTGTTTGGTTTTTGGGGAGTGGTTTTGGGCCCGCTCATTATCGCGCTTGCCGCCTCGGTATTCCATATTTATCAGTTAGAATTTTGCGAGGTGCCGGAGGCTGAAGATAAGGAGCTTAAAGATAATAATGATAAAGTTAAAAAAGTTAAAAAATAAATAAAAAATATGTTAGGACCAAAGACTAAAAAAAATTTGGAAGACGCTTTTGCTGGTGAATCAATGGCGCGCAATAAATATGATTATTTTGCCTCTATCGCCCGCAAGGCCGGTTATATGCAGATTGCCAATATTTTTGAAGAAACGGCGTTAAATGAAAAAGAACATGCCAAGCTTTGGGCTAAACAACTGGAGCTGATTGGTGATTTGCCAGCCGACTTAAAAGCGGCGATTGAAGGTGAACTCTATGAAAATTCGGAAATGTATCCACGCATGGCTGCGGAAGCGCGCGAAGAAGGACATGAAGCGATTGCTAAATTATTTGATAATGTTGCCAAGGCGGAGAAAGCGCATGAAACTCGCTATCGTAAGTTATTAGAAAATATTGAAAACGGGGAAGTCTTTAAAAAGAAAACTGTTAAGCGTTGGAAATGTGCTAATTGCGGCTTTATTCATGAAGGCGAAGAGGCTCCAGAAGTTTGCCCAGCTTGTTTGCATCCGCAAGCGCATTTTGAGGTCTTTGAGGAAACTTACTAATAAATATATGAGCAGCCGAGTAGACAGAGTTTATTTTTGCCGCATCTGCGGCAACGAAGTCAAATTTACCAAAGACGGCGGCGGCAAATTAGTTTGCTGCGATGAAGAGATGCGGATTAAGAAAGAGGGCTTTGACGGGGAAGAGTAAAAAAGTAGACAAGAGTATTTAAATTGTTATAATACAAATACTCCGGTTCGGAGTATTTTTGCGGGATTGGTGTAGTGGCAACATATCTCTCTCCAAAAGAGCAGACGGGGGTTCGATTCCCTCATCCCGTGCATATATTAAAAGACTGGGTTTGGCCCAGTCTTTTAGTTTTCTTTATTTTCTTCGCTCAGCATTAGCCACAAGTCTTCTTTATCGGCGATGCGGCGTTTAAGTTCTTCTAGTTCCGCTACTTTTTCTGGCCGGTAGTTTTCATAGTGTTCCAAAAAATATTCCAATAACTCATTTTTATAAGCTTGCATTTTGCTTAAGTCTTTTTCTAAAGCTTGGATTTCTTTTTGGCGAGCTCTATTTTCTAGATACTTTTTTCTATCGTCGGATTTCAGTTCGGCCTTTATTTCCGGTGCTGCAGTTTTTTCCAGAACACGTTTCTGGGCTAACTCTTTTTCTAAGGCAATAACGTAATCTTCATAATCTTCATGCTTTCTTTTTGCCAGACCATTTTTTATTTCTACAATCCCGGTGGCAATGAGGCTGGCAAAAGTCCGATCATGACTAGCGAAGAGCACGGTGCCGTTAAATTTATGTAAGCCACCGGCTAGCGCTTCGGTAGTTTCAAAATCCAGATGGCAAGTCGGTTCGTCTAAAATTAGAATATCCGGTTTAGACAAGAGCAGTCCGGCGAGCAATAAGCGCGAACGTTCACCGCCGGAAAGAACAGAAATCGGTTTTTTTAAGTCTTCTTCGAAAAATAAAAAATCACCAGCCATTTTTAGAACCGCTTCAGTCTTTAAATCGCCGGACGCAATTCGCCGCAAAAAATCACCGGCTTGTTCTTGGCCGTTCATGTGACTTATTTCTTCTTCGCCATGATAAGCTAAGCGGCTATTAGCGGCCAAACGGAAAGAACCGGCCAAAGGGTTTAATTTTCCGGTCAGGGTTTTTATTAAAGTGGTTTTGCCGCTGCCGTTGAGGCCCAAAATCGCTAATTTTTCTCCGGAACGGCAGTCGAAATCAATATTCGTAACCACACGCTGATTACCGTAACCAATACTGAGCTCGTTTATTTTTAAGGCAAAATTATTTTTACGCGCGATTGGCGGGATAATAATGCGAGTAATGCCAGCCTCATGCTCAATGGTTATGCGCTTAGCTTCCAGCTTAGTGATTTTGCGGATTACGGCTTGTGCCTGCTTAGCTTTAGACGCTTTGTAGCGAAAGCGATCAACAAATTCTTGCCAATGTTGTTGTTGCCTTTCTAAGCTTTCGTTAGCTTTGATAAGAGTGCTTAGCTTCTGTTCTTTAAACGCTAGATAAGCCTCAATATTACCGGGGTAGTGATAACAGCCAGTTTTAGAAATTTCAATGGTTTCCTTACAAGTTCGTTTTAAGAATTCACGGTCATGGGAAATTATTAAAAAACTGCCGCGATAAGAGTTTAAATAATCTTCCAAAAGAATGAGCGTGTTTAAATCTAAATAGTTGCTAGGCTCATCCAATAAGAAGAGGTTCGGTTCTTTAAGAAGCATAGCTGTTAAACGTAGACGCATGCGCCAGCCTCCGGAGAGCCCACTAGCGGCTTGTGCTAGTTTATCGGCATCTAGCTCAAATTTACTGGCTAACTGGCGCGCTCGCCATTCCGGTCGGCCACTTTGTCTAATCAGATAATCTAAAGCACTTTCTGTATCTAGCCAATCAGGATTTTGCTTCAAATAGCCAATACTGGCCTCTTCATGAACAATGGTTTCGCCATTATCCGCCTGTTCTTCGCCGCTAATTATTTTGAATAGCGTTGATTTGCCGGCGCCATTGCGGCCGATAACACCGATTTTCTGTTTTTCCGAGACGGCAAAAGACAGGCCGGAAAATATTTTTTGACCGCTATATTCCTTACTTAAGTTGTTCACTTGCAGGAGGATGGGCATATATGGTAATTATGCTATAATTATAAGGCAATATTAAAAAAATGAACAATACTTTGCTTCTAATCTTAGCCTTTTTGCTGGCGCTTAATTTAATCGCCTTTTTCTTGATGTTTTTAGACAAATTAAAATCTGCTAATCCCGGCTCTTCCCGAATTTCCGAAGGTCTGTTATTCTTTTTAGCGACCGCTTTTGGCAGTTTGGGGGTTTATCTGGGAATGTTCGTCTTTCGTCATAAAACCCGAAAATGGTATTTTTTAGTTGGCATCCCGTTATTATTTTTGCAAAATTTAGCCACCGCTTGGTTAATATATCTATACTTAATAAGTAACAGTTAAACACATGTCTGTAAATAATTTAAAGTTAAGGTTTAGGCCTGGGCAAATAGCTGGTTCTTTGGCGATTATGCTCGCTGCTTTGTTTTGGAGTATTGACGGCTTATTTATTAGACCGCAATTTTACGTTTTACCGGCCGAACTAGTAGTTATGTTGGAGCATCTTTTAGGATTTATAGTGCTTTCGCCTTTTGTTTTTATTTTTTGGCCAAAGATAAAAACTTTGAGCCGCAAAAGTTGGCTAGCTCTTGGCTGGGTTAGTTTATTCGGTGGTTTAATTGGGACGGTTTTTATTACTAAAGCTTTTTTTGCGGCAATGGACGGGGAAGTTAGTTTTGCCACCGTCGTCATCTTGCAAAAATTACAACCAATCTTTGCTCTATTGCTAGCGCGTTTAATTTTGGGCGAGAAACTTCCCAAAAAATTCTATGGCTGGGCGATGGCTGCCATTGCCGCTTCTTATTTTATTGCTTTTGCCAATTTGGGGGCTGACTTTTGGGAAATAAACTGGCTGCATAATGGTGCCTTATTCGCGTTTATTGCCGCCTTTGCTTTTGGTTCGTCCACAGTTTTTGGCAAGCGGATTTCTAATCATCTTGACTACAAGGCGGTCGCCGCTCTGCGTTTTGGCTTAACTTCAATTTTGGCAATTGTCCTAGTTTTAGTTAGTGGTTCTTTTGGCTCCTTATCGCTGGTGAGCGTTAAGCAGTGGAGCTTATTAGGCTTAATTGTTTTAACGAGCGGTGCTGGTTCCATGTTTATTTATTATTTCGGTTTGCGGCGCGTTCCGGCTTCTGCGGCAACCATTTTGGAATTATTTTGGCCCTTTTCCGCTTTAGTTTTAGATTATGTTTTTAATCATAACTATTTAAACTGGATGCAGCTGACAGCGCTCGCGGTTTTATTATTCGCTTTTTATAAAATTTCTGTTTTAGGTCGGACTAAAAAAACAATTTTTTCCGCTAAAGTAATTCATGGCCAGGGGAGAGGAAAGCTATTGGGATATCCGACGGCCAATTTGGATAAAACCGATTTGGATATTGTTCATGGCGTTTATGCCGTGAAGATAATTTTTGATAATAAATCATATTCCGGTTTGATGCATTTTGGCTTTAAAGATGTTTTTAAAGAAGAAGTTTCACTAGAGATTTTAATTGTTGATTTTGCAAATGATATTTACGGTGAAATTCTTCAAGTTGAAGTCTTGGGCAAAATACGGGAACTAGAAAAGTTTGCGAATCCGGAATTACTGGTTGAAGCCATAAAAAAAGACTTGGAAAGCTTAAAGAAACTTGCTTATTAAAAGCGCTTGTTTAGATAAATATGAAATATGATTTAGTAATCATTGGTGGCGGTCCGTCAGGGCTTATGGCTGCTTTACAGGCGGCTGAAAAGGGGAGCCAGGTATTACTTTTGGAGAAAAACAAGCGTTTAGGGGTTAAATTACTAATTAGCGGTGGTGGGCGCTGTAACCTAACTAATGATATCCCTGATTATCGTGTGCTTGCTAAAAGTTATGGCCCGGCTGCTAATTTTTTAATCCCAATATTAAGCCGTTTTGGAGTTTCAGAAATAATGGATTTTTTTGCCAGCCGAGGTATTCGTTTAAAAACCGAAGCTGATAATAAGGTTTTTCCCGAGAGTAATTCAGCTACCGATATATTAGCAGTTTTTGTAAATGGAATAACGGCCGCCGGCGGAACGATTAGAACCGAGTGCGAAGTTAAAGATTTTATTGTTCAGAATAATTTAATTGAGAAAATTATTTTGCATAGCGGGGAAGAAATAAGCGCCGCTCGTTTCTTAATTGCTACTGGTGGCAAGTCTTATCCGGCCACTGGCTCGAGCGGGGATGCTTATCGGTGGCTCAAACAGCTTGGTCACTCAGTAACCCCTTTATATCCCGGCTTAGCCCCAATTTTGGTTAATAATCAGAGTATTAAAGAGCTAGAGGGCCTAAGTTTAAGCGATGTCAGACTTAAATTGGTTGGCGTTCAGAAAGAAATAGCGGCGGAGCAGGGTCCAATAATCTTTACTGCTTCCGGTCTTAGCGGCCCGGCAGCTTTAAATATTAGCCGCTTTTTAGATTTTAACCAATATCAAAATTTTGCCTTGCGCCTAGATTTTCAGCCGGAGATTGCTTTAGAAGATTTGGATAAATTATTGATTACCCTTTTTTCTAAAGATAATAAATTTGTTAAAAATAGTTTGGAAGAAATTATTCCCGCCCGCTTAGCGGTTTTTTTATTAAAGATTTCCGATATTGATGAAAATATAAAAGCCAAGACAATTACTAGGAGCGATCGAAAAAAAATCCTTGAGAACATCAAGGATTTTAAACTAACAATTATTAATTTTTCTGGTTATGACAGGGCGATGATTACTGTCGGCGGTCTGAATTTGAAAGAGATCGATGTTAAAACTATGGGTTCTAAAATAATTTCCAATTTGTATTTAGCCGGGGAAGTGTTGGATATTGCCGGTCCGACTGGCGGCTTTAATCTTCAGGTCGCTTGGAGTACCGGGTTTATCGCGGGTAATAATTAATTTAATCGACCTGCAAGTAATAGTCTAAGTAGTTGATATTATCAAACCAGGGCGAATATTGATTGCTGTCACCTTTTTGGAAATCAGCTCTCCAGAATAAATCACGGCCATGCAGAGTAAAGACAATTTCCTCATTTTCTTTAGTTTCAAAAAATATTTTATCCGAATTGGACAAAAATAATTTTGCTTCGCCATTTACCCCAATTTCGTTTATTTTAGCTTTAGTAACATTTCCTTGCGCCTCGTTGAGATTTACCGATACTACGGAGCGGTCAATGGTGTTATCAAAACCCTTGTCTGAGAATAATCTTAGTTCATAAGGCGACAAAGAAGCCGGTATTTGCACTTCTGTCTGTGATGAAGCGCCGGGAATTAAAATTTGCGCGGGGGCATTAACATTAGTGCTGCCGTCTTTTTTAAAGATAAATTTAATTTCTTGCATCTTGTCTCCGGGGGCGAAAGCGGCTAGAGATCCTTCGCTAGCATCAAAAACATTGCTTAAATCAACGGCGCCAACTATTTCTGATGTGTTATTTTGCCAAAGTTTTATGAGTTTTGGTTTATTGCTGTTTAGGCTTAAAACATACCAAACGGCATTATTATCTTTACCCTCCTTGACTATATATGGTTTGAAGCCATTATCAGCTACTCTTAAACCAAAGAAATCCGAAATATTTTTCAATTGTCCATTTTTGTAGTGGAATCCCAAGCCTTCGTAACCGATATAGAGAATGATAAAATCTTTATCATCGCCGCCAGCGACAATAGCGCCACCACCGCGGCTATATTTGGTAATTATTTGGTTTTCGGTGTTTTCAGTAATAATCGGGGTAAATTTTTTGCCGTCGTAAAAATAAACATAAGCCCTTTCTTCCGGTCCGTCAGTTACAATAAAGGAAGCTACTTGCAGGGAATTCAATTTATTGAGCTGGGAAAAAATAATTTTTTTATCCTTTAATTCAGCAGGCACTTTGCTTATTTGTTGGCCGCCATCCTGATCGGTTGCAACAAGGGAAGAGGATTTTAGGCCGCAAGCAGAGTCTTCACAGCCGGAAACAGAATCAAAATTATAAACCGGCGGGAAATTAAAAGCAGTTACTCTTTCATCAAAAAACATATCAGTTTCTTCCTTGGATATATAGGCGTAGGAGGAAAAGTTATCGCCAAAACTACGCCAGCTGGAAACTAAGGTCGATCTTTTAGAAATAGTTTTTAGTTCATTTTCTAGGTTGGCAGTAATAGCGGAATAATTTTGTAGTTCCTGGCGAGTTTTCATGAGTGAAAAGTAGTTCACAAATATGAGGGCGATTAGGAAAATCAAAACCACCCCTACCGAAGCCAGAACCCCTTTTGATTTTACGGGAGACAGGAAGACGCTTTTTGTTTTTTTAATTACCCCTTCTTCTTGAGAGTTCGGGGTTTCTTGGATGTTAGGCATAGTATAACTTTATAGATATTTGATTTATTTAATTATTTTGTTTTACCCTTAGTTATGCTGGCGCGGGTTATTATTAAGTCTATCGTCGCGCTGTTCAATATTATTCGCGGGGGCGTTAGCCTCTTCCGGTTTTATGGTTTCAGAGCTGCTAGTAGCGATGGCCGTTGTTCTTAATTCGGAAAGTGGTTCCGCTTCAGTCGTCGTAATGTTGCTATTAGCAGTTGGGATGTCAGTGGTTAATGGCTCCGCATTCTGATAATCGTCGGTATTTGTTTGGGGAATATCGTTTTCACTTGTTGATTTATTATTAATTGTTAACAAATAGGCGGCGGCCATAAGAATCAAGAGTAAGAGAATGGCAATTATTAAAATTAGAACTTTGCTCATTTTTTTAGGTTTGCTTTCCATACTTTAATAATTATTGATTATGGTCGAATCCACATGCAAGTCCAGGTCATTGCTGTCGTATTGGCGGCTGAGGTGTTGCAGGCAACTTCGTTGATATTTCCAGTAGCACGGCAATATACTGTTCCACTACCGCTTTGGGTAGTCGAGCCACTACAGTTTACCGCTACCGCGGTTGAGGCGGGAACGCCGGTGCAAGTATATGCTGTTTTAGTCGTACTGATGGCGGTAGAAGCGATTGTACAAGTTCCCATGTCTGTAAAAGCGCCGCCGGCAGTTCCTAACTTTACGGTTCCGGCGACATCTAATTTAGCCGCGGGAGCGGTTAGGCCGATGCCAACATTACCACCTCTTTTGACAAAGAAATTGGGATTAGTTAAGGATTTGTCAGAGCCTTCCGAGCCACCCCAGATACCGACTCCTTCTGTCCCGGAGCCTCCAGCAATGCCAATTCCGTAGTAATAGTTTAAATTATCCCCAAAGGAAATTGCGTGCGCATTATCCAGAAAGGTAGAAGTGACCACAGATAATCTGGAAACTGGAGCAGTGGTGCCAATAGCGACGCTGCCGGTGGCGGTTATTCTCATAAAATTAGTAGCCGCCTTGTTTTGAAAAGCAAAATAACCATCTGCCGTTCCATCATTATCAGTCCTAAAAATCATATTACCAAATCCGGCAGTATTCTCATCTTGAACTGATTCTAAAAGAACACCCGTGTCTTCAACATAAACGGAGAGATGTTCTGACGCGCTTCGGCCCATTAGCATCGTGTTAGAGCTGGTGGCAGATAAAAAAGAAACGTTTTGACCGGAGACATATAACTTTGCGTTAGGAGCGGTGGTTCCGATACCGACATTACCGGTACGTAAGATATTTAAATGTTTTCCTTGACTGGTTCCATTCGCAAAGCCTTCAAAATATAAATAATTATTACCACCATCATAGGCGGCTTTAAATCCATAAAGACCGCCGTCCCATTGCCCAGAGGTGCTGTTTCCTTCATTAAACAGAATTGCTGCTCCGGCATCGGCGGTATCAGTTTTGCCTTCAATATTTATTGTCGCATAGCTGGATACTTTGTCTAAGATGTGTAATTTTTGGTTGGGTGCGACTGAACCAATGCCGACGTTGCCGTTCGCCTTAATTATCATATTAGTACTCATGGTTGTGCCGGAACTATTTTTAAACAACAGATCCGTATCCCCAGCAATAGTGGCATCAGTTCTATCACCGTATAAAATAGCCCCAACATTTAGATTGCCGGCGGCTGCGCTCGTACCTAAAAGTAGCTGAACATCAGCAGTAGAGCTACCTCCTATATTTTGGATTCCCACGGTTTGGGCGCCAGCCAAATTGCCAACCACATGCAAAGGAAAACTTGGAGCAGCCGTTCCAATTCCGACGTTTCCACCGAAATAATTTCTTCCTCCCTCAGAATATATTGCATAATCATTGGTACCGGCGGTTATGTCAGTAACATATAAACCATAATTATTAGTTATAGTAGCGCCGACAGCCTTATAAGCATCGTCAATATAAACTCCGTAGCTGGTTGTTATTGTAGATGTGTCGTCAGCAAAATTTTTAAAAATTCCCCCGTAAGCCTGTCCGAGAGTACTGGTTCCATGATAGTATGCGCCTCCGTATAAACCCATTATTTTAGCACCGGAAACATATGGGGAGTCGGAGTTAGGAACGAAATTAAGACCGATATAAGTTTGGACAGAAGTTGATGTTGGATTAACCCAAGGGCTAGAGACTATGCCCGACTGTTGTCGGCTAGTCGAATTCATAATGCCATCAACGAGTATCATTGAATTATTATTTCCAGCGGCTACGAGGTCAGTAGAACTAGCGCCTATGTGTAATGGTCTACTTGGATTGGTTTCTCCAATTCCTAAATAGCCTTCGGTAGTCAGTCTCATTTTTTCTAAATCATGAATGGCAATAATAAAGGGGGTATCGTCGGAGGTGCTGAAATGAGCTAAACCGGCAACTGTCGGCGCGCTGGGGTTAGCGTAGCCAAAACTAGCTTTATGGACACCGGCATAATCGAACATTTCATAAGATGACCAAGAGGCGATGTTGGTATTTTGTACTTTTATAACGCCGCCACCACTTTGGTTGGAAACAACGGTTAATTTATTGTTAGATGCTGTAGTTGTCCCAATTCCAATATTTTCACCGGCTGGATTTAAGCTTCTTAAATTTAAATCTCGATAATCAGCCGCTGTTCCGGGCGTTGTGCTAGTGCCATTATAAATTTCTAGAGTTCCGGTAGCTGTTCTTCTTAAGCCCACATCATTAGCACTGCTGCTGTAAGAAGTTGACCCCGACCATTTTATCGGGAAGTCTTTATCCAGGTAGAGAACAGAAGACGGCCAGTAATAATTATTAGTAGAGTCTAACAGGGCGGGAATATAAACATTGCCGTCGCCTGAACGTTTTCTAATAGCCATACTGCCAACTTCTGAATAAGTTGAAATCGCGCCGTCGCTAGCAATTTCTACCGCCCGGCCATAAACTCCCCAGAGAGTGTTAGACACGGCGCTGTAATTTGTACTATAAGCCGAATCAACGGTGACCACGGAAGTTGAGGTATAGGCGGTGATGATTCTGCTTTCGCCGTTGATGGTTAATTTAGAACCAATCATGCTGGAAGAGAATTGAAAATTGGAAACTGGATTAAGCATGGTTACAGTTGTGCCGCTGGAACTAATCGTCTGCCCGGCAGCGGGGACGAACCATTGTTTTATATGATAAAGAGTACTGACATTGATAGAGGAGGTAAAAGCTGCTGGAGTAGCTGAAAATAAAGAACCGGCGTTATCAGCCATAATAATTACATTCCCAGCTCCTCCAAGTAGGGAATGAGTGGTAGCTAAAGAATTACGAAAGGCCCCAGCGACATCCAGTTTTATTGTCGGGTTAGTTAATCCAATTCCCACATTGGCGTTGGTTCTAGTCATGGTAATTCCAGTAACATCCGTGGAAGTTTGAATCGTATTTATTCTTAGTTGATCGGCTGCTTCCGAATAGTATATCCCAGCGCCATACGATGTACCATCCGCCTCTTTGAAGGTTATGCCCTTAGTGGTTCCAGCTGGTATATTAATACTAAGTGATTGTGAAGGCGCTGTTGTTCCGAGCCCAACATTGCCAAGATTATCTATTCTAAGCTTTTCTGTTCTTGTTGTTGTGCCGTTTGTAGTAGTGTCAAAGGTGATATAAGTTCCTTGTGCTGATGTGCTAAATGTTTCAGAGGCGGATATTACAATAGCTCCGGCATTTGTCCCTGAAAAACTAGTTCCGTTCCAGCCATTAGCAAATACTCCTCCTAATTTATCATTAGCCTGAACGACTAGAGGAGAAGCAGCCGTTCCTCTTGCTCTCTGTTGTGTTGCGGCGGGAGAAAATCCCGCGGTGTTAGAATATCCAGTTGTTTTTAAAACTTCTACATCCGTGCCATCGGAAATAATCTGTAACATGGAGCCTGGATTTGTCGTCCCGATACCGACATTATTTCCGAAACTAACGATATCAGAGGCGGTGCCGACGGAAATTAATTTTGCCGCTGCTATTCCTGGGATGGAAATTAATAAAAAACCAATCAAAAAGATAGCCATCTTCAGTTGATTGGTTGTAAGTGCTCTATAAAGAGAGGAGTTTTTCATAAGTTACTCTCGGGTTATTTTTATTTTTAAGTCAGTTTATTTTTACTATACTGACTTTAAAATTATAACATTTTTTGATTTATCACGCAATAAATTTTCTCATAGATTATTAAAAAAGGGTCGCTGTCAGGCAACCCTTTTATTTATCGCTTTTTCACGATTAGTTTTGTAATTAATTTCGAGAGATTTCCAGTGCTTCTTCCAGGGTTAAGTCCATGATTGGACGTGGTTCGGGAAGTTTGATTTTTGAAAGTTCACCAGTAATTGCGAACAGACATGCGTTGAGAAATCCAACAGCGCCAAAATATACATGTTTGTCTTTCTCAAAAACAACTTGAGTTCCAGGAACCTCTGTTATCGAAAGCACAGCCGCTTTGTTGCGATCCTCATTTCCGCCATCAAAAGCGACGCCAATAACAACCAAGCGATCATTTTTGAGAGTGTATCTCAAGAAAGCGTCGGAACATCCAGTCAAATGGTTGGCCCAACCGGCGCCAACAATAACAACATCGACTTCCATATTCGCTAGTTCTCGTAATAACTCCTGTGTTTCCAGGGTGTTGCGATGTTGGCTACGGACGTAAATGCCGATAATTTCAATTTCACCAGGGTGGTCTTTCATGTATTCTTTGATTAACTCAAAGCCGCCACGACACTGCGACAAGTCGCTTTTCGATCCCGTAATAAATGCAATTTTTCTCATTTCGTAATTTTTAGTGGTTTAACCTAAGCGAGCGCCCATTTTTTCGGCTTGATAATATTTCAAAGTGTCGCCGGTAATCATTTCGACAATGCCCAGATATCTGGCGCTAGCCTCAGAAATCACTGTTTCCGGGACTTCTACTTTTTGAGCAAATTCAATGTAGTCCAGATATTCCGGACTTTCTGATTTAAGTTTGTTCAAACCGGTAATCAAACCACCTTTCCCATCGGAGAAAGGCGTTGGAACAGTTGCTCCCCAGTCCCTGATTGGCTGTTTGTCATGGAAATAAGGGTCGCGACCTTTTGCTATCGCTTCCTCACAATCTTCTTTAAGAGCAAAGCGCGAGGAATCGGGTGTTAAAATTTCATCGGCTAGAATTTTTCCGGCCACCTCAAATTTAGTGTCCAAAATTAAAATCCCGCGATCTTCAGCATACTTGTAAGCGATGCCATAGACTTCTTTAAGCATTGCGACAACCTCTTCAGCTTCAGTTTTCAAGCTCAGGGAATCCATAACACTGTAGAAATAATCGACATCCTTGTTGATGTCGTTGCCAAATTCTTCCTTGGTGGATGGGGTGAATGTTGCTTCCGGCAGCTTTGACCATTTTGGCAGTCCGATTGGTAATTGTTGCCCGGCCACAATTCCGTTTTTTTGGTATTCTGGCCACACTGATCCGCCGATATGAGCACGGAAAATCATTTCGGCCGGATACATTTTACCGGTTAGATTTTTCACAACCAAACAACGCTCAACTGGCAATTCAAAAAGGTAATCTTCTCTCAAGTCGTAAGCGAAATTATAGCCTGCTTCCAGTTTTGAAAGGATTAGGTGGTTTTCGAAACCGGTTAAAAGATTTAACCAGAAGTGAGTCAAGGCTGTTAAAACCTCCCCTTTTTTAGGGATTAAAGCATTTAATACATAGTCATAAATACTAATTCTGTCGGTTGCAACAACCAACAAATAATTATCATGACCGAGTACATTTTTCAGGGACCAGGTGTCACGTACCTTGCCCTGAGAAATTCTGATGAGCCCCACTTTTGCTAAATAGCGAGACAAATCGTCGTCCTGTAAGTTGACTGGAACTTTTTTCATAAATTAATAATTTTTAATGAACGATTATAGGGTTATTAGCCCCGAAAATTAACTCTAATACTATTTTTAGTATCCAGGCATATTA